>CAYMMT010000121.1:0-8583 GCA_964391555.1 uncultured Rhodobacterales bacterium
ACAAGAACGTTGCCTTCCCGGATCGTGTCGTCGTCGGCAAGTGTCTCCGCGACACCGCCAAACCATTGCCCGTTTTCCCGCATGGTCCGTTCAATCGCCCGGGCGGCGTTGAAGCTGAGCGCCTCCATCTGCTCTTCCTTGGTCTTCGTGAGACCCGACCCGAGGATCGGAACGGTACAGCAGGCCTCGAAAACGGTGAGTTGAATGGGCTCCGGGTTCAGCCGTGCCCGCGTGGCGTCATCGTAGAAATTCACCTGGAAAATCAGCACGGACCGTGGGGAATAGACCAGTGGAATGCCCGGAAGCGCAAGAACATAGCCCTGCACGGCAACACCCAAGTGATAGGTTCGGTCGCCCGGAAACCGGTCGCGAAAACGGTCTTCGAGCGCCGTCTGCATGGCCTCGACCCATTGCCCCTCTTCCGCGCGGCGCGAGAACGGCCCGAGTGTCGGGTCAGGCGCGACGGCCAGAAGGTGACCGGCCTGGAAATTGCCGATCGCTTCAGGCGGCAGCGTCAGGTCATCCCGGGCGCAGGCCGAGAGCAGGACAAACAAGGCAAGAAACGGCAGAATTCGGTTCATAGGACCCCCCCTCGGTCTCGGTCCACCTTGCGTAGCCCAAGCCTGCCAGCGGCGCAATCAATCGCAGATCGCGCGCAGGGCCTGCCATTCGTCCTCGGTCAGGACCGGAGCGAAACTGGCCCCCTTCGGTGTGGCGGCTTCGGCAGCGGCAATCCGGTCGCCCATGGCCGGATGGGACAGGAAATGCTGAACGATATCGGGCGGTTCGCCCCCGTCAGCGGCGAGCCGTTCAAAGAGCGTCGCGATCGCCGACGGCGGGAGGTTGGCAGCCAACAACATCTCGTGAGCGTAGAGATCAGCGGCCGCCTCGACCTCTTGCGTGTAGTCGGCCTGTATCACGCGATCGGTCAGGAACAGAACCGCCGCGCCCCCGGCAAAATCGCCAAGGAGCAGGCCCAGCACCCCAATGGACCCAGCTGAACGCAGGGCGATGCGCGTGGGGTCCCGGGCGGCAACATGGCCGACCTCGTGCGCAAAAACGGCGGCGATCTCGTCAGGAGTTCCGGCCTCCTGCAACAAGCCGTCGAAAAACACCACGATCCCGCCCGGCAACGCGAAAGCATTCACGATCGGGTGGTCAAGGACATGTATGGTAAGATCGGTCGGCAGGTCCGCGGTCCCGGTCAGACGCGTTTCGATCTTGGCCAAGGCGGCGAGGCCGCCGGGGCCTTCGCAGACCCGCAATCCACCGATCCCGGTGTCGTCAAGGGTCGTGCGGATCTGGTCAAACGTGGCCTCGCCCAGCGCCCGTTCGCCCTCGGGCGGGAGAAACTCGGCCAGTTGGTCGGACATGGCCGGCACGAGAACGAAGAGGATGAGCGCGACAGAGGCGATGGCCGCGCCCCCCCAGGCCCAGAGGCGCCAGAGGCCCGGGACCTTGGGCGCCCGGTCAAGATCCGGCGTCCGGGCTTCGATCAGGCGAATGGCCTGCGGATCCCGGATCAGGAGCCGCTGGGTCGCGTCGCCTTCGAGCCGCAGGACGATCTGCCCCGCGCCCGCCTGATCGGCGAGGCGCCGCATTGCGGAAAACGGCCAGCAAAGGTCCCCAGCACCGTCCTCGATCAGTGCCTGGGCAGTGTCGTCAAACCGCAGCTTCACAAGCCGCGGCGCGGCTGTCTGTCCGTCGAAATGGAGCGCCCGTGTCGAGACGTCTTCCACCCGGGACCCAACGCCAATCAGCGTGCTCATATCGCTGCTCCCACGTCCAGCGCCTCGGCAAATCCGCCAGCCTCGCG
This sequence comes from uncultured Rhodobacterales bacterium, assembly GCA_964391555.1. Lineage (GTDB taxonomy): Bacteria > Pseudomonadota > Alphaproteobacteria > Rhodobacterales > Rhodobacteraceae > JAMWZF01. Next base: position 1,817 of record CAYMMT010000121.1, read on the forward strand.
CGAGCCGTCGCGGCCGCGTTGCTCGACCGGAAGGATGGACTCGGCGCCCGTGACGGTGAGGGTTTCGGCATAGTGGCGCCAAAGCGGCATGAGAATGTAGACGTGCCGGAGCGTGGACCACAGCAGGAACACCACGAAATAGAGCAGCGCGCCCAGCGCCGCCCAAACCGCCGGAGGCAGCGCCGCGAAGAGCGCGTCGTTGCCCTGCATGGCGAGGATCGCGACCGAGATCGCAAGAAAGGGAACAAGCAGGATCAAGACCGCGCCAAGCGTGCCAAACAGGTAGATCCGCGTGACCCGCTGGGGCCTTGGCCGCGCATCGAGGCCGATGCCGGCGGCCGACTTGGTGGCCGCGAGTTCTCGCGTCGCACCCGCCTGGTAATGGCAGATACCGTAGAAGAGCCACGGCACCGTAACGAGGAGCAACCATCCGAAGTTGGGATGGTCGCCAAGGCTCACAAGGGCAAACCCGCCACTCAGGATGCCGCCGGCGAGGGCATGGACGTAGTGCGGCATCAGCATGCCCCATTCCCCGCCTTGCGTCAGGCGGGTGGAGCCAAAGAAGGTGCGATCCGTGCGGTATTTCTCGAGCCCGAAGGTCATGCGCGGCCAGAGTATGCCGAGGCTCAGGATCGTCAGAATCCAATGCCCCATGGCGCGCACGGCATAGCCCCATGCCCCCGGCAACAGGCCGAAACGGATGCCTCGCCAGCGGGTCCGCGCGAGGATGTAGCGGCGCATGCGGTACCGGGCGAAAAACCACAGCGGTATCACCCCGAGGAAGGAAACCAGATAGGCCGCGAGATTTTCGGCGAGGAGCGACAGGCTCAGGAACATCAGGATCAGGTTCACGACCCCGATGTAGAAGGCGAGGATCACGACCGCGATCAGAAAGCCCAGAAGCTTCTCCGACGGCAGGCCGGTATATTCCAGCGGAATGCCGCCCGGCCGGACCGACGACCAATACCAGCGCCGCAGACGTGACTTCATCCAGAACCGGTAGAGCCCCAGTGTGAGAACCGTCAGAAACCCGGTCCAGAGCGACAATCTGAAAAGCGGCCCGGGCGTGCCGACAAACTCTGTCCGAAGCTGCCCGTCGGCCGGACTGGGGTCAGGTAAAGCGGTTGTCGCGGGGGAAACCGCGGGGGGCCATGCGGCCGGCACTTGCGCGGGCGCCGCGCCATTCGTCGAGCTCCGGCGCGGCCACGGTTCGGGTGCGGCCGGCGGGGTCGGACCAGCTGAGTCCGGCGTCATATCCGAAGGTGGTGGCATCGCTCAGGCCCCCGTCCTTGTATTTCTGCAGCCGCACGCCCTTGCCGCGGCCCATCTGAGGTAGATCAGAGAGTGGGAAGACCAGCAACTTTCGGTTTTCGCCCACCACGGCCACGCTGTCACCCTCCGTCGTGCGGCACACCCTGGCCGTTGCCGGGGCCTTCACGTTCAGAACCTGCTTGCCCGCGCGGGTCTGGGCCACGACCTCTGCCTCGGCCACGACAAAACCGTCGCCGACGGACGATGCCACGAGTAGCTGCGCGTCCGGTTTGTGGATGCGCAAGCTGATGATCTCGGCCTCGTTCGGAAGGTCCACCATCAGGCGCACGGGCTCGCCCATGCCCCGTCCGCCGGGAAGGTTCGACGCGGCCAGCGTGTAGAAGCGCCCATTTGAGCCGAAGAGCAGAAGCTTGTCGGTGGTTTCTGCGTGGAAAATCACGCCGGGGCCGTCACCATCCTTGAACTTCAGTTCGCGCGTCAGGTCGATATGGCCGGTCATGGCGCGGATCCAGCCCATCCTGGAGCAGACCACGGTTATCGGCTCGCGGTCGATCATGGCCTCGATCGGGACCTCTTCGACCTCGGTCGCCTCGGCGAAGGACGTCCGCCGGGCACCGCCTTTTGCGTCCTTGCCGAAGGTCTTGCGCACCTCGCGCAACTCCTCCGCGATCCGTTTCCACTGGAGGCCCTCGTCCTCGAGAAGGTTTTCGATCTCCTCCCGCTCGCGCATCAGTGCATCCTGTTCGCGCAGGAGTTCCAGTTCCTCCAGCCGCCGCAAGGAGCGCAGGCGCATGTTGAGGATTGCTTCGGTCTGAACCTCTGTCAGCCCGTCCTCACCGTCCATCGCGGGCGGCACGTAGTCGGCCTCGTCCATCGCGCGAACGTGGGTCTTGCCCCAGTCCTCGCGCATCAGAGCGGCCTTGGGGTCCTCATCATAGCGTATGATGTCGATTACCCGGTCGAGGTTGAGGAATGCCACGATCAGGCCTTCGAGCACCTCGAGCCTGTGATCGATCTTGCCCAGCCGGAACCGCGACCGCCGCTGCAACACCTCGCGCCGGTGGTCGAGGAAAGCGCGGAGCACCTCCTTGAGCGAACAGACCTTCGGCGTCACACCGTCGATCAGGACGTTCATGTTCAGGCTGAACCGCACTTCGAGGTCGGAATTGCGGTACAACATTCCCATGAGCACGTCGGGTTCGACATTTCGAGACCGGGGCTCCAGCACGATGCGGATGTCGTCGGCGCTCTCGTCACGGACATCGGCGAGGATCGGGACCTTCTTGGTCTGGATCACCTCGGCCAGCTTCTCGATCAGCTTGGACTTCTGGACCTGATAGGGGATCTCGGTGACGACGATCTGCCACTGTCCCTTGCCGAGGTCCTCTCGCTCCCATTTCGACCGCAGCCGGAAACCGCCCTTGCCGGTGCGGTAAGCCTCGAGGATCTGCTCTTTCGGCTCCACGATCACACCGCCGGTCGGGAAATCGGGGCCGGGGATATGGTCAAGCAGGGTTTCGTCCCGCGCGTTCGGCGCCTTGATCAGATGCAAACAGGCGTTGATCAACTCGTCGATGTTGTGCGGCGGGATGTTGGTGGCCATGCCGACGGCAATGCCGGACGCGCCGTTGGCCAAAAGGTTCGGGAATGTCGCGGGCAAGACGACCGGTTCCTGCAACCGCCCATCATAGTTGTCGCGAAAATCGACAGCGTCCTCATCGAGGCCCTCCATGAGCGCCTCGGCCGCGGCGGTCACGCGGGCCTCGGTATATCGGGACGCGGCGGGGTTATCGCCGTCGATATTGCCAAAGTTCCCCTGCCCGTCCACGAGCGGGTAACGGATGGTGAAGTCCTGCGCCAGCCGCGCCATGGCGTCGTAGATCGCGCCGTCGCCGTGGGGGTGAAAATCCCCCATCGTGTCACCGCTGATCTTGGCCGACTTCAGGAAACTGCCCGTTGCCGTCAGCCGAAGCCTTCGCATCGCGTAGAGAATGCGGCGATGGACCGGTTTCAGCCCGTCCCGCGCGTCCGGCAATGCCCGGTGCATGATCGTCGACAGCGCATAGGTCAGATACCGCTCGCCTATCGCGCGGCTCAACGGCTCTGCCAGCGTCGGCAGATGGTCGGGCTGATCAGGATCAGACGTGTCGGGCGGTTCGCTCATATCGCCCGTTATACGCGGGCAGACGCCATGGTCTAGCGGTTTGCGCGCAATCTCCTACCATCCCTTGGGGTCAATTTTTGCCTAGGCGAAACAGATCATTGATGAATTTCTGTGATTCTTCCCCTGACGCGAGTTCATCAATTTGGTACAACCTGACTCGCTGTTCGCATTTGGGTTGGGTGGTTGTATTGGGGAGTGTGCCGTGATCCGGTTTATTTTTCTGACATTTGCCTTCTTGGCGTGGGGATTCTGGGAACTTTCGGGGGGTGCGGATTTTGTGCCTGAGACCCGTGAGGCCGCATCCGTTGCCGCAGTTGCACCTCCCGAGGCCGAGACGGAGGTCATCGTGACCCGCTCCGTGACCGCCCCATCGCGCATCGCGATCGAGGCGGAGCCAGAGGCTGAAATCGTCCCGGCACGCCTCGAAACTGCGGTCGTCAGCGCGCCGGAGCCCGAAGCCGAACCTGATGTATTCCTGTTCGAGAGCCTTGTCGAAGGCGCGCCGACGGTCGCCGACATCCTGCCCGAAACCGAGATCACCGTGACGTCGCCTGACGCCGCCGCAGAAACCGACGTGCAACCTGTCAGCGCGCCCGAGATCTCCGGCGACCTGCGTCAAGTGGCCGGGACCCGGGTCAACATGCGGTCGGGGCCGGGGACGGAGTTCGGTGTGGTCACGACGCTGAGCCGCGGGGCCGATGTGGAAGTGTTCGAAGTCAACGCCAGTGGCTGGGCCCGGCTGCGTAACGTGGCGACGGGACAGGAAGGCTGGATGGCCGAACGTCTTCTGTCCGGTGGCTGACCGACGCAGGAACGCTCCGCATGGTCCTGCAACCGACTTGCAGAGGCGCGCCCAGACTCTAGGGTGCGCCAATGACCAGATCCATCCTCATCACCGGCTGCTCCTCCGGCATCGGTCGGGACGCCGCCCACACCCTGAGACAGCGGGGGTGGCGCGTCTTTGCCTCTTGTCGAAAGCCCGAAGATTGCGCCCGACTGAAAGACGACGGCTTCGAGAGCCCCCAGATCGATTATTCGGATACCCGGTCGATCGCCGAGGGGTTGGGGGAGGTCCTGGAGGCAACCGGTGGAACGCTTGACGCGCTCTTCAACAATGGCGCCTTCGCCTGCCCGGGTGCCGTCGAAGACCTGCCCACCGATGCTCTGCGCGCTATTTTCGAAACCAACCTGTTCGGCGTCCACGAACTGACCCGCGCGGTGATCCCCGTGCTGCGGGCGCAGGGACACGGGCGGATCGTCAACTGCTCATCCGTTCTCGGCTTTGTCACCGCCCCATGGCGCGGCGCCTATGTGGCCACGAAATTCGCGCTCGAAGGCCTGACCGACACGTTGCGCATCGAAATGCGGGATACGCCGATCCACGTCGTCACGATTGAGCCGGGACCGATCACCTCTCGGATCCGGCAAAACGCCATTCCCCATTTCGAGCGCTGGATCGACTGGGAGGCGAGCCCGCGCGCCGCGCTCTACCGCAATGGCCTGCGCGAGCGCCTTTACGAAGGTCGGGGGAAGGACCGGTTCGAACTGCCTCCGTCGGCGGTCTCGAGGAAACTGATCCACGCACTCGACGCACGACGCCCCCGCGCAAAGTATCTGGTGACGACGCCAACCTTCCTGATGCTCGGTCTGAAGCGTCTCCTTCCGGCGCGAGCGCTCGATGATTTGCTCGCCAGAGGGTAGCACTTGGCAATGGATCCCAGCCTGCTAAATCGCTACCAGAACCCCGACCGAAGGAAGCCAACCGAATGCTCAATGACCCGCTGTTCTGGATCGTCGCCATTGCCTGCCTCGTCGTTGTGGGCATTCTGATCCGGGGGATCAGCACCTTCGGCGCCGGGGGCGACCCGAAAAAGTCCAACAAACTCATGCAGTACCGGATCGCGGCACAGTTCGTGGCCGTGGTGCTGATCGTCGGCTTCGTCTACATCCGCCGGCAAATGGGAGGGGAATGATGGTCGTTCTGTCCAAGATCTACACCAAGACCGGCGACGCAGGCGAAACCGCGCTTGGCAACGGCGCGCGGGTGGCCAAACATTCGATGCGCGTCACGGCCTACGGGACGGTGGATGAAGTTAACGCGACCGTCGGTCTCGCCCGGCTTCAGGCAGCCAGCGACATGGACGCGCAACTCGCCGCGATCCAGAACGACCTGTTCGACCTCGGGGCGGATATGTGCCGGCCCGACATGGAAAAGGACGCCGAGGCAGGGTATCCCCCCCTGCGCATGACAGAAGCGCAAGTGAGCCGGCTGGAGGCCGAGATCGACGGGATGAATGCCGACCTTGATCCGCTGCGCAGTTTCATTCTGCCCGGGGGCTCGCCGCTGGCCGCCCATCTGCACCTCTGCCGCACCGTGGCAAGGCGGGCGGAACGGCTCTCGGTGGAACTCGCGACGATGGAAGCGGTAAATCCCGCCGCGGTGAAGTACCTCAATCGCCTGAGCGACTGGTTCTTCGTGGCGTCGCGTATCGCCAATAACGGCGGCAAGGACGACGTGCTCTGGATTCCGGGCGCAAACCGCTGACGGGACGGCGGGCGGGGCGATGTTGCGGGCCACAGGGCCCGCGACGAGCGGCGCTCGACGAGACTTGGACCTGAAGACGCGGCGTCGGTTGGCCATAACATGGCGGTTTTGGCCTGTTCCGCCGCGTACGCCCGCGCTAACACGTGCCCTGACGTGACGCATACCAACTAGGAGAGATACCGCATGAAGGTCCTCGTACCGGTCAAGCGCGTGATCGACTACAACGTGAAGGTCCGCGTGAAAGCGGATGGCTCCGGGGTCGATCTCGCCAACGTGAAAATGTCGATGAACCCCTTCGACGAGATCGCCGTGGAAGAGGCGATCCGCCTCAAGGAAGCCGGCAAGGCCGACGAGGTCATCGCCGTTTCCGTCGGGGTCAAACAGAGCCAGGAAACGCTTCGCACCGCGCTGGCCATGGGCGCCGACAGGGCCATCCTCGTGATCGCGGCAGATGACGTCCACACGGATATCGAGCCGTTGGCTGTGGCCAAGATCCTGGCCGCCGTCGTCAGGGAGGAAGAACCGGGCCTGGTCCTCTGCGGCAAGCAGGCCATCGACAACGACCTCGGAGCAACAGGCCAGATGCTGGCGGGACTCCTCGGCTGGTCGCAGGCCATGTACGCCAATTCCATCGACGTGGAGGGCGATCATGCCGTTGTCACCCGCGAAGTCGACGGCGGTCTCCAGACCGTGAAGGTCACCATGCCGACGGTCATCTCCGCCGACCTGCGCCTCAATGAACCGCGCTACGCGTCGCTGCCCAACATCATGAAGGCCAAGAAGAAG
>CAYMMT010000122.1:0-4209 GCA_964391555.1 uncultured Rhodobacterales bacterium
CTTCGAGTTCTGCTTTGGCACCGGCCAGTGCCTTGGCGGGGTGATCAACCTCGGAGGGGCGACCGAGCTGTGGTTTGCCTATGTTCTGGCGCTCCTTTTCCTGGTGTTCCGGCCGCAGGGGCTGTTCGGGGAGAAGATCATTGAACGCGTGTAGTCCCATCCGCGCGGGCGCCTGCGTGACCCCCGGGGGGGGCCACGACACCCGCCCACCCGGCCACGATGTGGCGCCGGAGGTATTGTCATGGCCAAGTTGATCGCGGTTCTGAATGTCGTGGCCTGGTCCGGGTTCTGGGCCTTTGGCTACCTCGCGTTCAGCGCCGATCCGGCGAATACCACGCAGATGGTGACGGCGGCGATGCTGGCCTTTGCCGGTGCGGCGGTCGGGGCCGTGGCCTATTTCTGGCTGGTCCGACATGCGGAGGCCACGGGCTATGCCAGGCCGTCGAACCGCCTTGCCGCGGAAAACAGGGACCGGACGAGCGGGGAGGGTGAGACGTGAGCCTCTATCGGAGCGATGTCCAGAGGCCCATGAGGACCACGGCCCCCAGCCCGGCAATCACGGCGCCGGCCTGGAAGGGAATGCCGACAGTCTGGGACAGAGCGACTGCCGCGACAACGGTGACGACGAGAAATGCGATGAGCGTGAAGAGGACGCCTTCGAAGAGCCCGTGCAAGAGCCATCGGACCGGGCTGGCCATCGGCGACCGGCGCATGCGATCGGCGGCGAGCGTTCTGTCAAGCTCTCTGCGCTCGGCTTCTGCCGCCGCTCGGGCTTCTGCGATGAAATCTTCGTCTGTGGACATGGTCGTCTCCGGTGGCAGCTCCGGAAGGAGTGGCCCCAACGTCACCGGTCAATCGGGCCACAGAAGGGCGGCATTCGGGCCGTTTGGCGCAAAGATGAAGGAGGGCGGCTGATGTTTTACCGCGAAGCCGGAGACTTCAAGACGAGTTATGTCGCCGATAGCCAGACCTTCCCGATCGCCTTTGATCGTTGGCGGTACTACGTGGTTCTGGCCGTGGCATTCCTCGTCATTCCGTTCGTCATCAACGATTATTGGGCCAATGCCATTTTTGTGCCGTTTCTGATCTACGCGATCGCGGCGATCGGACTGAACATCCTGACGGGCTATTGCGGGCAGGTATCGCTGGGGACCGGTGGGTTCATGGCCGTGGGGGCCTATGCCTGCTACAAGCTGATGACCGCCTTTCCGGACGTGAACATCGTCATCCTGATCCTTCTGTCAGGTGGCATAACTGCGGCGGTTGGCGCGGCCTTCGGGTTGCCGTCATTGCGGATCAAGGGGTTCTACCTTGCCGTGGCGACTTTGGCGGCGCAGTTCTTTCTGGTCTGGCTCTTCAACAAGGTGTCGTGGTTCTACAACTACTCCGCCTCGGGTCAGATCAACGCGCCCGACCGGTTTGTGGGTCCGATTCAAGTCACCGGCCCCGAGACAACGGCCTGGGCGAAATACATGATCTGCCTCGTCTTTGTGACGGTGCTGGCGATTGTGGCGCGGAACCTCACGCGGGGATCTCTGGGGCGGCAGTGGATGGCGATCCGGGACATGGACATCGCAGCAGAGATCATCGGGGTGAACCCCCTGAAGGCCAAGCTGACGGCCTTTGCCGTCTCGTCATTCTTTGTCGGAATTTCGGGCGCATTATTTTTCGCGGTCTATCTGGGCGCCGTGGAAGTGGGCGAGGCCTTTGGCATCCAGAAATCCTTCCTCGTTCTCTTCATGATCATCATCGGGGGTCTGGGCAGCATCTTTGGCAGCTTCGCCGGGGCGGCATTTCTTGTGCTGCTTCCCGTTGCATTGAAAGGCATTGGCGTGGACCTGCTGGGATGGCCCACGGATATCGTGGCCCACATCCAGCTTGTCATCGTTGGCGGGATGATCATCCTGTTTCTGATTGCAGAGCCCCACGGGCTCGCGCAGCTGTGGCGGATCGCGAAGGAGAAGCTGCGGCTTTGGCCATTCCCGTACTGACCCGTACTGACGGACTTCAAGACGACATCGGACAAGAACCAAAGGGAGGAACAAACCGATGAAGATGATGAAACTGGCCGCGTTGGCCATTGCCGGGGCGGTGGCCTCGGGGCCCGCGTTGGCGGAGCTTGTGATCCCCGACCTCAGCTACCGCACCGGGCCTTACGCCGCGGGCGGCATCCCGTTCTCGGACGGGTACCAGGACTATTTCGCCATGCTGAACGCCCGCGACGGCGGGATCGGCGGTGTCGAGGTCCGGGTCGTGGAATGCGAGACCGGCTACAACACCGAAAAGGGCGTGGAATGCTACGAGGCGACCAAGGGCGAAGGCGCGCTGGTCTATCAGCCGCTCTCGACCGGCATCACCTACCAGTTGATCCCGAAGGCCACGGCTGATGGCATCCCGCTTCACACCATGGGCTATGGCCGGACGTCGGCTGCCAATGGCGCGGTGTTCCGCAATGTCTTCAACTATCCTGCCAACTACTGGGACGCGGCCTCGGTGGCGGTGAACTACCTGCTGGAGGAAAACGGCGGCAGCCTCGAGGGCAAGACCATAGCGCTGCTCTACCATAACTCGGCCTACGGAAAGGAGCCGATCCGGACGCTGGAAGAGCTCTCGGGCCAGTATGGGTTCAATTTCACCCAGATCGCCGTGGATCACCCCGGGCAGGAGCAGAAGTCCCAGTGGCTGCAAATCCGCCGCGAACGTCCCGACTACGTGCTGATGTGGGGCTGGGGCGTGATGAATCAGGTGGCCGTGCAGGAAGCTGCGAATATCGGTTTCCCGATGGAGAATTTCATCGGCAACTGGTGGTCTGGCGCCGAGCATGACGTCACCCCCGCGGGTATGGACGCGAACGGCTACAAGTCGCTGAACATGAACCGGGTCAACCCGGATCTGCCGGTCTTCGACGACATCCGGACCTACGTGCATGAGGCCGGCAATGCCGCCGGTGACGGTTCCAACATCGGGTCGGTCCTCTATACCCGGGGCATGTACGCCGCGATGCTGGCCGCGGCCGCGATCGAGAAGGCGCAGGAGATCCACGGCGTGGCCAATATAACGCCCGAGATGATGCGGGACGGCATGGAAGCGTTGGATGTGACCGCCGCGACCATGGAGTCCTGGGGGGCCCCGGGCATCGGGCCGGAGTTCTCGGTGTCCTGTGAGGATCACGGTGGTTCGGGCCTCGGCATCGTGCAGCAGTGGGATGCATCGACCGGAACCTGGACGGCTCTGACCGATTACATCGCGTCCGATGCCGCCGTGACGGACCCGCTGATCGAAGAGGACAGCATGGCCTTTGCCGCCGAAAACGGCATCGAGCCGGGCTGCTGATCCGAATGGTTTCCCCGGGCGGTGCTGCCTGCGTCGCCCGGGGGACATGCGTTTTTGCCAAGATGAAGGGGACGCGGTTTGCCCGCCGGGGCCAGATGCGCGTCAACCCTGATGGAGAGTTGCGATGCTCGACGCCGCGAAGCCCGAGGTTGAGACCCTTCTGGAGGTCAACAACATCGAGGTGATCTACAACCACGTGATCCTTGTCTTGAAGGGCGTGTCGCTGACCGTGCCCAAGGGCGGGATCACGGCATTGCTTGGCGGCAATGGCGCGGGCAAGACAACGACGCTGAAAGCGATTTCGAACCTGCTGCATTCGGAGCGGGGGGAAGTCACGAAGGGCCAGATTCTCTATCGCGGAGAGCGGGTTCAGGATCTCGATCCCGAAGAGCTTGTTAAGCGCGGCGTAATCCAGGTGATGGAGGGTCGCCATTGCTTTGAACACCTGACGGTGGAAGAAAACCTCCTGACCGGCGCTTACACCCGGTCCGATGGGCGGGGGGCGGTCGCTGCGGACCTCGACATGGTCTATGACTATTTCCCGCGCCTGAAAGAGCGGCGCAGCTCGCAAGCCGGCTATACATCGGGCGGCGAACAGCAGATGACGGCGATTGGCCGGGCACTGATGTCGCGGCCCGAGACGATCCTGCTCGATGAGCCCTCCATGGGCCTGGCGCCGCAATTGGTCGAGCAGATTTTCGACATCGTGAAACGGCTGAACGAGGAGCAGGGCGTGACGTTCCTGCTGGCCGAGCAGAATACCAACGTGGCGCTGAGGTTTGCGCATCAGGGCTTCATCCTTGAATCGGGGCGGGTGGTCATGGACGGGCCCGCGGCTGAACTGCGCGAGAACCCGGACGTGAAGGAATTCTACCT
>CAYMMT010000122.1:4309-8509 GCA_964391555.1 uncultured Rhodobacterales bacterium
CGCGTGATCCCGCATTCCGATGGGGCCGGTGTGGTCGAGGCGGTCGGCGAAGGCGTGGACACTGCGCGCATTGGCCAGCGGGTCTGGCTTTGGAACGCCGGCTGGCAGCGGGCCTTCGGCACCGCAGCGGAGTTGATCGCCTTGCCGTCGGTTCAGGCAGTGACTCTGCCGAAGGCGGCCTCGTTCGCGACTGGCGCGACGCTGGGTATTCCGGGGATGACGGCGTGGTATGCGCTCCATTCCGACGTGCCGATTGAAGGTCAGACCGTACTGGTGACCGGAGGAGCCGGGGCCGTGGGGTGCTATGCCTGTCAAATGGCGGCGCTGTCGGGGGCACGGGTCATCACCACCGTCAGTTCGGCAGACAAGGCGGCCCATTCGGGGGCGCAGAGGTGGATCAACTACCGGGAGGCCGACGTGGCCGAGGCGGTGATGGACCTCACGGGCGGGGCCGGTGTCGACCGGGTGGTCGAGGTGGACTTTGCCGCCAATCAGGAGACCAACCTCAAGGTGCTGCGGCCCGGAGGTGTGATCGCCAGCTATGCGTCAGCCTCGGTCATGTCGCCTGTTCTGGATTTCTACGGCTTCATGTTCCGCAACATCACGCTGAGGATGCTGATCGTGTACCAATTGACGCCGGAGGTGCGCCGCCGCGGCGAGGCGCAGCTGAGCGAGTGGCTGGAGGCGGGGGCGTTGTCGTCGGCGGTAGTGCCCGGTGGCGGGCTGTCCGATGTGGCGGCGGCGCACAACAGCGTGGCTACCGGGGACAAGCTGGGCACGGTGGTGTTGGAGATCTAGCGGAACGTCGCCGGGGCGGAATCAAGGCCGCAGGCCGCCGCCCCATCGTCGGGCCGCCCCGGAGGCCCGGCGATTTTGTGAGGTAAGTGACTTGTCCTGCGGCCCCTCTGGCTCGACTGCCATAAAGTGCCCAGATACACTCGTCGCATCGCCGGACCGCGCCCCGCCGATGCGGCGGCTCATCTCCTCAAGGGAACCGCGTATGAGGGAAAGAACCAACCGCGCTAATATCCTCCTGTTATTGCATAACCGCGTGCCCCGGCCTCGAAGATCGCCTAGCCTCGCTCCATGACCAAACCGGCACGAGGGGAGAACCGGCATGAGCCATTACGACACGCTAGAGACCCGTAGCCCGGAGGCCCGCGCTGACGAACTGGCCAAAGCCTTGCCGGAGCAGATCGGCCGGGCTCAAGGCCTGCCGGGATACGCCGGCGGCCTCTCCGCGATCGACGCCAGCACGATCACGGATGCTGCCTCTCTCGCGAAGCTCCCGGTCTTGCGGAAATCCCACCTCGCCGAAGCGCAAAAGACGCAGGATTTCGGGGGTTTTGCCGGAGCCGCCACGACTTTCGATCAGGTGTTCCAATCCCCCGGGCCGATCTACGAGCCGGGTAACACGAGCGCGGACTGGTGGCGTTTCGGGCGGTTCCTGCACGCTTGCGGGATAGGGCAGGGCGACATCGTGCAGAACTGCTTTTCCTATCATTTCACGCCAGCGGGTCTGATGTTCGAGAACGGCGCCCGGGCCGTCGGGGCCACCGTCTTTCCTGCCGGGATCGGCCAGACCGAAGCCCAGGCCCGCGCCGCGGCAGAGATCGGGTGCACGGCCTATGCTGGCACGCCGGATTTCCTCAAACACATCATCGAAATGATGGAGGCCGAAAAGCTCCCGATTTTCTTCAAGAAAGCTGCCGTTTCGGGCGGTGCGCTCTTCCCCAGCTTGCGGGACTGGTACACGGAGCGTGGCATCACGTGTCTACAGGCCTATGGCACCGCCGACCTTGGCAACATCGCCTACGAGACGACATTGGGCGGCGGAATGATCGTCGAGGAGGGTGTTGTCGTGGAAATTGTCACCCCGGGCACCGGCGATCCGGTGCCAGCGGGTGAGGTCGGGGAGGTCGTGGTCACCACGCTCAACCCCGACTATCCGCTCATCCGGTTTGCCACCGGGGACATGTCCGCCGTCATGGCAGGGCAAAGTCCCTGTGGCCGAACCAACATGCGTATCAAGGGCTGGATGGGTCGCGCTGATCAGACCACCAAGATCAAGGGTATGTTTGTCCGCCCCGAGCAGGTGGCGGAACTCGTCGCGAAGCTTGGCGTGGACCGCGCCCGCGTCATCGCCGACCGCGACGGAGAAAACGATACCATGGTGGTACAGGTCGAGGCGACCGCGGACCCTGCCGCTGGCGAGGCCATGGAAGACACCGTCCGTGAGGTTCTGAAACTGCGCGGAAGGGTTGAGGTCCATGGCCCCGGCGACCTGCCCCGCGACGGCCTCGTGATCGAAGACCGCCGCACTTACGAAACCTGACCGGAGATAACCCGATGGCACGAAAGCTGACCCGCCTCTTTGCCCTGATGCTCACGCTGTTGCCCGTGCCGGCTCTGGCTCAGGACGTGGCGTTGATTCTCGGGCAGAACCGCTACGACGCGTTCGGCCGGGCGGCCGGGGCGGGACAGGTGCCGCGGGCTGCCGACGATCTGCGTGCGCTTGGCTTCGACGTGACCGCCAGCACGAATGGCCGCGCTGCAAACACCGTGGCAACGCTCAATGACTTCGCCGATCGCGCGGCAGAAGCAGAGCGCATTGTCATCGTTCTCGCCGGGCGTTTTGTCACGGACGGGCAGCGCAGCTGGCTCCTGCTGGCCGACGCCGACTACCCGACGTTGTTTGGCATGGGCGAGGCGGCGGTCCCGATCGAGACGATGCTGAACATCCTGCGTCAGCGGCCGGGTCAGGCGGTGCTTGTCCTCGGCCATGATCGGTCTGACGACGGGAGCTTTGGCCCCTACCTTCGGGCCGGTATCGGCAGTTTGGACATTCCGCAGGGTGTCACGGTGGTGTCTGGCGCGATCGGGCGTGCTTCGGATTTCGTCCGCGACCGCCTGACCCGCCCCGGTGAAGACCTGATCGATGCGGCAAAGGACCTGTCGCTGACCGTCTCGGGCTTCGCGCCAGCCGCGCTGGTCCTGATGCCGGACGCGCAGGTCGATGTTGTGGTCCCCGACCTGCCACCGGCGCCCGACCCGGAACTCGACCGCAGGCGCTGGGCGCTTGCCGACCGGGCCGACACGGCCGAGGGCTATCGCGCCTACCTGGATTCAACGCCGAACGGGGCATTCGCGGAAGAGGCGCGCGACCGGATCGAAGCGATTCTGGCGGAACCATTCCGTGCCGAACGATTGGCTGAAGAGGCGCTTGACCTGAGCCGAAACGACCGGCGCGAGATCCAGCGGCACCTGACGCTTCTGGGCTTCAACACCCGTGGTATTGACGGGATCTTTGGCGGCGGCTCCCGCGGGGCGATCCGGTCATGGCAGCAGGAAAACGGCTATCCGCAGTCGTCCTACCTCAATCGGGAGCAAATCGCCCGGTTGGCCGGGCAGGCGGTGCGCCGCCAGTCCGAGATCGACGCCGCGGACGAGGCAGAGCAGCGCGCGAGGCAACGGGCGGACCGGGCATTCTGGGACGAGACCGGGGCACGGGGGGACGAGGCCGGCTACCGCGCCTATCTCGACCGCTATCCACAGGGTCTTTTTGCGGAGACAGCGACACAGGCGCTGGCCGAGATCGACCGGGACCGGCGCGACAGCGCTGCGGCAGCCGACAGGACCGCTTGGGACCGGGCGCGCTCCCTGAATACCGAACGGGCGTATCGGGATTATCTGGCGGAATTTCCGCGCGGCGCCTTCCGCACCGAGGCTCAGGCCGCATTGGCGCTCGTCACCCAACCTTCCGGGCCCAGTGAAGAGGCGCTCGATGCCGCACGGGCCGAAGAGCGCAGCTTGCGCCTGAACCCGATCACCGCTCGCTTGATCGAAGCGAAGCTGGCCGATCTCGGTTTGCAGCCCGGCACGGTGGATGGCCGTTTCACGGACCGGACCCGCGCAGCGATCCGTCGGTATCAGCAGGCCCGTGGGCTGCCCGTGACCGGGTATCTGACGGAGGCGACCGTGGTCCGGCTGTTGGCCGACAGCATCAACGGATTGCAGCGAAACTGAGGGGCACGGCCTCTGGTGCGAACCCGGGCACTTCAGTCGCCCGAAACGACAAAGGCCGCCCTGACGGCGGCCCCTGACAAGACATCTGCAGCAGGATCAGCCCTGACGGGCCTTGAACCGGCGCTGGGTCTTGTTGATCACGTATACCCGGCCCTTGCGGCGCACCACGCGGCA
>CAYMMT010000123.1:0-8496 GCA_964391555.1 uncultured Rhodobacterales bacterium
ACGGATGGACGACGTCGCGCCGACCCCGCCCGAGATGCGCCCCGGCCAGCTTTTGGCCCGGGGGGTGTGTCGGCATCTTCTGACCCATGATTTCGTCACGGTCGAGGAACTGACGCCGATCTCCGGCCTTCGGGTCGATGTCATGGCGCTGGGGCCGAAGGGCGAGGTCTGGGTGATCGAGTGCAAGTCGTCCCGCGCGGATTTCACATCGGACCACAAGTGGCAGGGCTACCTGGAGTGGGCGGACCGGTTCTTCTGGGCGGTGGATGAGGCGTTCCCGGTGGAGCTCTTGCCCGAGGGCACCGGGCTGATCGTCGCTGATGGCTATGATGCGGAGATCATCCGCATGGGGCCGGAAACGCCGTTGGCCGGCGCGCGGCGAAAGGCCATCACCCGGAAGTTCGCCCGCCACGCGGCGCTGCGCTGGCACGGCGCGCGGGACCCGGGGATGCCGGTGGGGTGGTAGGGCTCCAATTCTGTTCTTTGCCATTGTGCGGACTCAAGGCCGCAGGCCGCCGCACATCGTCTGGCCGCCCCCCGGCCAGGCGATTTGGTGAATTCCGCGCATCGCCGCGATCTTTTGCGGAATTGGCTGCCATAAAATGCCCGGAAAGATCGGTCGGATCGCCAGACCGCGGCCAGTCGATGTGCGGCTCCTGGTCTTACTCCGCCGCCGTATCGCGCCCTTTGAGCAGGCGGTCCGCCTTTTTCCGCACCAGCACCGTGCGCAAATCGTGCATGGCCAGAAGAAGCGCGTCGGTCACGTCCTCCAACTGGTCGTCCGTCGCGTTGGACTGCACCCATTGCGTGGTGATGTTGAGGTAGTCGACGGCACGGTGAATGTCGTCGATATCGCGCCGCGCCAGCAGCGCGGTCCGGTCCGCCATCCATTCTTCGATCCGGGCGAGATCCTCATCGCTGAGCTGCCGGTCGCCGTGGGGCTTGATCTCGCCCTTCTTGACGTTGACCACCGCGATCTGGTCCATCTCGATCCGGCGTTGACGATTTTCGGTATCCACGCGGAACACCACGGCGCCGTTTTCGCGCACCCGGAAGTAATAGTCGGGAAGCTCGGCGCTCATGCTTCGGACCTCGTTGCCTGAGCCGAGTGTAGCAGCGGGATGATACCCGGGAAAGAGGTGGCCTCAGCCGAGAGAGGCCGAGAAGTCCGCGATCCGGTCCATGGCTTCGGTCAGGAGGGCGTCGGACGTCGCGTAACTCACCCGGAAATGCGGCGCGAGGCCGAAGGCGGTGCCCGGAACCACCGCAACCCCCGCCTCGACCAGCAGCGCCTCGGCAAAGTCGAGATCCGTGGCGATGGTCTGTCCCGCGGGGGAGGTCCGGCCGATCAGTCCGGCGATGGAGGGAAAGACATAGAACGCGCCCTCCGGGACCGGGCAGACGATGCCCGGGATCGCGTTCAGGCGGTCCACCACGAGGTCCCGCCGCCGCACGAAGGCCGCGTTGTTCCGCGCGATGAAGTCATGGGGCCCGTCCAGCGCGGCCACGGCGGCCCATTGCGAGATCGAGCAGGGGTTGGACGTGGATTGCGACTGGATCTTGCGCATGGCGGCGATCAGGGTCTCCGACCCGGCGGCATAGCCGATCCGCCAGCCGGTCATGCAATACGCCTTGGAGACGCCGTTGGTGGTCAGCGTTCGGTCATAAAGCGCCGGTTCGACCTCTGCCGGGGTGCAGAAGGTGAAGTCGCCATAGGCCAGGTGTTCGTACATGTCGTCCGTCATGATCTGCACCTGTGGGTGCCGCAAGAGAACGTCGGTCAGCCCCTTGAGCTGATCGCGGGAATAGCCCGCGCCGGTGGGGTTCGAGGGGGAGTTGAAGATCAGCCATTTGGTGTTCGGCGTGATCGCGGCCTCGAGCTGGTCCGGCGTCATCCGGAAACCGGTCTCGATCCCGCATTCCACGATGACGGGGGTGCCCCCCGCCAGCAGCACCATGTCGGGATAGCTGACCCAGTAGGGCGCGGGAATGATCACCTCGTCACCGGGGTTCAGCGTGGCCATGAGCGCGTTGTAGAGCACCTGTTTTCCGCCCGAGGACACGCTGATCTGGGAGGGCAGGTAGGAGAGCCCGTTGTCCCTCTCGAACTTGCGGCAGATCGCGGCCTTCAGCTCGGAAATTCCGTCGACGGCGGTGTAGCGCGTCTTGCCCGCGCGGATCGCCGCGATCCCGGCGTCGGCGATATGGGGCGGCGTATCGAAGTCGGGTTCTCCCGCGCCGAGGCCGATGACGTCTTCGCCCGCCGCTTTCATCGCGGCGGCCCGATTCGAGATCATGACCGTCGCGGAGGGTTTCACCCTCTCAAGTGTCGCGGATATCAGCCCCATTGTCGCCCTCCTGATGGTCAACCGGGCGTACCCGTGGCATGACCGGCCCACAACCCCCGATGGCCCGAGATGGCGAGGACGAGATGAACACGCAAGAGAACTGGTATTCCGAGGAAGCCGCGACGTTCGGCGATCGTCTCGCCGCGGCCCGCGACGCGGCGGGGCTGAGCCAGAAGGACCTCGCCAAACGGCTGGGTGTGAAGGCCAGCACGCTGCGCAATTGGGAGGACGATCTGGCGGAGCCGCGCGCCAACAGGTTGTCGATGCTGTCGGGGCTTCTGGGTGTCAGCCTCAGCTGGCTTCTGAGCGGTGAGGGCGACGGGATCGACCCGCCCCACGAAGAGGCCGATGTGCCCCAAGACGTGAGCGGAATTCTGGATGAGCTGCGTGGGCTGCGGTCCGAATCGCGGGTGCTGACGGACCGGCTCGGGGTGCTGGAAAAGCGGCTGCGTGGTGCTCTGGGGCGGGTCTCCTGATGGGAGAAACGCCCGAAATCCGGCTGAAGCGGCTGCACATGCGGTCAATCCGGCGCGGGATCAAGGAGATGGATATCGTCCTGACCGCCTTTGCCGAAACCGGGCTGAAACGTCTCGGCCCGGAGCAGCTTGACCTCTACGAACAGCTTCTCGAAGAGAACGATCAGGACCTTCTGACATGGGTCACACGTCAGATCCCGACACCCGAAAAATACCGTGAAATCGTGAGCTTGGCGCGACAGGCGGCGGAGGATCGGGGCAGCCCGGGATCGGCTTAACGGATTCTTCGGGAATTTGCCGCAAACAAGTCGGGATTTCATCCTTAGGGAGGTTCCCGATGAGCCTACAGTCTCAGATCGCAGATATCCGTTCCCGCGTCGGGGAACCGGGGTTCATGTCGTCCTATCTCGAGGCTCTCACGCTGGTGGAACGGCTCCACCGCCTGCTTCTCGATGTCATCAAGGACGAGTTCGAGCGGGTCGGTGTGCTGGAGATAAACGCGGTGCAGGCGCTTTTGCTGTTCAACGTCGGCGACAATGAAGTCACGGCGGGCGAACTGAAGAGCCGCGGCTACTATCAGGGGTCGAATGTGAGCTACAATCTCAAGAAGCTGGTCGACCTGGGATACATGCATCACCAACGCTGCGAGATCGACCGCCGGTCGGTGCGGGTGCGGCTGACGGAAAAGGGCCGAGAGATCCGCAACATCGTCAGCCAACTCTTTGAAAACCATGCCGAAGGCCTGCAGTCCCGCGAGGTGCTGAGCCTTGCCGGGATCACCGAGATCACCAATTCCCTGCGCCGGGTCGAACGATACTGGAGCGATCAGATCCGCTACATCTACTGACGCAGCTACCGACTCAGCGAGACGGGCCGGATGCTGGCGCCGGCGCCCTGCGGCGCGACACCGATCGCCAGGACCTGCAATTCACGGATCAGCTTGCGCGTCATCGCCTCCCGGTAACCTTCGAACCCCAGAGCGACCTCGACAAAGGCGCCGGGTCCCCGGATCACCATCGCCCGGTAGTAGGAGGAGATTTCGGCCACTTCCATCTGGCGCAGATCTCCGACGCGCGGCGCATCGGCGCCGATCACAAGGCCGTTGACCGTGATATCAAGGTCCAACTCCACCGTATTCGGCCGTGGGCCATGGTTCGCCTTGCCGTCCCCCGAAATGTCGAGCGTGCGGCTGAAGCAGGGGCCAGACCGATCCAGCAAAGCACCCCCATAGGCAAGCGCCGGGCCCAATCCCGTCTCGGTGTCGGTGAGTTGCCTTTGGGTTGCGGTCAGACCGGCGGCAAGCGCCACGAGGTCCGCCTCGCTTGCGATAACCGTCCAGTCCCGGATCAGCCGCTGCGATTCCCTGCCCGACCATTCGAAGACGGCCAACCGGACCGGCGGCAGCGCGGGGTCCAGAAGTGCCGCGCGCACCGGGGCCGAGGTCAGGGCGCCCGCCAACCCGTCAAGCTGCAGCCGGTATTCCCGAGCGTCCACCGACCCCGACACGTCCAGCCCCAACGCCAGCGCCTGACGGCATTCCGCCGTTGCCTGAGAGGCGCAGAACGCAAGTGCGATGGCCAGCCGGAGGATCATTGCCCAAGGGCCCCGATAGCCATGGCGGAAACTTCGCGCACGAGCTTGCGGGTCATGGCGGCCTCGTAATCGTCAAAGCCGTTCGCGATCTCGATGAAGGCGCCCGGGCCGCGGATGACCTCTTGTTGAAAAAACTCAATGAGATGGAGCTCCCCCTCAAAGTCCGCGGCGTTCACCACCAGGCCGTTGACGGTCACCCCATTGAAATCAAAACTCGAGTAAGCCAGCTCCGGTGAAAAACCTTCATTGTTCACCCCGTCCCCTGCCATGTCGATTGTCCGGAAAAGGCAATCCGGACCGTCTCGCAACAGCCCCGAAGCAAAGCCGAGTGCATAGCCCATGGCCGTTGGAAAGTCATCGTGGGACCGGGTCGAGGCGGAGATCGTCTCGGCCGCGAATTGCAGATGTGCGCTGGTTCGCATCAGGGTCCAGTCCAGCAACAGGGCCTGGTTATAGCGCCCCGACCACTCGAAAACGGCCAGTGCCACCGGCAATTCGGATACCAGAAACGCGTCCTGAACCTCCGGCGCGATCAAGGCGGCCGCGAGCCCCTGACGCTGCAACCTGTCTTCCGCCGCATCGACCGACGAGGACACATCGAGCGCCAGCACCAGCGCCAGACGGCACTCGAGCGCCGTGGCCGGTGAGGCCAGCAGCGCAAGAAGTGCGGTCCAGCGGGTTACCAATGGCCCGTGTTTCCCATGCTGAGCCAGGGTTCTTGCGGGGGCAGGTCATCGCCTGCCTGAATGAGCTCGATCGAGACATTGTCGGGGGACCGCACAAAGGCCATGTGACCATCGCGCGGAGGCCGGTTGATGACCACGCCGTTGTCCATAAGGTGTTGGCAAAGCTCATAGATGTTGTCGCAATGATAGGCGAGGTGACCGAAATGGCGGCTGTCGGACGGCAATCCGTCGTCACCGTCCCAGTTATAGGTGAGCTCGACCGGGCAAGCCTCGTCCCCCGGCGCCGCCATGAAGACGAGCGTGAACCGCCCGCCTTCGCTGTCGTGCCGCCGGGTTTCGGACATGCCGAGAAGTTCGAAAAACCTGATTGTCGCGTCGAGGTCTTTCACGCGAACCATGGTGTGGAGGTATTTGAGCGCCATCTCGCGGCTCCGCTGTTCGTGATAAGGAGCCTTACATTAGCGCGCGGGAGCGAGAGTGCCAGTCGCTCAGAACGTCGATTGGATCGAGAACCCGACCGAAAGCGACGACCGGTCGAAATTGCTGACATTGCTGCGGGTGCGACTGGCCTCGAGCGTGATCACGGGGGCAAAACCGGCGTAGGAAATCTCGGGGAAGCTGGCCGTCACGGTGGCCCAGCCGCGCAGGTCGTCGCGCCCCCCGGGGACCGGGGTCAGGGCCACGTAGTCGGGATACTTCCGTGCTTCCAGTCCGGCGCCGAGCGCGATGCGCGCCGGGCCGACCGGCTCGGACAGGGCGAAGCCGGAGGTCAGGCGCAGGGCGGCGTTGCGGTCGTTGTCGGAGGGGGCGTCGGTGCGCTCCACCGTGGCGGCGTAGGTCAGGCGCCCCGCGGGCAACGCGCGGTTGCCTCCGCCGGAAAGGCTGTAGACGCGAGCGTCGGGGTCGCCGTCGCCGGTGCGGCGGTCCTCGACATAGCCCGACACCGACCAGCCGGTCCCGTCCCCCTGCCAGCGCCGCTGCGCCCCGAGGCGCAGGAACCGGTAACTGAGGTCGCCCCCCGACCAATTGCTTCCGAGGGTGGCGTTCAGACCGTAACTGCCACCGGGAGCAGCGCGATCATGGAACAGGGTGACGGCGGCATAGGCGGAGGAATAGTCGTCATCTTCCGCGTCGGGCGCGTCCGATCTGGCCGCGTCCGACAGCACGACCCCCCGCCCGTAGAGCCGGAGGGCCAGCCCGGTGCGTTGAGTCTGGCTGACCGAGAGGCGCCGGGCGATGCGCAGGTCCGCCGAATAGCTCCAACCCGACAAGGCCTGTTGCTCTTCGGGGATCGAGCCGACGAGGCCGAAGAGCGTGACCGGTTCGCCATCGATGGTCAGGACTTCGGACGTCGAGCCGCCGTTGACGTTCGATGAGGGGGTGGCGCTGAACCCGAGATTTACGTTCCACGGGTTCAGGCGGCGAACGGCGGCGAAATCGCGGGCGGTCTGGTCGAGGGCCGAGTCGGTGGGGGCATTGGCGGCGGCGCGGCGCAGCCAGAGTTGCGCCAGTGATTGCCGGCCTTCCCGGCTCGCGGCCAGTGCCGTCAGGCGGGCGGCTTCGAACCGCTGGACCCGGTTTTCGGACACCCGCCAGGCCCTGACACCGGCGAGCCGACCCTGCGTGGGACGACCGAGGCGCGGTTCGACGAGGGCAAGAACAATCAGCGCGGTGCGGTCCTGCGGGTCGCCGCGCAGCAAAGCGGCGGCGAGGTCGCGAGCAAGCTCGGGGCGGTCCTGAACAGCCGCGGCCCGGGCCAGGGCGCGGGCGTCCTCGGCGGGAAGGCTGATGTTCTGTTGCGCCGGGCTGACCGTGGCCCAGACCGACAGGACTATGGCGGCAAGCGCCCTAGTTGACCTGATCACAGATCGGATCGTCCCCGGGTTCGCCGCATTGGGTGAGGACAAAGAGCCCGATCTCGTTTTCGTTCTCAACCGCATCCCACCAATCGCCATCAAGGAACAGGCCGCCGGCGACCGAGGACCCGCCGGTGCCGCCGAATTGACCGGCGTAGGTCCCGACCGTCGTGCGGTCCGGCATCTCCACGGCGCCGCTGAAGTTCCCGTCAGCATCGATGACGCCCTGGGTGAGCGCAAGATCGAGGATTTCACCATCCGGCGTCGGCTGATTGCCGTTCGCGGCAGTCACGTCCGTGTCGAGAACGGCACGATTGTAAATCTCGCCGTTGATGACCGGCGTCGCCTCGTCGAAGTTCGCGTTGAGGAAGATGTCCCCGGTGATGATGTAGGGCTGCCCCGAAACGATCGAGGGGTCCGTGCCGGGATCCACGGGCAAGAGCTGGTCACCGGCATCGTTGATATTCGTGAGGCCAACATAGGTCCCTGCGTATGACACCTGGCCGGAGCCCGCGGAGTAGACCTGCACCCGCTCGTAATAGACGCCGCCGTAATATTCGTTGAACTGGCCGCCACTGATCACGGCGCTGCCGAGCATGGCGCCGTCGGCGCTCGTCTCGACCATGGCGACAAAGAACCGGTCCAGCGGATCGTCCTGATAGGAGTAGGCCTCGTAGCCCGGCACATCGAGCGCCGTATTCCGGCTGAAGCTGACCGGGATCGCCGGCCCGTCGAGGCCGGTGATCTGAACCGACAGGCTGCCGCCCGAGGGCGTTCCGACGAGGTCCACGTTTCGCGCGATGGTTTCGTCGATGGAATTGGTCGAGCCACTGTCGTCCGTGCCGGGGTCCACCGTCTGCCCGAAGGTAAACGGCTGGCCGTCGCCGCAGGCGGCCAGACCGGTGATCAATCCAAGAGAAAGAAGCGCGCGGTTCATCAGCCTGGCCTCGCAAATTTGTAACTGCTCGCCACCAAAGTCCCGTCTGGTGGGGCAAAAGTCAATCGACTCAGACCGGGGCTATCCCCAGCATTAACCATTTTCCTGTGGGTAAGTCGGATTTCCGCCCACTCGATATGGACGTTCACGCCGCAACGAGGGCCAGATATAGTGGAGGCCGACTCACCCAAGAGGGACTTCTGATGCCATTGACCGCCGAACAGGACGCCGAGATCACCGCGCTGAGGAGAGAGGCGCAGCCGACGCTGCGGGCGGTCAGCCCTGGCATGGAGGCGCGGCTTTATACAGCCCACCCGGTTCTGGACCACGGATTCGTGCGGGTCATCGACTACATGGGCGACGACGCCGCGATCACCCAGGCGGCGCGGGTGAGCTACGGCAAGGGAACCAAGGCCGTCAGCAACGACGAGGGGCTGATCCGCTACCTCATGCGGCACTGGCATTCGACCCCGTTCGAGATGTGCGAGGTCAAGTTCCACGTGAAGTTGCCGGTGTTCGTGGCGCGACAATGGATCCGGCACCGGACCGCCAACGTCAACGAATACTCCGCCCGCTATTCGATCCTCGACCGCGAATTCT
>CAYMMT010000124.1:0-8424 GCA_964391555.1 uncultured Rhodobacterales bacterium
GTGATCAAAGTTTTCGCCGGATTCGCCCAGGTGGCTGTGATCTCGCCGCTGGCGATCCTCGCGATTACCGCAATGTATGGCCTCGAAATCCTAGTGGCTTTCGTTCAGGCCTACGTATTCACCATTCTGACCTGCGTGTACCTCAAGGACGCGCTGCACCCGCATCACTGAATTGGCGGGGATCACCCCCGCTTGAGAGAACTTCCAACCAAGGAGACAGGATCATGGAAGGCGATATCGCAAACATGGGTAAATTCATCGGCGCCGGTCTGGCTGCCATCGGTTCCGGCGCGGCCGCGATCGGTGTGGGCCACGTGGCGGGCAACTTCCTTGCCGGTGCGCTGCGCAACCCCTCCGCCGCGGGTGGCCAGACCGCCACGCTCTTCATCGGCATCGCGTTTGCGGAAGCCCTGGGCATCTTCGCGTTCCTCGTGTCGCTGCTCCTGATGTTCGCCGTCTAAGCGACCCTTTCTCCGATCCTGACCGGCGGGGCGATCCTGCCTTGCCGGTGATCTGACGAAAGGCGCGAGGGAGGCCGACATGGCAATCGAAACCCCCGGAGCCGCAAGCAGCTGCGTGAACGCCGAAGGATCCGCCATCGGCATGCCGCAGCTCTGTCTTGACTGGTTCCCGAACCAGATCTTCTGGCTGGTCGTCACCCTGGTGGCGATTTTCTTCGTGCTGACCCGGATCGCCCTGCCGCGCATCGCTGCGGTTCTGGCGGAGCGGCAAGGCACGATCACCAACGATATTGCCGCCGCCGAAGAGCTGAAGCTCAAGGCGCAGGAGGCCGAGGCCGCCTATGACAAGGCGCTGGCCGATGCCCGTGCCGAGGCCGGCAAGATCGCCGAGGAAACCCGCGCCGCGATCCAGTCCGACCTCGATGCCGAGCTGGCCCGGGCGGACGAGGAGATCTCGGCCAAGACCGCCGAAAGCGAAGCCGCGATCGCGGAGATCCGCGCCGGGGCCGAGGCCAGCGTCCGCGAGGTGGCGTCAGACGTCGCCAAGGACATCGTCGCCACGTTGGGAGGCGAGGCGAAGGCCGCGGATGTCACGGCGGCGATCAAGAGCCGGATGGGGGGCTGAGCCATGTTGCGATTGACCACCTATTCCGCGGCGCTCGCCGTCCTCGCGGGACCGGCGGCAGCCAAGCCGTTCTTCTCGCTGGAGAACACCGACTTTGTCGCCTGGCTCGGGTTCCTCGTGTTCGTGGGCATCCTGCTCTACTTCAAGGTTCCGGGAATGCTGTCGGGCATGCTCGATTCGCGGGCCAACCAGATCCGGTCGGACCTCGACGAGGCGAAGGCGCTGCGCGAAGAGGCCCAGTCCCTGCTCGCGTCCTACGAGCGCAAGCAGGCCGAGGTGCAGGAACAGGCCGACCGGATCGTGGAAACGGCCCGCAAGGACGCCGAGGCCGCGGCCGAGAAGGCGCGCGAGGACATCAAGACCTCCGTCGCCCGCCGTCTGGCCGCCGCCGAAGACCAGATCGCAAGCGCCAAGGCGTCGGCGGTACGGGACATCCGGGACATGGCGGTGACCGTCGCGGTGAACGCGGCGCGCGATGTCATCGCCAAGCAGATGAGCGCCTCGCGTCAGGACGACCTGATCGACGCGGCCATCGCCGAGGCCGGGCAGAAGCTGCACTGACTGACCGGCAGGTCAGACGGCAGGACACGAAGGGCCCCCTGCGGGCCCTTCTTTTTGGCGAGGTCTGCGCGTCGCCCTGATCGTCTTCGGATTCGGCGCCGGGCCGGGCAGGGCCCGTCACCTGTCCGTCGCGTGCTCCAGCCTCTTGGCGGCGATGGCCTCGTTCCGCACCATCTTCCGCTCTGCCTGAAGCGTCTCTTCCACGAAATCGAAATGCGCCTCGACGGCCCGGCGTGCCCCGGCGCCGTCCCGCGCCTGCAGGGCATCGTTGATCGCGGCGTGCTGGTCGAACAGTTTCTGCCGCGTGTCCGGCTGGCGAAAGATCATCTGCCTGTTGTAGAACACGCCGCCGCGCAGCAGGTCGTACATCGACCGCATCATGTGCAGCATGATGACGTTGTGGCTGGCCTCCATGATGGACAGATGGAACTCCGCATCAAAGGCGGTCTCCTTCTCGTCGTCCCGGCGGGCATGGGCCTTCTGCATCTGCCCGAAAATGGCGTTGATCACCTTGAGATCGGTATCGGAGCCCACCTGCGCGGCGCGTTCCACGGCCATGCCTTCCATGTCGCGCCGAAAGGCGATGGAATCGGACACGGCTTCGTCATGAGCGGAAAAGAGCCGCACGAGGGCGGGCGAAAACGCCGATCCCAGCACATCCGCGACGAACACGCCCGACCCGGCGCGCGAGGCCAGCAGCCCGGCCTCCTGCAATTCCGCCAATGCCTCGCGCAGGGAGGGCCGGGAGACACCCATCCGCTCGCTCAACTCCCGCTCGGAGGGCAGACGTTCACCCGGCCGCAGGATCCCGCGCAGGATCAGCAACTCGATCTGCCGGACCACCCCGCGCGAGAGCTTTTCAGGAGAGACAGGTTCGAAAGGCATGGGGCTCGACCTCGCAGAATTGGTAAAAAAGTATACCAAAGCCTGCGATGTGCAACTGCCTCCCGCGCCCGGCGCCGTGACCGCCCCGAGACGGGGCGGTTGGCGACGTTTCGGACCGGATCAGTTCGGCGTGATGATGATCTCGACCCGGCGGTTCTGTTGCCGGCCCTCGGGCGTGAGGTTCGTGGCAATCGGCGCATCTTCGCCCCGGCCGATCGACCGGATGCGCGACGGCGCCACCCCGGCGTTGATCAGCACGCTCGACACCGCCTGCGCCCGGCGCTGGCTGAGGCCCTGGTTGTAGGCGGCATCACCGACGTTGTCGGTATGGCCGATCACGTTCACGGTGGTGTTGGGGTAGCTGTTGAGGGACGACGCAAGCACCCGCAGGTCGTTTTGCAGCGCGCCGGAGAGCACGGCGCTGTCGGTGGCGAAGAGGATGTCCTGCGGGAGCGTCACGATGAGCTGCTCGCCGGTGTTCACGATCCGCGCGTTGGACCCCATCTGCTGGCGCAGTTCGGCTTCCTGACGGTCGAGTTCCGCCCCGGCCAGCCCGCCGATCCCGGCGCCGATGGCGGCGCCGACAACGGCCCGGCGGGTCCGTTCCTCGGAGGTGTCGCCGGTGATGATGCCGATCAGGGCTCCGGCGGCCGCGCCGCCCAGGGCGCCCTGCTGCGCGTTGCGGTTGGGATTGTTGGGGTCCTGCAATTGCGCGATCTGCGTTTCGCAGCCAGCGAGGAAAACAACGGCCCCAAGGGCCAGAAGAAGCGGACGTGACGTGAGGGACATGGGAATGCTCGTCTTTCTATCGTTGCGGCCTGTCGGCCATGCCAGATGCGCCGGTATCGTCCCGGCGGCTGATCAGATCTATGGGCCATTCGCCTGTGATATCCAATAGCGCGCGGGTGTTAGGCGCTGTCCCGGCGAGGCTCTGCCAAGAGCGGAGGCGCCCCGGGTGCCCCGGCGGCGTCGGCCCGCGCGGATTCGTAGGCCAGAAGCGCCCGTTTCACCGGCAGGCCCCAGTGATATCCGCCCAAACCGCCGGATTTGCGCACGGCGCGGTGACAGGGGATCAGCCACGAGACCGGATTGCGCCCGACCGCCGTGCCGACGGCGCGGACCGCCTTGGGGTTGCCGATCGCCTCGGCGATGTCGCCATAGGTCGTGACATGTCCCGACGGGATCGACAGCAACGCCTCCCAGACCTTGATCTGAAACGGCGCCCCGATCAGGTGCAGCGGCGCGGTGGCCGCCGGATCCCGCCCGAAGGCGGCGTCGACCCAGGGCGCCAGCGCGGTGGGGTCGTCGACATAGCGGGCCTCGGGCCAGCGGCCCTGCAGGTCGCGGATCGTTTCGTCCTCGCCGGTTTCGGACCCGAACCCGATGGCACAGATGCCGCGCGAGGTGCCCATGACGAGGGCCGGGCCGAAGGGGCTGTCGAACCAGCCCTGGGTGATCGTCAGGCCCGCGCCGCCACGCGCGAATTCGCCGGGGCTCATGGCCTCCCAGGTCAGGAACAGGTCGTGCAGCCGTCCGCCCCCGGACAGCCCGACCGCATCCGCCGTGGCCAGCGTGGTGAAGCGGTCCCGCAACAGGCTCCTGGCCTGGCCAAGCGCGAGGTATTGCTGGTACCGCTTCGGGCTCACCCCGACCCAACGGGAAAAAACCCGCTGAAAATGGGTCGGGCTCATGTCCATGCGGGACGCGAGGTCTTCCAGCGACAGGGGGGCGGCGGCGGCATCGATCTCGTCAATGGCGCGGCGAATGACATTGTAGTGGTAGCGATCGTCCTGGGTCATGGCCGGACCCTAGCCGGAGCATTCCCGTCCCGCGACCCGGTTCTTGCGGCTTTCGCCGCCGGGCCAGTGGAAATTCGCCGGGTGCCCCATTTCGCGCGCGATCAGGGCCCCCTCCCGGGGCGAGACGCGGGTCCGCGCGGGAAACAGGTGGCCGGCGGTCGAGCCGATCCCGGCGAGGGCGGCCAGCGCCTGAACCGGCGGCATCTCCTCGAACACGTGGCCGCCAAGAAACAGGCTCTCGACCCAGATGCCCTCGGCGCAGATCACCTCGTGCCGGTCAAAGAGCAGGTGATGCCAGGTGGTGCCGGGCCAGGGTGGCCGGGGCCGCGCGATGCTGCAGGCCGGCGCGAGGATTTCGCTGTCCCCCATGATCAGGTCGCAGGCCGGCCCGGCCAGCAGCACCCGATGCTGCGCCGACAGGACCAGGGGTCTGCCGAGGTTGCCGACGAGCGGGGCGTCACCGGTCAGGGTGACGGGCCAATTTGCCGCCATGGGTGCGGCGTCTCCGGCGTCCCCGGTGACCGACCAGGCCCCCGCCCAGCGGAGGGTCTGTTGCCCATTGTCCCGCGTCTGGATCCGCACGCCCGGCATCAGCCGCTCCACCGGCACCTCGCCAAGCTCCGTCAGGATGCGGGTTCCGGGGGCGAAACAGGCGGTCGAATTGGTCTCGTAATAGGTGTGGTCCTCTTCGAAGGTGCCGCCGCCCATGTAGGCATAGGTCGTGCCCGGCGTCAGGGGCACGTTCGAGACATATCCGTAGTGCACGCCATCGACCTCGATCCGGTCGATATAGGCCGTGCCGCCCGACGGGAGGCTCAGCGCCCCGTATTGCGACACCGTGATCACGCCGCTGTCGATGAAGACATCGTTCATGTCGTACACCGCCGCCATCTGGTTGAAATCACCACCGGCGTTCATCACCGCGTCGTCGTCCTTGACCTCCACGCGGTAGCGGTCCTGCATCGGGTCGTAGTCCGCGGCGAGGGTGAAGCTGTTGGTCGCGCTGTCATAGGGCAACGCGGTGTTGGCGTAGATATGGAAGGTGTATCTCGGCATTGCTGTGCCCCCGGGCGAGCACTGCCATACCGGCAAAGGGCTTATGACCTGTTAACCGCCCCGACCCTCTTGCCCCTCCGGCGTGCAGCCGCCATGACGGGGCCATGGCCAAGCAGCTTCCATACCGGACCCTTGTCGAGATATTCGAGCGCTTTCGCGACGCCGAAGCCGAGCCTGAGGGGGAACTGCACCACGTCAACGCCTATACGCTTGTGGTGGCGGTGGCCCTGTCGGCGCAGGCGACGGATGCGGGGGTGAACAAGGCGACCCGCGATCTGTTTACGGTGGCCGATACGCCGCAGAAGATGCTCGACCTCGGGGAAGAGGGCCTTATCGAGCATATCAGGACGATCGGGCTTTACCGCAACAAGGCCCGCAACGTGATCAAACTGTCGCGCATTCTGGTCGACGACTATGGCGGCGAGGTCCCGTCGTCCCGTGCGGCGCTGCAGTCGTTGCCCGGCGTGGGGCGCAAGACGGCGAACGTGGTCCTGAACATGTGGTGGGGTCACCCGGCGCAGGCGGTGGACACGCATATCTTCCGGGTTGGCAATCGGACCGGCATCGCGCCCGGCAAGGACGTGGAGGCCGTGGAGCGTGCCATCGAGGACAATGTTCCGGCGGAGTTTCAGCGCCACGCCCACCACTGGCTGATCCTGCACGGGCGGTACATCTGTGTCGCGCGCAAACCCAAATGCGGGGCCTGCCCGATCCGGGATCTCTGCCAATTCGAGGACAAGACCACATGAAAGACTTTCAGATCGTCGGCATCGGAAACGCCATGGTGGATATTCTGGCCCGCTGCGACGACGCCTTTCTGGCCGAGGCCGGGGTGGAAAAGGGCATCATGCAGCTGATCGACATGGACCGCGCGGTCGAGCTCTATTCCCGCATTGGTCCGGCCCGGGAGGTTTCGGGCGGGTCCGCCGCCAACACGATCGCGGTGATCGCCGCGCTCGGCGGGCGGACGGCCTATGTGGGCAAGGTCAAGGACGACCAGCTGGGCGCCATCTTTGCCCACGACCTGCGGGCGCTCGGCGCCGTCTACGAGACGCCGCTGGCGCCAGCGGAAGCGGAGGGCGAAACCGGGCGGTGCATCGTGCTGGTGACGCCGGACGGGGAACGGTCGATGAACACCTATCTCGGCGTCACCGAGCATCTGACGCCGGCGGATATCGACGACGCGCAGATGGCGCAGGCGGACTGGATCTACCTCGAGGGCTACCGGTTTGACGGGCCTGATAGCCACGCCGCCTTCGCCAAGGCCATCGCGGCGGCCAAGGGGCAGGGCGGCAAGGTCTCCCTGACGCTGTCGGATCCGTTCTGCATCGACCGGCACCGGGAGGCATTCCGGCAGATGATCATCGACGGGGTGGACCTGCTGTTCTGCAATCGGGCCGAGGTGTTGAGCATGTATCAGACCGACGACTTCGCGGGGGCTCTGGCGCAATGTGCGCGGGAGGTCGAAATCCTGGCCTGTACGGACAGCGAAAACGGCGCCTACGTGGTGACGCCGGAAGCGCAGCTCCACGTGCCGACGGCCGCGGTCGAGATCGTCGATGCGACGGGCGCCGGGGACGCCTTTGCCGGCGCGTTCCTCTGGGGGCTGGCCGAGGGCCATGGGCTGGAGCTTTGCGCGCGCATGGGCAACGCGGCGGCGGGATCGGTGATCCGGCATATCGGACCGCGGCCCGAGGAAGATCTGCGGGAGGTCTTTGGCAAGGCGGGCCTGATCTGACCGGAGCCGAAAATCGTATTCGATTTTCGAACCGATTTTCGCAACGAAAATCGGCTAGCTCGACCGGATCGCGCCGTGCCAGATCGCATCGAGGGCGTCGATGGCCGCTGGGTCGAACCGGTGCTCCTCGAGCCAGTATCGCCCGGACGGCACCTGATATCCGAGCCGCGCCTCTTCGGCGCGCGCGCGCCGGGTGACCTCCGGGTCGAGGGTCATCGGCCCGACATCGGCCAGCGCGTCCGGCGTTGATCTGGGAAACACCAGCCGGCTCTCGCGGGCCGTACTCAGATTGGCCACAGCGCATCCCTGTTCCGCCGCGTGCACGGCCAGCCGCGCGGACTTTGCCTCCAGCGACCGCAGAGTGACGTCCTTGCGCAGCGGATCGGCCGCGCCGGTTCCGTAGAAATGCGTGGCTCCCGTCGTCGCATAGGTCATGTCGCACCCGAGGTAGGCCAGCACCGTCGGCCTGAGCGCCCCCAGCGCCCAGTAGCCCGCGGTGAAGGCCATGGTGCCGCCCGCATAGACGAAGCCGCCGTAGTCGTTCTGGATCGCGACATAGTCCGCCGCGCTGACCAGACGCTGGCCGGCGGCGGGTTCGGGGCGCCGGTCGGCCGCGAAATCCTCGGGAAAGATGCAGATGTCCCAATCCGGCCGCACCGCGAAGGCGTTGTTGATCGCGACGATCCGGTCGAATGGCGCCCTTGGCCAGTCCCGGCAGTCCAAGGCATTGGGCCCGCTGCCCAGAATCAGCACGATCATCGGTCATCCCCCGTTCGAGGGCCGCAACCTAGGGGCGTTCGGCCTGGAGGAAAGGCCGCGGTGTCAGTCGCCCAGTTTCGCGTGAACCTCCTCGAGGTCGATCTCGCCCACCGGCATCTTGTTCGACGGGTCTTCGAAATCGTATTTGAAGAGCTGGAAGTCCTTCTTGTAGATCTCGTAGACGAGGTGCATCGACAGGTCGTCGAAGTATTCCTCGACCGGATGCGCGCGTTTTGGCCCGTGCCCCTCGCTTTCGTTGAAGCGTGGCACCGCGTCCAGATCGACCGGAACCGGCGTCTCGATCGCGTCCAGAACCGACCGCATTCCGTCGTTGAACCGTTCGGTCCAGAAGATGTTGTCGTAGGTGCCGCCGTTGACGATGAAGGTCGAGACATGGCCGGACATGGCGGACCAGTGGATGTCGGGGTCCATGGGGCGGCGCCAGCGGATGGTGTCGCGGGCAAAGAGCAGGAAGCGGCGGAACGACCGGATCTGGTCGAAGTCGAAGTCGTCCTCGGGGCTGCCGACCTCGATCCCGT
Source organism: uncultured Rhodobacterales bacterium (assembly GCA_964391555.1). GTDB lineage: Bacteria > Pseudomonadota > Alphaproteobacteria > Rhodobacterales > Rhodobacteraceae > JAMWZF01. The sequence goes on from CAYMMT010000124.1 coordinate 8,424, forward strand.
A
>CAYMMT010000125.1:0-8296 GCA_964391555.1 uncultured Rhodobacterales bacterium
CTCTATGATGCCGAGAAGAACGAAACGCGTTCCATGCGGTCCAAGGAAGAAGCCCATGACTACCGCTACTTCCCCTGCCCCGACCTGTTGCCGCTGGAGATCGACCAGGCCTGGGTGGATGACATCGCGGCACAGTTGCCCGAATTGCCGGACGAGAAGAAAGCGCGTTTCGTGACGTCTTTTGGCCTGACCGAGTATGACGCCGACGTGCTGACCGCCGAGGCCGAGAATGCCGCGTATTTCGAAGAGGTTGTGGGCGCCTGCGACGATGGCAAGCTGGCTGCGAACTGGGTCATCAACGAGCTCTTCGGCCGGTTGAAGAAGGAAGAACACGACATCACCGCAAGCCCGGTTTCGCCCGCGCAACTCGGCGCCATCATCAAGCTGATCAAATCGGACGCCATTTCCGGCAAGATCGCCAAGGATCTTTTCGAGATTGTCTATTCCGAAGGCGGTGACCCGGAAGCGATCGTCGAAGAGCGCGGTATGAAACAGGTGACCGATACCGGCGCCATCGAGGCCGCGGTGGACGAGATCATCGCCGCCAATCCCGATCAGGTCGAGAAGGCCAAGCAGAATCCAAAGTTGGCGGGCTGGTTCGTGGGACAAGTCATGAAGGCCACCGGCGGAAAGGCCAATCCGAAGGCAGTCAACCAGCTGGTCGGCTCCAAGCTGGGGCTCTAGTCCATAGCGAACGGTCGCGACTTTATCATTTGAAGCAACAGTTTGTTTCGAAGAGATGTCTCTGAGGAAATTGCTGGCACTGTCCTGTGCCGATAAGGTATCAGCTACACATCTGGACTCTGGGGAACGTAACGATGAGACTTTTTGGCGTGATCGCCCTGGCGACGCTCATCGGTGGCGCAGCGCAGGCGTCGACCGTGAATCTTGTGACAAATGGCAGTTTTGAGGACAATCCGCTGGGGTCCGGCAACTGGAGTCACTTCAGCAACGTCCCGGGCTGGACTGGTGACCCGAACGTGGAAATCCAGTCGAACCGGACCCTGGGATCCATCGATGCCAAGGACGGCAGCTACTACGCCGAGTTGGACACCAACCAGGATGCGGGCATGTTTCAGGATATCTTCCTGAACGCGGGCAGCTACGACTTCTCGTTCTTCTACAGCCCCCGGGTCAATGACACCAATACGGCGACCAATGACATGTTCTACAGTTTCAAGGACATGGCGACGCAAACCCTGACGCTTCTCAGCGGGACCATCAGCGGGGCACCTAACGCGTCCTATCCCCATGGGGTCTGGACAGAGGTCAACGGAACCTTGCGCGTTCAGACAGCAGCCACCTACCGCCTGACTTTCGAGGCGCGCGGCGGTTCGTTCTACGGCGGGTGCGGCAACTGCGGCGCTTTGATCGACGATGTCTCCTTGACCGGGCCGGGTGGGCCCATCGACAATCCGTCCCCGGTTCCGCTGCCAGCGGGCTTCGCCCTGCTCCTGACGGGAATGGGTGGGCTTGCCGTCATGCGGCGGCGCGGCTGAGCAACCGGCACCGGTTTACCAGGTCGATGCGGCCGTCCGGATCGGGCGGCCGTTGTCTTTTATCTTATGGTCAGGCCAAGCGCGTGTATGCGCCCGATGATGTCCTTGCCGAGCGCGGCATGCACCGCGCGGTGCCGGGCAATGCGCGACATCTCTGACAATGCAGGTGCGGAAATGGTCACGTGCCAATGGCTCTCGCCACTGCCATCGTCCCCGGCATGACCGGCATGGCGGGCGCTGTCGTTGCGCACGTCAAGCTCGGTTGGCGAGAATGCCCGCTGCAATGCGTCGCGAATCTCCTGATCAAGCCCCATTATTTTCACTCTGCCCCTTCAATCCCGTCACGCAACGCTTAAACTCCCTTGTCCGAGTCGGAAAGGTGAGCCCATGCGCAAAGATGACCCGTTCGGTTTCGACATCTCGGTGTCGGCCTCCAAGAAGAAGAACCCCCGGGGCCGTCGCGGCATGTCCGGGGCCTTTGAGACCAGCCAGCGTGTCTGCGACCATCCGGGCTGTGAAGAACCCGGCAAGTACCGCGCGCCAAAATCGCCGGACGCCGTGGATGAGTATTTCTGGTTCTGCAAGGATCACGTGCGGGCCTATAACCTGAAGTGGAACTTTTTCGAGACCGCGACCGAGGCCGAAATGGACGACCAGATCGCCAAGGACCGGGTCTGGGAACGGGAAACGAAACCATTCAAGAAGTCAGCCGAAGAGAGGGCCTGGGCGCGTCTGGGCATCGAGGACCCGCATCAGGTCCTTGGCGAGAACGCGACCCGAAACCCGGGCAAGTCGGTCACCGGGACCCGTAGGTTGCCGCCGACAGAGCGCAAGGCGATCGATATCCTGGAAGCCAAGGATCACTGGACCAAGGCAGAGATCCGCAAAGCCTACAAATCCCTGATCAAGGTTTTGCACCCGGACATGAACGGTGGCGACCGGTCGCAGGAAGAGCAACTCGCAGAGGTCGTGTGGGCGTGGGATCAGATCAAGGTATCCCGAAGCTTCAAAGACTGAGGCACGAAGCAGACGACCGGCCCCCGCGGGACACCACCCAACGACCTAAAGGGCGATGGTCTCGACGTTTTCGCCCTTGACCGCCAGGGCGACCTCTCCGTTGCACAAGGCCAATGCATCCCCCCCGAATACCTCGCGCCGCCAGCCCTTGAATGCTTTGACGTCCCGCTGACCGGCGGCGATCGCATCAAGTTCGGCGGCAGTCGCAATCAGCTTCTGGGCAACGCCCTCTTGATCGGCCTTGGCCTTCAGCAGAACCCGCAAGAGATCCGCCAGCGCCGGGTTGACCTGCAACCGGTCCCTGGACCGATCGGGTCTCGGTAAATCGTCGGCGTCCATTTCGAGCCCGGCCCGGATTGCCGCCAGAATGCCTTCGGCCACCTCCCCTTTCCGAGCTTCCCGCAACAGTAGCCGGGACCGGCTCAGGTCCTGCATCGACCCCGGCTTTGTTGAGGCCAGTTCCACCAACGCGTCGTCCTTGAACACCCTGTTGCGCGGGATGTCGCGCGACTGGGCATAGCCTTCCCGGAACCGGGCAAGCTCGCGCACCAGTCCGAGAAACCGCGCCGAGTTGGTCCGGGTCTTGACCCGCATCCAGGCCTCCGCGGGGTCCACGCGATAGGTCGCCGGGTCCATCAGCACCGCCATTTCCTCTGCCACCCATTTGCTCCGTCCGGACCGGTCGAGTTCCGCTTTCAGGAACTCGTAGATCCCGCGCAGGTGGGTCACATCCGCAAGCGCATAGGTTTTCTGGGCCTCGGACAGGGGACGCCGAGACCAATCCGTGAACCGGGAGGACTTGTCGAGGTTCGCCTTGGCGATCTTGCGGACCAGGGTTTCATACCCCGCCTGCTCACCAAAGCCGCAGACCATGGCGGCAACCTGGGTGTCAAACAGCGGTTCGGGGATCAGCCCCTCATCCACGTAGAAGATCTCGAGGTCCTGCCGCGCCGCGTGGAAGACTTTGACAACGCCGTGGTCGCGGAACAAATCGTACAAGGGCGCCAGCGACAGCCCGTCGGCCAGCGGATCCACGAGCACCGCATCGTCCTTGTCCCCGCCGGCAAATGCGAGCTGGATCAGACAGAGTTTGGAATAATACGTCCGCTCTCTGAGGAATTCCGTATCGACGGTTACGTAAGGGAATTCGGCAGCGCGGGTGCAAAACTCGGACAGTTCGTCGGTCGTGGTAATCGTCTTCATGCCGTCTTGCAGGCTCCTCGCATCGAACCCCCGTGATAGGCCATCACCCATCGGTTGAAAAGGTCACAGAAGCAATGGGCTCCGATCACCCGAGGCGAACCGTCGGAGCACCGCCGGGTAGAGCATATGCTCAAGCGGCAGGAGTCGCGCTGCAAGTGTTTCGGGCGTGTCGCCGGGCTCTATGGAGAGCCGGGCCTGGCCAACGATCGGGCCGTCGTCGAGGTCCGCAGTCACCTCGTGGACCGTGCACCCATGATCGGTATCGCCGGCGTCCAATGCCCGGGCGTGCGTGTGAAGCCCCTTGTATTTCGGCAATAGCGACGGGTGGATATTGAGCATTCGGCGGGTCCACCCGGCTACGAATCGAGGCGTCAGAACCCGCATGAAGCCGGCAAGGCACACGATCTCTGCCTCCGCCGCCTGCAACTCGTGCTGCAGCGCGTCCTCAAAGCTCTCCCGGTCGGCAAACGCGCGATGATCCACCACCACCGTGGGAATGGCCCGGGCTTCGGCCTTGGCAAGCCCACCGGCCCCCGGAACGTTCGACAGGACCAGCACCGGGCGTGCGGGGTGATCGCCCGTCATCGACTCCACGAGAGCCTCCATGTTGGAACCACCGCCCGAAATCAGGATAGCGACTCGCCTCACGCCAGCGATCCGGAATAGTTGACGCCCTGCCCCTCGATGACCTCGCCAAGCCGCACCACGGTTTCTCCGCTGTCCCTCAGCACCTCGTCCACGTCGGCCACCGCGTCCGGTGCCACCGAGAGCACCATGCCGATACCGCAGTTGAAGGTCTTGAGCATCTCGCCTTCGGCAATGCCGCCCGACCGCATGAGCCACGAAAAGACACGGGGAAGCTCCCAGGCCCCGAGGTCGACACGGACGCCAAGCCCGTCGGGCAACATGCGCGGGACGTTCTCGGTCAGCCCGCCGCCGGTGATATGAGCCATTCCGTGAACCCCGCCCAGTCTCAGGGCCGCCAGGACAGGCCGGACATAAAGCCGCGTGGGCGTCAGCAATACCTCGCCAAGATCGCCGGCGCCAAAGGGGGACGGCTCTCCCCAGCTGAGCCCGGAATGCTCCACCACCCGCCGCACAAGCGAATACCCGTTCGAGTGGACGCCGTTCGATGTCAGGCCGAGCAGCACGTCACCCTCCGCCACGTCCTTGGGCAATCCATGCCCCCGTTCCATGGCGCCAACCGCAAAACCGGCAAGATCAAAGTCACCCGCACCGTACATGCCGGGCATCTCGGCGGTTTCGCCGCCGATCAGGGCGCACCCGGACCGGGCGCAGCCTTCAGCGATCCCTTCGATCACGCGTGCCGCCGATGACGTGTCCAGCTTCCCGGTCGCAAAATAGTCCAGGAAAAACAATGGCTCCGCGCCTTGGCAGATGAGATCGTTCACGCACATCGCCACCAGATCGATGCCCACACCGGCCAGATGCCCCGTGTCGATGGCAATGCGAAGCTTTGTGCCGACACCATCCGTGGCCGCCACGAGGATCGGATCTTCGTACCCCGCGGCCTTCAAATCGAAGAGCCCGCCGAAACCACCCAGTCCGGCGACCACACCGGATCGGTTCGTGCGTTTGGCGGCCGGGCCGATCCTGTCCACAAGCGCATTTCCGGCGTCGATATCCACCCCGGCGTCGGCATAGGTCAGGCCGTTTTTTCCGCTCATCTCGCATCCCCTGGCTTGCTTTGGCCGGGGTATCCCAAGGGGTCGACGGGCGCAACGCGGCTTGACGGGACGGGCCGCGCTGATAGGACCACGTTCGGGGGCCTGTAGCTCAATTGGTTAGAGCAGAGCGCTCATAACGCTTTGGTTGCGGGTTCAAGTCCTGCCGGGCCTACCAAATTCGATTCGCGCAACTGGCTTGAACAGGCGCGAGGCACGCGTTGGCCAAACCAACGCTCTGCGGCATCCGCCCCCGAGGACCGGCCGCTTTACCCGAATTGCACGATTTCCGGCTATTCGCCTGTCCCGACTGGTCCTCATCCACGGCCTCTGCGTACCCCGTTCAGTCAAGGAGCAAGACATGAGCCAAGTCCGCCTCGCGCTTTTTGTCCTGAAGAACTACGCCGCATATGCCCATTGGTCTTCCGGCGCCGATATGTATGGCGGCGAGGAACGCCGCCAGCGGTCCCGCGCCTATCGTCAGTTGACCGTCGACGGGTTGGAGGCGCTGAAGGCGTCATGGCGGGCATGACAGCCCGCGCCGTGCCGATTTACCGCGGCAGAATGATCTCTGCCTCCAAGCCGCCCAACTCGGCACTTTGACCCAGCTTGAGCTGGCCGCCGTGAGCCCGGGCGACGTCCGAGACAATCGCGAGCCCCAATCCAACCCCGCTCCCCCGGTTCTGATTGCGGGCCGGGTCCAGCCGAACGAAAGGCCGCAGCGCCTCTTCCCACTTACCTCGGGGAATGCCCGGACCGTCGTCCTCCACCGAGATTCGCAAGGATCGTTCACCAACTTTCAGCGAAACCCGGGCGATCGATCCATATCGCAGCGCGTTGCCAATCAGGTTTTCGACCGAGCGTCGAATTGCCATGGGCCGCAGCGGTCGTGGATCGGAACTGTCAGGCGGCAGGTCCGACAATGTCACCGCCTGTCCGGCGCGTCCGGCATCCTCCACCACCCGGCTCAACAGCCCGCCCAGGTCTGTCTCGACAACCTCGTCCAGCGCGTCTCCCTTCGCGTAGTCGAGAAACGCGTCCAGCAGGTGGCTCATGTCGTCGACATCGCGGATCATCGGTTCGGCCTCGTCCTGATCCATCATGTCGAGGCCGAGGCGCAGCCGCGTCAAAGGCGTGCGAAGATCGTGGCTGATGCCCGACAACATGAACTGTCGCGCCGCTGACTGCCGCTCTATCCGGTTTCGCATGTCAATGAAGGCGCGCCCGGCGGACCGCACTTCGGTCGCGCCCGCAGGCGTATATCGGACAACCCGGCCCTTTCCGAACTCCTCCGCCGCCTGCGCCATGCGGGTGATCGGCCGCAATTGGTTGCGCAGGTAGATATAGGCGATCAACGTCATCAAAACGCCGACCACGACCATCAGCACAATCAACTGATGCGGGTTGGAGGCACTGACCCGCGACCTCGAGAAATTGACCTCGAGAGGCCCCCAACGCGTGCTCAACCACAGGTTCACGCGCCTCGGATTGGAAAGGTCCACAGGGCCGAGCGCGGGAACCCGCTCACGGAACGTCCCGATCACGGCCCGTCCGGCAAGATCAAGAACGAACCGGCTGTCCGCTTCGGGCGGTTGAGTGCCGGGCAAGGACGTTTCGAGCTGCAGGGGGACGCCGATGCCGCGCGCGATCTCCTGCGCGGCGACCAAATCATTCGCGGCATTGACCGAGTCGACCAGGTACCCGAGGTCAAGCGATATGGATCGGGTCATCTGGTTGGTGACATCCTCGTAGTACCGCTGGATGAAGGAAATCGACACCACCAGCTGCAGCACGACAGCCGGCAGGATGAGGATCAGCGCCGCACGGCAATAAAGCCCGCGCGGCATGTAGCGTTTGAGCCAGCGGAATGCCATGAAGTGACGCTAACCAAACACGCCAGAGAGGGGAAGCGACCGTGGAGATGATGGAACCCGGCATTTGGCGGATCACCGCGCCAAACCCGTCCCCGCTGACCTACAAAGGAACCAACAGCTATCTGGTCGAGGCCGAGGGGCTGCGCGCCATCATCGATCCAGGACCGCTGGACGAGAGTCACCTTTCGGCCCTTGTCTCCGCCATTGGCGACCGCCCCCTGACCCATATCCTGATCACCCACGCGCACCTGGACCATACGCCTCTTGCCCGCCCGCTGTCCGATCGGACGGCGGCCCCGATCCTTGCCTTCGGTCCGGCAACGGCGGGGCGCAGCAGAGTGATGACGGACCTCGCAGCGGCGGGGCTGACAGGTGGGGGGGAGGGCCTCGATGCCGGGTTCATTCCCGATGAGACCCTGGCCGACGGCGACTGCATCGGCCCGATCGAGGCCATTCATACGCCCGGCCACATGGGGGGCCACTTGTGCTTCGCGCTCGGGGACGTGGTCTTCACCGGGGATCACGTCATGGGCTGGGCCACGTCGCTCGTATCTCCTCCCGACGGGGACCTGACCGACTTCATAGCGTCGTGCGCCCGCCTGCAAGCCCGGCCGGCCCGGATCTTCTACCCCGGTCACGGAGACCCGATCACGGATCCTTCCGATCGCCTGGCCTGGCTCGTCGCCCATCGAAAGGAGCGCGAAGCCCAGATCCGCGCGGCGCTCAGAGAAGGCGGCGGGTCGGTTCCCGAACTCACCGTCCGCATCTACACCGACGTCGCCGAACAGTTGCTTCCAGCGGCAGAACGCAATGTTTTCGCCCATCTCGTCGATCTTTGCGGCAGAGGCCTGGCATCCGCCACCCCCCGGCTCGGCCTTGCCGCGACATTTGGAGCTAATAGCGACACCTGAGGTGCGAAATCCCTCTGGACGGCTTGAATCGGTGTTGCTATAGGACGCCCCGGTGTTCCGGCGTAGCTCAGCGGTAGAGCAGTTGACTGTTAATCAATTGGTCGTAG
>CAYMMT010000126.1:0-303 GCA_964391555.1 uncultured Rhodobacterales bacterium
GGAACAGCACATAGGCGACCCCTTGCCGCACCGGCTTTGCCGCCCTGGGCTCTTTCCTCGGCAAGGCCGCCGCCGTACCGGCCGCCCGCGCGGCACAGGGCTGCCGCCACGGGCAAATGCCGCAGGCCGGGTTCCGGGGCGTGCAGATCGTCGCGCCCAGATCCATCACCGCCTGCGCATAATCGCCGGGGCGGGCGCCGGGCGTCAGCGCCGCCGCCTTCCCGGTCAGTTCCGCCTTCGCCCGCGGCAGGGGGGCGTGAATGTCGTGAAGCCGCGCCATGACGCGCTCGACATTGCCGTCGA
>CAYMMT010000126.1:330-1954 GCA_964391555.1 uncultured Rhodobacterales bacterium
TACACTCTTTCCCTACACGACGCTCTGCCGATCATGGCGGGGTGTTTCCCGATGCCCGGCAGGCTTTGCAACGCCGCCCGGTCGGCGGGAAACACCCCGCCATGATCGGCCACCACGGCCCGCGCGCATTTCAGGAGGTTCCGCGCCCGCGCGTAGTAGCCAAGCCCCGCCCATTCGGCCATGACAGCCGCGTCTTCGGCCGCCGCCAAGTCGCGCACCGTCGGCCAGAGCGTTGTAAACCGGTCATAATACCCTTTCACCGTGGCCACCGTGGTCTGCTGCAGCATCACCTCGGACATCCAGACCCGGTAGGGGTCCGCCGCGCGGCCCGACCCCGGCGGCACGCGCCACGGCAAGACCCGCGCATGGGCGTCATACCAGTCGAGGAGAACGGCGCTCAGCCCCTCACGCATTCTTTTTGCCCTTTCGTCACATCTCCGCTGGTCGCGGCGGCCCGATCCACTACAGTAGTCTCCTGAGATGTCAGCGCCACGCAAATCCACCACGAAGCACCGCTTCGCCCGGGCCGACAGCCTGTTGAAGGATCGCATCCGCGCGGCGTCCGAGGCGCGCGGTTTTGCCGAAACACGGCTCCTGACCCGCTGGGCCGAGATCGCGGGCGCGGATGTCGCGGCGATTTCGCGTCCCGTCGAGGTCAGCTATGGCCGCGGCGGCATGGGCGCGACGCTCAGCCTGCTGACCACCGGCGCGCAGGCCCCGATGCTCGAGATGCAACTGCCGGGCATCCTCGAACGGGTGAACGCCTGCTACGGATACCGCGCCATCGCCCGTATTCGCCTGACCCAGACCGCGCCCACCGGGTTCGCGGAGGGCCGGGCCGATTTCTCTCCGGCCCCGAAGCCGGCCCCGAAAGACCCCGACCCCGACGCCTGCCGCAAGGGCGAGGCCGAGGCCGAGGGCATCACCGACCCGGACCTCAAATCCGCCCTGAGCCGGCTCGGGGCCAATGTGATCACGCGACAGAAAGGTAAGTTATGATGATGAATCGACGCGCCATGATAAATGTCTCTGCCGCCGCCCTTTTGGCCGGTGGTGGCTGGTGGGCGAGCCGCCCGGCCCCGGGCTCAGACCTTCTGCCCGGCGCGGCCATGGCACAGGATGCCGCCGCACCGATGGAGATCACCGACATGGTCCTCGGCAACCCCGACGCCGCGGTGGAGATCATTGAATACGCCTCCTACACCTGCCCCTACTGCGCCAGATTTCACGCCAACCAGTTCAAGGATCTGAAGGCGGACTACATTGACACCGGTCTGATCCGGTTCGTCTATCGCGAGGTCTATTTCGACCGTCCGGGTCTCTGGGCCTCGATGATCGCCCGTTGCGCCGGAGAAGAGCGGTTCCACGGGATCACCAACCTGATCTACGAACAACAGCAGGACTGGGCACGGGAGACCAACCCCGCCGCGCTGGTCGAAAAGCTCAAGACCATCGGACGCACCGTCGGCATGACCGACGAGGTGCTTGACGCCTGCATGCAGGACGCGGCCCTGGCGCAATCGCTGGTGAGCTGGTACGAGGCCAACCGCGATGCCGACGGCGTGAATTCCACGCCGACGCTGTTCATCAACGGGCAACAGTATCCCAACATGGCCTATCCCGA
>CAYMMT010000126.1:2054-8262 GCA_964391555.1 uncultured Rhodobacterales bacterium
AACACCCCCTGCGCCTTTGCCAGCAGCCGGTTGGCCCGCGACGGCGCGGGCACGTCCCCCCGCGCCAGCCGCGCCACCGCAACTTCCACCGGACAGGGCAGCCCCGTGACCGGGTCGCGGTAGCGCGGGTAGTCGATCAGCGCCGCATGGGCCAGTTGCATCAGCGACGGTCGCGCCTGCCGGCGCAGGACCGGCGGCGCCCGGTCATCGGTCAGCCCCCAACCGGCATAGAACGGCGTCCCGAGGCACGTCACCCGCTTGCCCCGGAGTAGCGCCTCGAACCCCAGAAGAGAGGTCATCGTCCAGACCTCGTCCACGCCGTCCAGTGCCGCGATAGGGTCCGTCCGGTCGAGCACCCGGTCGGCCAGGTCGCCCGCGTCCGGCACCTGCCCGTCGCGCAGCCCCGCCTCCACGTCGGGATGGGGCTTGTAGAAGATGACCGCGGCCGGGTTCGCCTCGCGCGCGGCCTCAAGCAACCCCCGGTTCGTGCGCACCGCGCCCGCGCCACGGAGGATCGAGGCATCGTCCTCCACCTGTCCCGGCACCAGGATGCGCCGGCCACCGGGCAAACCTTCGGGCAGCCCCGCGCCGCCCAGATTGTACTTTGCCACCCGGTCGGAAATCAGCCGCCGCACCAGTTTTTCGGCCCGCCGGACGGCCGCCTCCGGCAAATCGACCGAGGCCGCGATCAACCGCTCCAGCCGGCTTTCAGACGACGGGTCGTAATAGATCCCCAGATCATCCAGAACCAGAGACACCGGCGGGATCAGGTCGGCGCCGAGGCCCCGCGACCGCAGGAACCCGTCCTCGACACGCACCGCGCCATCGCCCGCCCGCGCCTTCGACGCCCAGACCATCCGGCGGCGCCCCTCGCGGTCGGCGCGCATCAGGACCCGTTCCGGACGGTCCTCGAAAATCACCCGCGCCTGTCCGCCGAAAGTCGCCTGCATCGGGGCGCGCTTCCACAGACGCATCCCCGTGGCGACCCACCCCCGGTGATCATCCCGCCACGCCCGCGCCTGCGCCTCCAAGGCCGCCACTGCGCCTTCGAAGTCGGTCAGCCGGTCGCGATAGGGGTCGTACCACCTGGGGAACTGCAGCATCGCGCCCGCGAAGAGCTGCGCCCGGGTGAGCGTTCGCTGGCGGCGGTCGATGGGCTGGCGATCGTCGGACAGTCCCCAGCCCGCGTAGAACGGCTGACCAAAGACCACCGGTCTGTGCCCGGCAAGGATCGCCTCGAAGCCCAGTTGGGACGAAAAGACATAGACCGCCACCGCCCCCTCGAAGAGCCGCCACGGCGACACCGGATCCGAAAGCAGCGTGACCCCCTCGCCCGCATCCGAGTCGCGGTAGTATCCCCCGCGTTGGCCCGCCGCGGTCTCCGGATGGGTCTTGATCACCACCGGGGCGCCGGGATGATCCTCCCGCGCATAATACAGCATCTCGAGAAACGCATTCCGATCCCCGCGCGATGCCGTGACCGAGGCATCGCCCTCGGTCTGGTCCACCACGAGGACATAGCCGGGGTCCGGCACCGGGGCCTCGGGGTCAAAAGCCGAATATTTCGACAGATGGACCCGGCTCAGCCACGCGATCCCCGCCCGCGCCCGGTTCAGGACGGCCGTATCGTCAAAGGGATCGGTGGCCAGAAGGGTTTCCAGCCCGGAGGGGCGCGACGGGTCGAAATGCACCCCCTGCTCATCGAGCATCAGCCCGACGCCCGGACCGCCACCGGCCCGCCCCGGCTTGACCGAGCGCAGAAACGCATCCTCGACCCGCAGGACGGGCGCGTCGCGCCGCGCCGCCACGGCCTCGCCGCGCGGCGCCGTCGGGCTCTGCCCCCAGACCCCGACCCAGTCGTCTTCGGCAGAGGGTGCGCCCAACCGGATGTCGTACCCCGACAGTTCCAGTATCCGGCGCACGCGGCCCTGGGTCAGAAATCCGCCGTTATAGACGAAAAGGCGCCGCCGGTTTCCTCCGGCGGCGCCTGTGTCGATGTCGGGCGCGTCCATCGCCCCGCAAACTCGCCCCTAGTTTCCGGTGGCGGTGCTGACCGTATTGGCCGCGGCCAGCGTGCCGGTGGCGGCCGCAATGACCTTGTTGAACTGCACGAACGGCGCCTCGGTCACGTAGACGGTATCACCGTCCCGAATGGCGAAGTCGCGGGCCATGAACATGCCGTTGGGCCGCGTCAGGTCAAGCACGTAGACCACGCGCTGGGTCCCGATGAGATCCTGCGTCCCGCCCAGAAGCTGCTCCGCAATCTCCTCGGGTTCGTTGCGGAAGACGAAGACGCCCGTGGGATCGGCCACGCCCGAACTCAGCCCGCCGACCTGCGCGATGGCCTCGATGGCCGAGATCGACTGGCTTTCGAACGGAATGCGGTTCTGGGCACCGGTCGCGCCAAGCGCCGTGAAGGTGCGGGTATCCTGCTCCACGATGATCCGGTCTCCGCCGCGCAGCGCGATGTCATGGCCGGGATGTCCATAAAGATCCACGAACCAGATGGACCCTCTCTGGCCGCCGCGGACCACCGTCACCCGCGCGATCTCGGGGTCCACCGCCACACCGCCTGCCGCGGCCAGCATGGCCGACAAGGTCCGCGTGGGCCGCTCGATCGGGTAGACGCCCTGCCCAGCCACGGCACCCACGATCGATACGGTGGCGCCGTCACCGGCCAGCCGGCGCACCTGCACCTGCGGCTCCGGCGTCTGTTCGTTCAGCCGCTCGGTGATGATCCGGCGGATGGCTTCGGGGGTATTGCCCGCCGCGCGCAACCGGCCCGCGTAGGGAACAAAGATGAACCCCGCGCCATCGACCTGCACCTCTTCCAGAACCGTCGCGTTCTGGCCGGGCGGGACGACGAGCCCGTCGTCGACGTTTTCCCAGATGGTCAACCCCAGCACGTCGCCGGGCCGGATCACGTCGGACCCCAGAACGCCGGCATTGCGGAACGCCGCCGAAAATCCGAGTGCCGGGGTCACCCCGGCGACCCGGTTGACCCGGTCCGTCACGGTAAAGATGAACGCGTCCCCGCCTTCGAGAACCGAGCCGGCGAAGATCTCGGACTTGCTGGGACCGGAGCGGGGCAGCCCGCAGGCGGCCAGCAGGCTCAATGCGGCAACAAGTGCCGCGCCCCGGGTCAGGCGCAGATAAGTGGACGTCACTGCTCGGTCTCCTCGACCTATTCTTGTTCTGCCTCAGTATTTTGCGGCGAGGGTACCGGTGAGGCGGTCAAAAATCCAGCATGCCGTGGGTCGGTTGGCGGCGAGCCGCGACCGAGTGTTGCAGATGCGACGCGGGACCGGCCAGACCCACGACACCTTGGGGACGCGCCGGTCGATGCCGCAAATCCTGCTGTCCGCGATACCTCGCGACATCGTCCCGATCCGTGGTATATTCGGCAGGACGCCTGACCGAAAAAGGCAGGGGTACCCCATGGGAACGGAGGTCGGCATGGTGAAAACGCTCGGCATCGGCGGAATTTTCTTCAGGTCGAAGGATCCCGCTGGCCTGACCTAATGGTATCGGACCCACCTCGGGATCGACCCGGCTCCGACGGACGAGACCATGATGCCCTGGACCACCGACGCGGGCGTCACGATCTTCTCACCCTTTGCCGAGGATACGGACTACTTTCCCGCAGACCGGGCGTTCATGTTGAATTTCCGCGTCGAAAATCTCGACTCGGCGCTCGATGAACTCCGGGCGGCGGGCATCGAATGCGCCGAGGTCATCAGCATGGAGGGGATCGGACGATCCTCGCGCATCCACGATCCGGAGGGAAACCCGATAGAACTCTGGGAACCGGCATAGCGACTGGCCCGGTCTGATCGACGCAGGCGACAGCTGTCCCGCGCCACGGCCTGCCCGGTGCAAAACCAATGCAACGGGACCAGATCTTCATCGTCCCCGTCGGCCCCCGGCGGCGGACGCGACCGGCCATCGGGATGGTCCGGTCCGCCCACCTTGCACGCCCCCCCTCTCGACGCTACCTGTCCCCTGACCGCCGCGCGAAGGGACCCGCCATGACTGCCCACAATCTTCCCGATCTCGCCGATGCGCTCCTCTCTGCCGCGCGCAAGGCCGGGGCGGAGGCTGCGGATGTGCTGGTGGTCGACGGCACCTCCGTTTCCATCGATGTCCGCGAAGGCGCGCTGGAAGAGGCGACGCGCTCCGAAGGTGTCGACCTCGGCCTGCGGGTCCTGATGGGCAAGCGGCAGTCCTGCGTCTCGGCCTCCGATACCCACCCCGAAACCCTGCGCGAGATGGCCGAGCGCGCCGTCGCCATGGCCCGTATCGCCCCCGAAGACGCCGATGTCGGCCTTGCGGACCCCGATCAGCTCGTGACCGTGATCCCCGATCTCGACCTCGCCGACGCGACGGCGGAACCCGACCCCGAGGCCCTGCAGGCCGATGCGCTGGCCGCCGAGGCCGCCGCGGCGCGGGTGGCGGGCGTCACGCAGGTCCAGTCGGCATCCGCCGCCTATGGCGCGCGCCGGTTGCACCTTGCCGCGACCAACGGCTTTTCCCAAGGCTACGCCCGAACCGACCGCACGATTTCCTGCGTCGCGATTTCCGGCGAAGGCACGGGGATGGAGCGCGATTACGACTATGACAGCCGCGTTTACCAGTCCGATCTCCGCGACGCGGCAGAGATCGGCCGGATCGCCGGCGACCGCGCGGTCGAACGCCATGGCGCCCGCAAGCCCGCCACCGGTACCTATCCCGTGCTTTTCGACGAACGCGTCGCCTCGTCGCTGGTCGGCCACCTTGTCGCGGCGGTGAACGGGACGATGATTGCCCGGGGCTCATCGTGGTTGCGCGACGCCCTGGGCGCGCAGGTCCTGCCCGAGGGGCTGTCCCTGATCGAGGACCCTCACCGCCCCCGCATCCCCGGCTCCCGCCCCTTCGATGCCGAGGGCCTGCCCACCGCCCGGCGCGCCATCGTCGATGACGGGCGGCTGACCGGCTGGACCCTTGACCTCGCCACCGCGCGCAAACTCGGCATGCAGAGCACCGCCAGCGCCAGCCGTGGCACCGGCGCGCCGCCCTCGCCGGGGGTCTCCAACCTCGCGCTCACGCAGTCCGACCGGACCCGCGCCGACCTGATCGCCGACATGGGCACGGGCCTGATCGTGACCTCCATGATCGGCTCCACGATCAACCCCAACACCGGCGACTATTCCCGCGGCGCCTCCGGCCTCTGGGTCGAAAACGGCGAAATCGCCTACCCCGTCAACGAATGCACCATCGCGGGCAACCTCCGCGAGATGCTCCTGCGCATCCAGCCCGCGAACGACGCCCGTGGCCACCTGAGCCGGGTTGTGCCCTCCATCCTCATCGACGGGATGACCCTTGCCGGAAGCTGACCTCGCCCTCCTCCAACGGACCGCCGAGGCCGCCGGGGACATCGCGCTGAGCCACTTCCGGAACGCCCCGAGGGTCTGGGACAAGGACGCGGGCGCCGGTCCCGTGACCGAGGCGGACCTGGAGGTCGACGCCTACCTGCGCGAGACCCTGACCGCCGCCCGCCCCGGCACCGCCTGGCTGTCCGAGGAGACCCCCGACACGCCCGATCGCCTCACCGCGCGCGACGTCTTTGTCGTCGATCCCATCGACGGCACCCGCGCCTTCATCGAGGGCGCCCGCGCCTGGGGCCTGTCCCTGGCGCTGGTCCGGGACGGCCAGCCGATCGCCGCCGTGGTGCACATGCCCGCGCTCGAGAGGACCTACACCGCCGCCGCCGGGGCCGGAGCCCACCAGAACGGCGTGCCCCTCACCGTCAGTGCCCGCACGGACCTCACCGGCGCCACCGTCCTCGCCACCCGGCCCAACATGGATGCCCGCCGATGGCCAAACGGCGTCCCCCCGGTCGAGCGCCACTTCCGCTCCTCGCTGGCCTACCGCATGTGCCTCGTGGCGTCGGGCCGCTTTGACGCGATGCTCACCCTGCGCCCCGCCTGGCACTGGGACATCGCCGCGGGTGCGCTCATCATCACCGAGGCCACCGGCACCACGACCGACCCCAAGGGCAAGCCCCTCACCTTCAACACCCCCGACCCCCGCGCCCCGGGCGTGATCGCGGGCGGCACCGCCGTCCACACCGGGCTCCTTTCGGCGGGCCCCCTGTGAGCTTGCGAAACGACCTGCAAGTCCAACGGACAAAACGGACGAGCCGCACCTAACCAATGTCCGGTTCGCGGAC
>CAYMMT010000127.1:0-8227 GCA_964391555.1 uncultured Rhodobacterales bacterium
GCATGCCCAGCCATTCAAAGATGCCCTGGACGCAGCCGTCCTCGCCCCAACGGCCATGTAGCGCGTTGAAGACGGCATCGGGCGCCGCGGCCTTGAGATCTTCCACGAGTGTTGGACCAGCGTCGATTTCGGTGACGTCGTAGCCGGCCTCGCGCAGCGCCGCGGCGCACTCGCGACCCGTCGACAGCGAGACATCGCGTTCGGCCGAAGGACCGCCCATCACAACTGCAACCTTGCGGAACTGTCCGCCCGACATTGTCACCCGCCTCGTCATCCGCGGGCCGTTTTTCGGCCCATGCGTCCGGGGTGCAAAACCTGCCTGCGCGACCCCGATCGATTATGATTTGTCAGGGGCCGGTTTGCCGACCCTCATGATCTCCCATTCTAGCGTTATGCCAGATGTTGCGTAAACCCTCTTTCGCACCTCTTCCCCTAGGGATTCGAGGTCCTCGGCCGTGGCACCGCCCGCGTTGGTCAGGAAGTTGGGATGTTTCGTGTTCATCACCGCCCCGCCGAGCGAAAAGCCGCGCAATCCCGCATCGTCGATCACCTTCCAGGCCTTGAGTTCGTGGCTGTCGTCCTCTGCCCCGGTCGAACTGTGGCCAACGGGGTTGCGGAACGTGGACCCGGCGGTGCGGTCCCTGGTCGGCTGGGTTTCGTCTCGCTTGGCAAGTTGCGCCTCCATCCGCGACAACAGCGCCTCGGGATCGCCGGAAGGCGCGCGCATCCGGGCGGACAGGATGACGGTTCCCGCGGGCATGGTCGACGAACGATAGGCGAGCGACAGGTCAGTGGCGGCAATGGTCTCGCGTTCCCCGTCGCGTCGGATGACCTCGACACTTTCGAGTACGTCGGCCATGTAGCTGCCGTAGCAACCGGCATTCATCCGCACGGCACCGCCGATCGATCCCGGGATCGTGCGCAAAAAGGTGAGGTCGCGGCCAGCCTCGGCGGCGGTCCGCGCGACTCGGGCGTCCAGAGCGGCGGCACCTGCAGTGACGGTATCGCCCGAGATTTCGATCTGGCCGAAGGCACGTGGCGAGAGACGGACCACCACGCCCTCCACGCCGCCGTCCCGCACGATCAGGTTGGAGCCCACGCCCATCGGGAACACCGGGACGGCAGGGTCGAGCGCGGACAGGAAAGCGGCGAGATCCTCTGCATCGGCCGGCTGGAACAACCAGTCCGCCGGACCGCCGACGCGCAGCCACGTCAGATCAGCCAGAGGACGATTTGGTGTCAGGGGGCCTCGGGTCGCGGGAAGCTGGGTCATGGGGCTTGCCTAGCCTGTCCCGCCGCGACCCGCCAGTGGCGGCGTCATGGGTGCTGCGCGGCCTCGGCCCGCCGCTCCTGTGCCCGGCGGCGCAGGATACCGATGAGGCCGCCGGCCAACACCCCGAGCAGGCACGGCATCACGCCCAGAAACAGCCAGATCGCATATCCGACGCCGTCCCAACCCTGTGACCGTTGACCTGCAACGAGGAGCAGGCCGCCGATCGCAACCAACACAAGGACCAGCGCCCAGAACATGAACCACTTGCGGTCGAATGCGGTGGTCCATCCGGCGGTCAGGCCGAGGGCCGCGGCAATCGCCGGGATGACGTAGATCATTGGTTTTCCTTCTCCGCTGGCGGGTCCGGTTCGAGGGTCCGGCAGGGGCCAGTGTGGCCGAGGCGGGCGGTAGTTCTCAAGCCGCAAGGGCCGGTCTTCGGATTCCGGCCCCCGGGGGCAGGGTTCAAAGGTCCTCTTGGCGGCCCACCACACGCCGCATCCAGCGGCCGAGGTAGATCACCGGCCAGCGCAGGACACTCACCCCCGCAGCGAGGCAGAGCAAGCCGATCAGCGGGCCGTTCTCATAGGTTACCCACCCGAGCAGGGGTATCCCCACGGCAATGAGGGCGTAGGCCCGGGACCAGTGTTGATCCCGGCTGGGGATCATCCCGGCGACATTGGCCGCAATCAGCCAGACAAGCGCGAATATGAGGGAAGGGGTCATCTCGGGACCTCCGGCTTCTCACCCATGGCGCGACCAATCAGATAGCGCAGCGGGTGGCGGAACATGGAAATGAAGGCGAGACCCGCGAGGGCTGAGACCCACCAGCCGTAGGTTGCCCCCAGCCAGACGATCAGGACGGGGGCGATGAGGAGGAGCGTGAGGCCTGGCGCATATTGTCGCTTCATCGGCAACATCGCGGTTGCTGCCGCGGCCAAGACCCAGAGACAGGCCGCTATCCAGGCCCAGCTCATACGAACGCACCCAGAAGACGCCGAACCCGGGACCGGAGCGCGAGACCGCCGCCCAGTGCCGCCAGCGCCGCGCCGCCTTCTTGCGGGTTGGTCTGCATGTGCAGGAACAACAGCACCCCCGCCGCCACGAAGAACGCCCAGAAGAACAATCGGATATGCCGGATCGCCCCAAGAACGGCGGTGCCGACTACGACAGCGATGATGACCCAGAGCCAGCTCAACAGATTACCCCTTCAATTGCTCCGGCAGCTGGTTTGCCCATGCGCTGATGGTGCCGGCGCCGAGGCAGACGACCATGTCGCCCGATTGGGCCTGTTCACGGACAAGGCGGGTGAGGTCGGCCTGGTCGGTGAGGGCGCGGGCGTCGCGGTGCCCGGCCCGGATGAGTCCGGCGACGAGGTCGTCGCGGGTCGCGCCTTCGATGGGCTCCTCGCCGGCGGCAAAAACTTCGGCGATGGCAACCACATCGGCCTCGTTGAAGCAGGCGCAGAAGGCGTCGAAATGGTCGTGGAGGCGGGTATAGCGGTGCGGCTGGTGAACAGCGATGACCCGCCCCTCGGACGCTTGGCGCGCGGCCTTCAGCGTCGCGGCAATTTCCGTCGGGTGGTGGCCGTAGTCATCGATGATTGTCACGTCACCGACCTCGCCTACTTTCGTAAAGCGACGGTTAACGCCTTTGAATTCCGCCAGCGCGGTACGGATTTCCGCCTTCTTCATACCCAGATGCCGGGCCACGGCCACGGCGGCGAGCGCGTTGGAGACGTTGTGCTCTCCGGTCATTGGTAGGCGGCAGTCTTCGATGACCACTCCCTCGGCCTGCAGCGCGATATCGAAACGGGCGACGCCTTTCTCGAAAGTCAGGTTCACCGCGCGCACGTCGGCCTGAGCGTTGAACCCGCAGGTCACGACGCGCCTGTCGGTGATCCGGGCCACAAGCGCCTGAACCGCGGCGTCGTCCGTGCAGCAGACGGCAAGGCCATAAAACGGGATGCCAGATACGAACTCGTAGAAACCCTGATGCAGGTTTTCGACCGTGCCCCAATGCTCCATGTGTTCCGGATCGATATTGGTCACGATGGCGATGGTGGCGGGCAGGCGATTGAAGGTGCCGTCGCTCTCGTCTGCCTCCACGACCATCCATTCGCCCTCGCCCACGCGGGCGTTGGAGCCATAGGCATGGATAATGCCACCATTGACCACGGTTGGATCGAAATCGCCGCCGTCGAGCAAGGCGGCAACCATCGTGGTGGTTGTTGTCTTGCCGTGGGTCCCGGCGACGGCCACGTTGGATTTCAGGCGCATCAATTCGGCAAGCATCTCGGCCCGGCGCACGACGGGCAGGCCCCTGGCCCGCGCCTCGTCCAGTTCCGGGTTGCCGGGTTTGATGGCGCTCGAGATCACAACGACTTCGGCCTCGGCCAGGTTCTCGGCCCGCTGGCCTTCGAAGATATGGGCCCCAAGGCGAGCGAGGCGCTGGGTGATCGCGGTCGATTTCTGGTCCGAGCCCTGCACGACGTAGCCGTGGTTGAGCAGCACTTCGGCGATACCCGACATTCCGATGCCGCCGATGCCCACAAAGTGGATCGGGCCGACATCGAGCGGGAGTTTTGTTGCGGCCATCATGGCAAGGCTTCCGTCATGCATCGTTTCACCTTTTGCTCTCTGCCAACCCTTCGACCAGATTTACAAGTCGCTCCGTTGCGTCGGGGGTGCCGCATTTGAGCATGTTCGCGGCCATCTTGCTGGCCGCCTGCGGCACGCCAAGCAACGTGGCGAGACGGTCGGTCAGGGCCTCTTGTGTCAGTTTGTCCTCGGTCAGGACCACGGCACCGCCGGCCTCGGCCAGAGGTTTCGCGTTGGCGGCCTGATGGTTGCCGGTCGCGGCTGCGTAGGGGATCAGGATCGCGGGGCGGCCGATCACGGTGAGATCGGCGATGGAGGAGGCCCCCGCGCGCGAGATCACGAGATGCGCGTCGCGCATCCGGTCGGGGATGTCCTTGAAGAACGGCTGGACCTCTGCCGCGATGTTGTTTTCTGCGTAGAAGTGGCGGACCCGGGCCTCATCTTCGCCACGCGCCTGATGGGCGACCTTCAACCGGGCCTGAAGCTGGACCGGCAGGGCGGCGACGGCAGGCGGCACGACATCCGACAGGATGCGCGCGCCCTGGGACCCGCCGATGACGAGCAGGCGCACGTCGCCGTCGGTTGCAGGCACGTAGGGCGCGCCCGCCTCCGCCAGGATCGCGGATCGGACCGGGTTTCCGGTGTGCAGACCATCGGCACCATCGGGCAGTTTCGTGGGCCATGTGCCGCACGCCACCTTGCTGACGCGCTTGGCGAAGGCCGTGTTGACGCGGCCGAGGACACCGTTCTGTTCGTGGATCATCCGGGGGAGGCGCAGAACCCATGCCGCACCAAGTGCCGGGATGGTCGGGTATCCGCCAAAGCCGACCACGACTGCGGGCCTGTTCAGTACCATCCGGAGTGTGGTGCCAAGAAGGCCGAACGCTATGCGGAACGGCACGAGCAACTTGGCCGGAGCATTGCCGCGGGAAAAGGTCGCCGACCGCGTGGTGACGATTTCCACCGCGTCGGGAAATCCGCCCGCATACCGCGCGCCGCGCTCGTCGGTGGACAGGCGAACGCGCCAGCCGCGCGCGAGCATTGCTTCGGCCAATGCCTGAGCAGGGAACATATGCCCGCCGGTCCCCCCGGCTGCGATGACGATCAGGCGTGCCATCGGCACTCCCCGGGTGCAGGCCCCCGAACCGAAAGGCCGCGCCGCGGGACATCGGTCTGCCCGGTCCGGCTCACGGCCCGCGCCTCTGGAAGATATCGCCAATCTCGCCCTGAGGTCGCACGCGGGTGAAGGCGAGCAGCATGCCGACGGCGATGCCGCCCGCTATGAGAGACGAGCCTCCGTAGCTGACAAAGGGCAGGGTCATGCCTTTGGCGGGCAGGAGGCGCACGGCAACGCCCATGTTGATCATCGCCTGAACGCCAAAGGAACTGACCAGACCGGTACCGGCGAGGCGAATGAAGATATCCCGTTCCCGCATCAGACGCACGAGGCTGCGCACGACGATTGTAATGTAGAGGCCAATGATGACCATAACGAGGAGGAGACCGTATTCCTCAGCCGCCACCGCGATAATAAAATCTGTATGGGCATCGGGCAGGGACCATTTCACTTGTCCCTCACCCACGCCGACACCAAAGAATCCACCTTCCCGGATGGCGTTGGTCGCGTAGCCAAGCTGTGTGGTTGGATCGATCTCGGGATTGAGAAATCCGTCAATTCGACGCGCGAAGTGTTCGGATTTCGAATAGGCGACCGTGCCGGCGAAGACCACGAGCCCCGCAAGGATCAGCAGCAGCGTCAGTGGCGCGCCGGCGATGAAATACATCACGCTCCAGGCGAAGAGGATCAGCGCCGCTTGGCCGAAGTCGGGCTGCAAGGCAAGGAAGCTGACGATGACCAGGGCAAGGACAAATGAATAGCTCTTGCCCGGAGGGCCGCCGACCTCGTGGCTGGCCGCAATGAACCAGGCTGCGACGACGACGAAGCCGGGTTTGAGGAATTCGGAGGGCTGAAGGGAGGCGAAGCCCAGAGAATACCAGCGGACCGCGCCTTTGCCGTAGTCCGTTCCGAATATCGGCAGGAACACCACCGCCACAAAGGCCACAACAAAGCCCAGCACGGCCAGTCGCCGCACCAGAACCGGTGGCATCATCGATGTGATGAACATTGCGATCAGTGCCAGTCCGCCGAACGCCGCCTGCCGGATGACGTAGTAAAATGGCTCGAGCCCGTTCTCTGCGGCCAGTGGTGGCGAGGCGGCGAAGCCGAGCAGCAACCCGATGCCAAAGAGGCACAGGATGCAAGACATCGTCCACCGATCAATGGTGCGCCACCAGCGTGGCAAAATGGGGTCGACAACTGGCGCAGGAGCCGCGCCATAGACCATTTCCGTCATGGAAGTACCGCCGTCTGCCTCGAACACATGCCCGTTTGCCGGGTCTGTAGAGAAGTCTACCCGAGGTTTTCGTCAGATTCTACGAAAATTCTGAAGGATTTTCCGTGGGCCTTGCCAAGCCCCGCCCCGAACGGCAGGCAGTCCTGATGAACGTCGATACTCTGATCCTCGGGGCCGGGGCTGCCGGACTCTATTGCGCGGCGCAGTTGCCGCCGGGAACCTTGGTGATCGACCACGCCAAGCGTCCGGGGGAAAAAATCCGCATCTCCGGAGGCGGGAGGTGCAACTTCACGAACCTTCGTTCCGAGCCCGCGGCATTTCTCTCCGAGAACCCGCATTTCTGCAAATCGGCGCTCGCGCGGCACACGCAGTGGGATTTCATCGATCTCGTGGACCGGCACGGGATCGGTTGGCATGAAAAGACTCTGGGCCAACTGTTTTGCGACGGCAAATCCCAGGCGATCATCGATATGCTGCTGGCCGAATGCGCACGGGCCGGGGCGACCATCCGGCTGCGGACATCCGTCGGAGACGTGGCCCATGACGGCGAGCGGTTCCGGGTGACGCTCGACCGGGATGGGCGCCGAGAGGTCGTCAATGCACGGGCGCTGGTCCTCGCCACTGGTGGCAAGTCGATCCCGAAGATGGGCGCAACGGGACTCGCCTATGACATCGCACGCCAGTTCGGTCTCGAGGTGACGGCGACACGGGCCGGACTGGTTCCATTTGCCTTTGACCGTACCCAGTTTGCGGAGATTACCGGCGTCTCGCTCCCCGTTCGCGCCAGGGCGGCGCGGGGGCCCGCTTTTGACGAGGCTCTTCTCTTCACGCACCGCGGCTTGAGCGGTCCTGCGCTCTTGCAGGTTTCGAATTACTGGATGGAGGGAGAGACCGTGACGATTGATCTCTGTCCCGGTACGTCCCTGTTCAAAGACCTGAAAACGGCCCGGCAACAGCACGGCCGCAAATCCCTGACCACCCATCTTGGCTACGCGCTGCCGGATCGGCTGGTTGGGCATTTGGGGCAGGGGATGGACTTGTCGGGCAACCTGGCGGACTGGTCGGACAAACGGCTTGGCGCGCTCTGCGACGGGTTGCACAAGTGGGAGGTCCGCCCCACGGGGACCGAGGGGTACCGCACGGCGGAGGTCACCCTGGGCGGGATCGCAACGAGCGGGCTGTCGTCCCGGACCATGGAGGCCAAGGCGGTGCCGGGCCTGTTTGCCATTGGCGAGGCGGTGGATGTCACAGGGTGGCTGGGGGGCTACAACTTTCAGTGGGCCTGGTCGTCCGCCTTTGCGGCGGCTGAAGCGATCCGCGCGCGGTAGGACCACTCAAGTGCAATATTGCACAGAATCTGTCTGCAGATTCGACTTTTGTGCACATGATGATCCGCTATTTCTGACATCAGAGTGATCAACCAGGGATCAGACAAATGCTTCAGCAAATCAAAGGCCTTCACCATGTCACGTCGCTGGCCTCTTCGGCCCGCGAGAACAACGCGTTCTTCACCAACGTGCTGGGCCTGCGGCGGGTGAAAAAGACCGTCAACTTCGACGCGCCCGACGTCTATCACCTCTATTACGGTGACGAGGCCGGCAGCCCCGGCACCGTGATGACCTACTTTCCGTTTCCCAACGCGGGCCGCGGCAAGCTGGGCACAGGTGAGGTCGGGCGGACCTCCTTCACGATCCCCGCTGGCACCTCAACCGCCTGGGCCGAACGGCTGGCGACATTTGACATCAGGAGCGCGACAGACACGCGGTTTGGCGAGATCCGATTGCTGTTCGAGGGCCCTGATGGAGAGCACTTCGCCCTGGTCGAAAAGGAGGACAACCGCGCCCCCTGGACCGGGGGTGGTGTTTCTGACGAAATGGCGATCCGCGGGTTCCATTCCGCTGACATGCGGTTGAAGGACAGCGGGGCCTCGGCGGAACTCCTGAAGTTCATGGGGTACCAACAGTTGGACGTAGAGGACAACGTGACCCGCTTTCACGTGCCGG
>CAYMMT010000128.1:0-8100 GCA_964391555.1 uncultured Rhodobacterales bacterium
CAGAAGCGGTGTGATCAGCATCGTCAGCGCCACGACCATCAGAATGATCGCGCCGAGCCTCTCGCCCAGCACCGATTGCTGCACCGAAAACGCGACGAGCACGAAGCCGAATTCCCCCGCCTGTGCGAGCCCCAGAGTGAACAGCCAACGATTGCGACCCCGGATCCGGAACGCCCCTGCGAGGAGATAGAGGATCGAACCCTTGATCAGAATCACGCTCAGCGTGAGGCCGATGAGAGTGAGCGGCATTGAAAGGAACAATGTCCGGTCGATCCCGGCGCCAACGGTGATGAAGAAGAGACCGAGGAGCAGGCCCTTGAACGGCTCCAGGTCGCTCTCCAGTTCGTGGCGGAACTCGGTATTGGCCAGAACCACGCCGGCAAGGAACGTCCCAAGGGCCGGCGAGAGCCCCACGAGGTTCATCAGGACCGCCGTGCCGATCACCATCAGGAGCGCAAGCGCCGTGTACATCTCGCGCAGCCGGGCCTGGTGAATGTAGCGAAAGACGGGCCGGGTGAAGTAGATTCCGACCAGAACCACCGCGACCACGGCGCCGATGGTGACAAGTGTCACACCCCACGCGGGCAGACCATCCACAAGGCTGATTGCCTGGGCGTGGTCGTCTGCTTGGTCTCCGATCCGGGACAGGGAGCCGTCTTCGTTCGCGGTCACGAGGCTGGTGACCGCCAGAAGCGGCAGCACCGCCAGCATCGGGATCACCGCAATGTCCTGCGCCAGGAGGACCGAAAACACGGAACGCCCCCCGCCGGTCTGCATCAACCCCTTTTCGCTGAGCGTCTGCAGGACAATGGCGGTTGATGACAGCGCAAAGATCATCCCGATGGCGATGGCGGTCTGAAGCGGTTGTCCAAGGGCCAGCGCCGCCGCCGTTATCGCCAGCATCGTCACCCCGATCTGCAACCCGCCCAGCCCCACCAGCCTGTCGCGCATGTTCCACAGCGCACGGGGGTCGAGTTCCAGGCCGATGATGAACAGCATCATCACGACCCCGAACTCCGCAAAGTGTTGCAGTTCCTCGGTTTCCGCACCAATCCCCGGGATAAAGGCAATCGCGATCCCGGCAAGAAGATAGCCCAGAACGGACCCGAGCCCCAGGCGCGCGGCCAAGGGCACGGCAAGCACCGCAGCGCCAAGGTAGATCACCGCGGAAAAGAGGAACTCCTGCATGACCCCATCATGCCGCGCTCAGGGCGCTTGGCAAAGCTCGGTTTGCAATTTCCGGTCGTGTCGTTTGCGCGGCGCTTGCCCGGTGGCTAGCCAGCAGGCATCTCCAGCCGGGATGTCCGGCTCCGCCGGGTATAATCGACAAAGCTCTCGCCGATGGCCGTGACGCGGCCGCCATCCAACCGATCCCCGACGCTGACCACGACGTAGCGGCCATTGTCCAGGCGGACCAGCGCACGGCGGTTAGAGGCGTCGCCATAAACGCCGATGAGGCTGATCTGGCGCAGGTTGATTGCGTGCTCTATCGTGGCCGCTGCAGCGACGCTGCCGGTGGACGGTGCGGTGGGTTGCGCCGCAGCGGCGCGAGGCACGGCGGCGGCCTGCTGTTGTTGCTGTTGCCGGGCCGCGGCGCGTTCCTGATTGGCGCGGGCCTGCTGAACGACGCGGGCAAAGTTGCGGGGCCGCGCATCGGGGCGCGCCGACACCGGCACCGCCTGCCGGGTAGCGTCGACGATCCTGGGGGTCGCCTCCGCCGCGGCTGTTTCGACGGCATTTGCGATCGCGGCTGCCAGGGCGGCATTCGGGTCCGGGGCCTGGTTGGCGGCCTGGTCGGGTTCCGTATCGGGCTGAGGCGCCGCTGCAGGCGGAGCCAGCCCGGCGGGCCGCAGAACCGGGCGGAAACCCGACAGGGCCGGGTCGGGCCGCAAAAGCGCGCCGACGGGTATTTGCAGGCCGACGGGGCGGGCGTTCGGTCGGAACGCCGCGAGAGCAAGCCCATCCGGCGCGAGCGGCAAGGCTGTTTCGATCAGATCTGTGGGGACTGTCTCGGCCCGGCTCGCGAGGTCATCGTCTGTCGGTGTGCTGGCCACGTTGGCTGCGGCATCGCCCGGCACCGCCGCCGAGGCGGCATTCGCCGCGCCCGGTCCGGGACGACGGGGCGGGGTCAGTGGCGGCGCGCCGGCCAGCACCACAAGGTCATCGGAGTAGGTCAGGGCCGCGCGGCCATCCGGTGCGGTCGCAACAGAGATCACCGCGGCGTCGCGGACAGGCGGAGCCAGCGGCGGTGCACCGGCCAGAACGATCAGATCATCGGAGGAGATGATCACCCCGTCTTCGACCGGCGCCGCAACGGGCGCGTCGACCGCTGTCGTCTCTGCCTCGGGCGTGACCTCCGGCGCAGAAGGCACTGCCGCAACCTCGGGCAGCGGTGCGCGCGCCGGTGGCAACAGGGGCGGTGCACCGGCCAGAACCAGAAGGCCGTCGCGCGCGGCAATCACGCCGTCGGGCAATTCGGACCCGGCGGCGGGATCGGTGGCGTCAAGGGCCAATGTCCCGGTGGTCGGAGTTTCGGCGCCGTCGACGGGGACTTCGGCCGCGAGTGCGTCCGGCTGTCCGGTTCGCACCGGAGGCAGGACAGGCGGAGAACCGGCGACGACGTTGAGGCCGTCGCTCGCTTCGGTCTCGGTTTCGGAGGCGGGCCCCTCGTCCGTCTGCTGCACGGCGACCCGGGCCGCTGCGGCGCGCACCGGCGGCGCAACCGGTGGCGACCCGGCCAGAACAAGCAGGCCGTCCTGATCCACGAGGACGTCCGGCGGGCGGTCTTCGGGCAGCCCACCCCGAACCGGCGGCTGCAGGGGAGGCACGCCCGCGTAGATCACGAGGCCGTCCGGCATCACCGTGCCCTCGGGCGTGGCGAGGATGAAGCCCCGTTCGTCGCGGGGGAAGTCGATCCCCGGCGGTGGCGGATTGCGCTGCGCGAGGATCACCTTGTCGGTCTCGAACCCACCGCTGCCCGGCAGCGCCGCCATTTGTGGTCGCGCGGGCGATGTCAGGGCCGAAGCTGGCGAAAATCCGTCAAGCGAGGTCAGGCGCGGCGTCACCGGCAGGCGCGGGGCGCGTTGCCAGACGCCGGTGGCGGCATAGATCCGCTGCGCTTCGTCCGGGGTCAGGACCTGACCAAGCGGCGCGCGGGTCAGGCGCTGGGTCCGGGCCGCGCTCACGGGATCGTGGTTCGGGACAGTGTCGGCCGAAGGCGCGGTGAGCAGTCCGTCGCCCGGGCCCGACGTCACGGGTGCCCGGGAGGCCCCGGGAAGCGAGGGCAGCGCGCTCGCGGGTGGCTCGGCGGCGACGCCTGCGAGGGTCGGGGCGGCGGTATCGCCGATCACCGGCGCGAACTCCGGCTCCGGTTCGGGGGTTGGCTCCGGTGCCACCGCCACAAGTGTTTCCTCGGGGGCGGAGCGACCAAAGAGCCACGCGATCGCGTCTTCCCGGAAGGCGGCCATGGCTGCAACGGCGGCCATGAAGATCAGCAGAAGGACGGTCAGGATGAGGCCGAGAAACCTTGGTTTGCCACCAACCTTTGGCGCCGCATCCGGATCGATTGGGTGGCTGGCTGCCGTTGATTCTGCCGCGTCGCGATCCTTGCGGCGGCGGGAAAAGAAGCCGCTCCTCCGGCTGTCCGACTCCCGCTGAGAGGTCCGTGTGTCGGCCCTGAGACTCGGCGCCGGGCCGCCCGGCAGGCTGCCCGCAGTCACAACCGGCGCATCGTCCCTGCCCAGCATCTCTTCGGCCTGGGGCACGGCCAGAGACGGGGCAGCGGGAAGCGGCGCGCCCACGACGGTCTTTTCGCTGTTGGCTTCGGGCGGGACCGGAATGGGCAATGCCTGACCAAGGACGGTGGCGTCCGGGTTGGCGGGGGGGTCCGCAACCGGCACCGGGGATGGCACGGCTGCCGGCGCCACAAGTGGTGGCTCCGGCGGCAAGGCCGTTTCTGGCGCGCCGGCTGATCGCGGCGGAAAGGTTGGCTCGCGGCGGCTGGCGAAACCCACGGCGGGCGCGGCGCCGGCGTCAACACCGTTGGCGCGGGGCGGGTCGGTCGGATCACGCCGGGTCGCGAAACCGGACGAACCGTCAGAGACAGGCGCCTCCGGCGCGGCCGCGACCGGTGCTGGAGCAGAGACTTTGGGTGGGTTGGTCGGGTCCCGGCGCGTGGCAAAGCCCGGGGCCGGCCCATCGGCCTCGGCGGGCGACGCCATGGCGGGTTGGGCGGCAAAGAGCGTCCCGCTGTCGGCATCCGCGTCAGCCTCCGTCGGGGCGGCTTCGGCGACGGGTTCCGGCGTGGCGTCGATCTTGACCGGGCGCGGGGGGTGCGTGACGGGTTTGGGCGGAACCTCTGCCCCGTCCGCGTAGTCCGGGCGGTGATCCATGCCCGCATCGCCGCTGATCGTGTCCAACCCTTCAATGGGCATCAGGGTCAGCCCGTCGCGCGGCGGCGCCTCGGCCGTCTCCGCAAGCTCCGGTTCCCTGGCGGCATCGGTGGTCTCGGCATCGGCGTCGGTATCTGCAGGGGCCTCCTCGACCGGCTCCTCTTCGGCGATTTCGGTCTCCGGCGACGCGGCCTCTTCGGTGGGTGGAGCAGCGGGCTGTTCCGTCGACGCGGCCTCGGCGACATCCGCCGCACCGATCTTGGCCCCGTGCTGGTCGGGTCCCGCGGCTGTCACCGCCATGACCGACAGGACCGGCGGCACCACGGCACGGGGTGGCACCGTTTCTGTCACCTCCTGACCGTCGAGGCTGCCGGTGATCGTGACGGGTTGCGGGTCGCGGTCGATGAAGGTGCCAAACGGCAGAATGTCGCGCGACGCCCGCGTGGGGCCAAAGAACACCTCGCCGAGGTAGGTGAAGGGTTCCGGCGAGGCGCAGAACGACAACGGAGCCAGTTTGTGCGAGACGGCGAAAGCTTCGGCTTCCGCGAGGGTCTGGCGCGCGGCCGCCGCGATATAGGTGCGCCCGCCGCCGGTGACGAAATCATAGACCAGATCATCCACCGAATAGGGCGTGGCCCCCTGCAGGGCCTGGCGCACATCATCTTCGGTGGCGCGTGTCGTGTCGAGCGCGAGGTAGCGGATTTGTTCGTTCGGGATCAGAAGCTTGGTCCCAAATGGCGCGCCATTGCCAAGCCCGAGGGCCCGCGCCCGGAGTGCCGCGAGATTTCCCACCATATCGGGTTCGGACACCTTGACCTGGCCGATGAGATGCCAGCCGCTTTCGACGCGGTGCAATAGCTGAATAGTCTCTGACGACAGTGCCAGGGTGAAATCGGGTTTCATGCTCGGCCTTTAGCATCCCGCTGCGGGGGGATGAAGCCTTGTTAGCACTCGGCGGAGGACCGCGCAAACGCTCGCCGAGACCTGAAAGCGTCGAATCTGTCCCAAGGATCGGCGGTGCAGCTGCGTCAGAGTTGTATATCGTTGCCGTGACACTGATCAGAAAGGACTTCGCATGTTCCGAACAGCCCTTGTTGCCCTTGCCTTCTCACTTCTTGCGACCGCCGGCCCGGCCCAGACCAATGGCCAGTTGGCCGTATCCGCGACCGCGACGGTATCGTCCGCGCCGGACATGGCGGTGGTGTCGGTCGGGGTCGGCCATCAGGACCGCGAAGCGCGCGCCGCCCTGACGGCCATGAACACCGGGGCAGAGGCGGTCATTGGCCGTCTGTCCGCCCTTGGAGTTGCGCCGGAGGACATGCAGACCGCCGCGCTGAACCTGCAACCAATTTACGAGAATTCTTCGCGCGGACAGGCGCAGGTGGCCGGATACCGGGCGGAAACTGTGCTGACCGTGCGGGTCCGGGACCTCGATCGGCTGGGGGAGATCCTCGACACCGTGGTCGGCGACGGAGCCAATCGTTTGTCGGGGTTGCGCTTTACCATCGCCGATCCGGAACCGCTGATGGTCGAGGCGCGCCGTCTGGCGGTTGCGCGGGCCATGGCCAAGGCGGCCGAGTTGTCCGAGGCGGCGGGGGCGCAGCTTGGTTCGATCCTGATGATGAGCGAACAGGGGCAGGACCGGCCCATGGCGCTCGCCGAATTTGCCGAATCGCGGGCAGGGGGCGTGCCGCTGGCCGGCGGCGAGGTTGGCCTCTCGGCGACGGTCTCGATGACCTATCAGCTGTCGGACTGACCGCCGCGCTTCGGCATCCCGCCGTGCAGAAGGTTCAGCTTCAACCGGCCCGGCGGGCAGGTGACAGAGCCGAGCGGCGTGGTCACCGTGACGGCGTCCGGGTCGAAAACCGGGAGCGGTGTCGACGGATCGAAGACAGGCACCGCCTCTTGCACTGCTGCCGGCTCGGGGTCCGGGTCCGGCGTGCGGGACGGCTCGGTTGGCTGGCGCAGGTGCGGCGGTAGCTTGATGTTCGGTGTCGTCATGTCGCTCTCCCCCGGAACGGTTACCTTTGGGTCAAGCGAACCGTGTCATGAAAATCCCCCACCGGGTAAGTGGGGGATTCCTGACCATTTGGTCAAATTGTCGGACGTGGGCACGAATTCCGTCAGGAATTGGCCTTTGTCAGCGCCTGGTCGAGGTCTGCGATCAGGTCGTTGGCGTCTTCGATACCGATCGACAGGCGCACCACGTTCGGCGCCGCGCCGGCGGCAACCTGCTGCTCCACCGTGAGTTGGCGGTGGGTCGTCGAGGCCGAGTGGATGACAAGGCTGCGCGTGTCACCGAGGTTGGCAACGTGGGAAAAGATCTCGAGGTTGTCGACGAACTTCACG
Organism: uncultured Rhodobacterales bacterium; assembly: GCA_964391555.1. Taxonomy (GTDB): domain Bacteria; phylum Pseudomonadota; class Alphaproteobacteria; order Rhodobacterales; family Rhodobacteraceae; genus JAMWZF01. Next base: position 6,741 of record CAYMMT010000128.1, read on the forward strand.
CAGGCCTCGAACCCGCCCTTGAGCGCGACGGTAAAGAGCGCGCCTGCGCCCTTGGGGCAGACCTTGGCCATCCGATCCCTGTAAGGCGACGAGGGCAGGCCCGCGTACGTCACCTTCTCGACCGCGTCGTGGGTTTCGAGCCATGTCGCGATCTTCTCCGCGTTTTCCACGTGCCGGTCCATGCGCAGGGCCAGCGTCTCGATCCCCATCAGCGTGTAATGCGCCGCCTGCGGGTTCAGCGTCATGCCGAGGTCACGCAGGCCGATTGCGATGCCATGGAAGGTGAAGGCCAGCGGGCCAAAGGTCTCGTGGAACTTCAGCCCGTGATAGGCTGGCTCCGGCTCGCTCAGCGACGGGAACTTGTCGGAGGCCGACCAGTCGAATTTCCCGCTGTCCACGACGACGCCGCCGGTCACGGTGCCATTGCCCGTCAGGTACTTCGTCAGCGAATGCACCACCAGTGTGGCGCCCATTTCGATCGGGCGGCAGAGGTACGGCGTCGCCGAAGTGTTGTCGACGATGAGCGGCAGACCGGCGGCATCCGCCACCTCTGCGAGCGCCGGGATGTCCGAGACATAGCCGCCGGGATTGGCGATCGACTCGCAGAAAATCGCCCGGGTGTCGTCGTCGATCGCGGCCTTCACCGCGTCGAGGTCATCGGTGTCCACGAACGTCGCCGACCACCCAAAGCGTTTGATCGTCTGGGAGAACTGCGTGACCGTCCCACCGTAAAGACGGGTGGAGACCACGACGTTCTTGCCCGGCCCCATCAGCGGGAACAGCGCCATGATCTGTGCCGCGTGACCCGAAGAGCAGCAAACCGCACCGACGCCGCCTTCCAGCGTCGCGACCCGTTCCTGCAGAACCGCCACCGTGGGGTTCGTCAGGCGCGAATAGATGAACCCGACTTCCTGAAGGTTGAATAGCGCCGCCGCGTGGTCTGCGTCGCGGAAAACGTAGGCCGTGGTCTGGTAAATCGGTGTCTGGCGCGCGCCGGTGGCGGGGTCGGGGCGGCTGCCGGCATGAATGGCCAGCGTGTCAAAGCCGTAGGACGGGCCGGTGGGGTCGGTAGACATGGCAGGTTCCCTCGTGTCTGTGTCGCCGCGCACGCTATGTCAGCCGCTCGGCCAAGCCAACCGGATAAGGACGCTGCGGGGGCACGACCTCCCCGGCAGGAATGTCCGTTCCGATCCTGCGGGTGATCGCGGAACTCTGTTCCGATGTGCAGGGCCCTCCGGTTTTCGCGCCGATTGTAATAGGCTTCGGTCAGGGCTGGAGGGGAAAAGACATGCGTAACCTGTTGATGGCGGTTTTTGCCGCAGTGCCGATAGTTGCAGATGCCGAGGGGCAGAGTTTCACA
>CAYMMT010000129.1:0-8066 GCA_964391555.1 uncultured Rhodobacterales bacterium
TCATCGAGGTCGCTGAACACCAGCTTTTCGAACGGGATGGGACTCACCTGTTCTGCCGTGTGCCGGTGTCGATTGCTTCCGCCGCCCTGGGTGGGGAAATCGAAGTACCGACCATCGATGGTGGGCGAAGCCGGGTCAAGGTTCCGGAAGGGAGCCAGTCCGGCCGACAGATGCGTCTCAAGGGCAAGGGCATGCCCGCCCTGCGAGGCGCCGGCACCGGGGACATGTTCATCGAACTGGCGGTCGAAACGCCGGTCAATTTGACGGCTCGCCAGAAGGAGATCCTGTCCGAATTCGACCGGATCGAGGCCGAGAACAACCCCCAAACCTCGAGCTTCTTCAAATCGGTCAAGTCATTTTGGGACTCGATGAAGGGATAGGTAACCGGGGTTAACGCCGCGTTTACCCGAATCCCGTCACTGTTGTGGTCATGACCCCCAAAGCCATGGCCGAAGCGCCTCAACTCTTTGAACTTCTGGACCGGGACGAAGTTGCGCTTTCGCCGGCGACGGCCACAACCGCACCGTCATATCTGAAGGATCACCGGACCCGCCTGCGTCAGCGCTTCTTGCGGGGTGGCGCAGTTGCCATGCCCGACTACGAACTTCTGGAACTGGTCCTGTTCCGCGCGATCCCGCGGCAGGACGTAAAGCCGATTGCGCGCCGCCTGATCGAAACATTTGGAGACTTTTCCGGTGTCCTCTCTGCCCCCGCACCGCGCCTTCGGGAGGTCAACGGAGTCGGCGATGCCGTGATCGTGGAGCTGAAGGTTGTCGAGGCCGCCGCACATCGGTTCGCGCAGTCAAAGGTCTTGCGGCGGCAGGTTATCTCGGGCTGGGATGCGGTGGTGAGCTATTGCCGAACGGTCATGGCCCATCGGGATACCGAGCAATTTCGGGTCCTCTACCTTGATCGCAAGAACGTCCTGATCGCGGACGAGGCCCAAGGCGAGGGGACGGTGGATCACGTCCCGGTCTATCCACGCGAAGTCGTGAAACGGTCGCTCGAACTCAACGCGTCCGCGATCATTCTGGTGCACAACCATCCCTCCGGCGATCCGGCGCCCTCGCCTGAAGATATTCAGATGACCCGCAACATCGATACCGCCGCCGCAGCGCTTTCGATAGCGCTCCACGACCACATCATCGTCGGCCGCGCGGGCGAAACCAGCTTTCGCGCCCAGGGGCTTCTCTGACGGTGGACCGGAAGATCCAGAGATCGATAGGGCGGTTCACGTTACGTTCCCAATCAATCTCATCGCAAGCGATGGGACGCGCCACGCCGACGGCGTCCGTCGCAACCGTTTTCCTTTCGGGCAGGCCCTACAACGGGAGGCAACAACAAGACATGTGTGGGTGGAAAGCGGCGTCACCTGCACAACGAAAAATGCGGCGAGAACCGCCGCATTCTTCCGGAATATCCGTTGAACTCGCCATGGCGTCATTTCGCCGCGAGCGTCAGGTCCTCAAACATGTTCTGCAAGACGAGGAAATCGCCTGACGCGTCGCACCCTGGCAGCGTCAGTGTCAGATCGAGCGCACTGTTTTCCCGGTCGGGACCCATCTGAAGCGACTGCGCCGCGACTTCGCGGCCGCAGTTTGCGGTGCCAATCTCAATCTCGGCAGACAGCAGGACTGCGCCGCTCTTGGCGGTGGTGCCGGTCGGGAATGTATAGACCTCCGCCATCAGAGCCTCTTCCGCTGCCGGGTCTCCGAGGCGGACAAGAAAGCCTTCACCGGTTTCAATGGCCGTCGCCATGTCGCGCGGATGGCCATTCCAGATGTGACCGGCACTCCCGTATTCGGCACCGAATTCGCGGGCGTGAAGCTCAAGCCCGGCATCGCCTTGCCATTGCAGGACCGCCCGGTCGTAGGATGCGATTTCGGGTACCTGGACCATGGCCATCGCACCATCGCTGCCGACGATATCAGCGATAAAGATCGCATTTTCCGCAAGGGCGGGCACGGTGACCTCTGCGGTCCCGTCGCTGTCCGTAGTCATGGTGAACATCACGCCCTGGTGGTGAATGGTGACGCGACTGTCGATGCTGCAAGGCGCAACGAGCGTGAGATCCACCATGGCCGCATCGGACAGGTCTGCCGAAAGCGACGTGGTGCAGTCCAGCGGTCCGGCAGCGATATCCACGGTCATTCCCAGGCCGGGCGCGTCCGTTGCGGGGACGTCACCTGGCAGCAGGTCGGGCTCTGCGGCAGCCAGTTGAATCGGAGGGTCCATCCGCCGCGGGAAGGCGTCCAGAACCGGAAGGGGCCCAACAGCCGAGGCGGCTTGTGGGGTCGCAAGATCAGGCAGGGTCGGGCTCAATGTAGCCGTGTCTGCTCTGGCGCTGTCGAACACCTCGGCGGTGTCGTCCGTCGCAGCCTGCCCTTCGGCCAGAGCATCAAGAATGATGAACTGCTCGGTCTCGGTCCGCGCTTGAACTTCGGCCTGGGCAGCGCGAAGCTCGTCCTCGGTTCCGAAACGGGCTGCAAGCGCGTCACCGTTCTGCATTACAAAACCGATGCCGAGGGCCACTGCAAAGGTGCCACCGAACATGGAGATCTTTCTGATCTGGGACATCGATTTGCCTCCAACTCCAGCAAGGATTTGGAAACAATCTGTTGTGGCGCCGTGTCCTTAGAAGGACCGGAATGGGGAATCATCTGGGCGGAAAGGTGGCGAACCTAACGAATCGTTAAGCCCCGATCAAAGACGCCCGTGGCAGTGTTTGAACTTCTTGCCCGACCCGCAGGGGCAGGGATCATTGCGCCCGGGATTGCCCCATGTCGACGGGTCGTCCTCGACAAAATCCGCTTTTGGCGTGCCGGCTTGCACCGCGCCGCCGCCAGCCGCCACAGGTGCGGCAACGGCCACCGGCCGCGCTTTGGCCGCCTGCTGAGCCTTGCGCTGCTGTTCCGCGATTTGCGCGACCATGGCCTGCTGCTCTTCCGCCGTCATGGGTCGGATTTGGGCCAGTTTCTGCGTCACGTCGGTCCGCAATCCGTCCAGCAGCCCACTGAAGAGCTGGAAAGCCTCGGTCTTGTATTCATTCAACGGATCACGCTGGGCATAGCCACGGAATGCGACGACCGACCGGAGGTGTTCGAGCGTCAAAAGGTGCTCGCGCCATTTGCTGTCCATAGTGTTCAGCAGGATCTGCTTTTCGATCTGCCGCATGGCCTCGGGTCCAAAGGCCTCGGCCTTCTCGGACATGTAGGTGTCTGACGCTTCCTGAAGTCGTTCGCGAATATCCTCGTCGTCTACGCCTTCCTCTTCGGCCCATGCCATCACCGGTTCGTCCACACCCAGATGTTCGATCACGGCGGCATAGAGCCCTTCCGTGTCCCACTGATCGGCGTAGGTCTTGGGCGGCATGTAGGTCTCTATCAGGTCATCGATCACTTCGTGGCGCATGTCCTGAATGATCTCGGCAAGGTCCTGCGCCTCCATGATCTCGCGGCGCTGGGCAAAAATCACCTTCCGCTGGTCGTTCATGACGTTATCGAACTTGAGCAACTGCTTGCGGATGTCGAAATTTCGCGCTTCGACCTTGGCCTGCGCCCGTTCCAATGACTTGTTCACCCAAGGGTGCACGATCGCCTCACCTTCCTGCATGCCAAGCTTGCCCAGCACGTTGTCGAGCCGCTCGGACCCGAAGATGCGCATCAGATCGTCTTCGAGAGACAGGAAGAAGGCAGAGCGACCGGGGTCGCCCTGACGCCCGGACCGACCGCGGAGCTGGTTGTCGATGCGGCGGCTTTCGTGGCGTTCGGTGGCCAGAACGAAGAGACCGCCAGCATCCTTGACCTTTTGCTCGTCTCCCGCGTGGTCGGCCTCGATCTTGCTGCGGATATCGTCGGGGTTTGCCTCAGGGTCTGCGGCAATGGCCTCCATCACCTTGAATTCGACATTGCCGCCCAGTTTGATGTCCGTCCCACGGCCCGCCATGTTTGTCGCAATGGTCACTGCCCCGAGCTTGCCCGCATCTGCGATGATTTGGGCCTCCTGCTCATGGTACTTTGCGTTCAGCACGTTGTGTTCGATCTTGGCCGAAGTCAGGAGTTTCGACAGAAGATCTGACTTCTCGACCGAGGTCGTACCGACAAGGATCGGCTGGCCCTTGGCGTGGGCCTCCTCGATTGCCTTCACGATGCCGTCCATCTTCTCCTTGGTGGTCCGGTAGACCGCGTCGTCCTGATCTTCGCGCGCGATTGGCTGGTTGGTTGGTACCTCGACTACACCGAGGCCATAGATCTCGGCGAATTCCTCGGCCTCGGTCAGGGCGGTCCCGGTCATCCCGCCAAGTTTCTCGTAAAGGCGGAAATAGTTCTGGTAGGTGACCGAAGCGAGTGTCACGTTCTCGGGCTTGATCTCGACATCTTCCTTGGCCTCGATGGCCTGATGCAGACCATCCGACAGGCGACGGCCATGCATGACGCGGCCGGTGAACTCATCGATGAGCATCACGTTGCCGTCGCGGACCATGTAGTCCTTGTCCTTGGTGAACAGCTTGTGCGCCCGCAGACCCTGGTTGATGTGGTGCACGAGCGTGGTGCTTTCGGGGTCATAAAGGCTCTGCCCCTCGGGCAGGAAGCTCGCCGCAAGAAGCCGCTGCTCGAGGAAATCATTGCCTTCCTCGGTGAAGGTCACGTTGCGGGTCTTCTCATCCAGTTCGAACATCTCGTCGGAGAGTTCCGGGATGATCGCATCAATGGCACGGTAGAGATCGGAGCGGTCCTGCGACGGGCCGGAGATAATCAGCGGAGTCCGTGCCTCGTCGATGAGGATCGAGTCCACCTCGTCGACAATCGCAAAGTTGTGCCCACGCTGCGCCATCTGGCTCAACTCCGACTTCATGTTGTCGCGCAGGTAGTCAAATCCCAGTTCATTGTTCGTCGCGTAGGTGACGTCGCATTTGTAGGCAGCGCGCTTTGATTCCTCGTGGGCCGCACGTTCGGACTCAATAGTGGCCATATCGTTCGCCGAGGGCTGGAACGAGGTCACAACCCCGCAGGTCAGGCCCAACTGCTCATAGACCTTTCCCATCCATTCGGCGTCACGAGCGGCAAGGTAGTCGTTCACGGTGACAATATGCACGCCCTTGCCGGTCAGCGCGTTCAGATACGCGGGGAAGGTCGCGACGAGCGTCTTCCCCTCACCGGTCTTCATTTCGGAGATATTGCCCTGATGCAGGAAGATGCCACCCATAAGCTGGACATCGAAAGCCCGCAATCCCAACGCGCGGCGTGCTCCCTCACGGCAATTGGCGAACGCCTCGGGCAGCAGCGCGTCAAGGCTCTCGCCACCCATGGCCCGTTTCGCCAACTCTTCGGTCTTGTCCTTGAGGCCCTCGTCACTCAGCTTTTCGAACTCGGGCTCCAGCGCGTTGATCTTTTCGATAAGCGGGCGGGTGGCCTTGATCTTTCGGTCGTTAACGGTGCCGAACACCTTCTTCGCGATGGTTCCAAAACCCAGCATATCGTCTCCGAGCGCAGCCGGTCCGGGTGACCTGGCCATGGTAACTTCAAGAAATGAGGAGGTTGGTTGTGTCTTCCCGGCACGCCCCATAGAACAAGGGCCAAGACCGGCCCCCTCGGGACCTCCTTGGCGATGTAAGGGTCGGGTTTCACAGTGTCAACGCCGGGCCCCCGAGACGGACAAAATGCCCGGAGAGAAAGGACCATCGAGCCAATGAAACACCTGATTGCGACCACCGCCGCTGTCCTGAGCCTTGCCCAGCCAGTCTTGGCACAGGAGACCACCGAAGAGGCAGCGGCGCCATCCGCGGCAACCGTGATGGCGCGTGTAAACGGAACCGAGATCACGCTCGGTGAGATGATCGTGATGCGGGCGCAACTCCCGCAGCAATACCAGCAACTGCCACCCCAGGTCCTGTTCGACGGCATTCTGGAGCAGCTCATTCAGCAACAACTTCTCTCGGATACCCTGGAAGAGGTGCCCGCCCGCGTCGGATATGCCCTCGCGAACGAAGAACGGAGCCTGCGCGCCGGAGAGATTATCAGCGCTCTCAATGCCATCGAAATATCGGAAGACGAGATCGCCGCGGAATACGAGGCGGTCTTTGGAAACATGGAGGCGGCAATCGAGTACAACGCCAGCCACATCCTGGTCGACACCGAGGAGGAAGCGCTCGCCATCATCGACGAGATCGCCGATGGAACGGATTTTTCTCTGCTGGCCCGCCAGAAATCTACCGGCCCGTCCGGGCCCAACGGGGGGGAACTCGGCTGGTTCGGAGCAGGCCGTATGGTTCCGGAATTCGAGGCAGCGGTCATGGAACTTGAAATCGGCGAAGTCTCTGCGCCGGTTCAGACCCAGTTCGGCTGGCACGTCATCACCCTCAACGACACGCGCGAAGAAGGGCGGCCGGAATTGGAAGAGGTCCGCAGCGGGCTCTTGTCGCAAATCCAGGAACGCACACTCGTGGCGCGCCTCGATGAACTCACCGCCATCGCCGAGATCGAGACGCCGGGATCCGGCATGACTGATCCCGAACTGCTCACCAACTTCGACCTGCTGGACGAGTAACTGTGACGATCTCTCCCCTCGCCCCCGCGGCCTTTCCAGACTTGCCGGACATCGACGGGGTTCGATTTGCCAGCATAGAGGCAGGCGTGCGCTATTCCGGCCGGCCGGACGTGATGCTGGCCAAAATCGCGGCGGGCAGCGCAATTGCCGGAGTTTTTACCCGTTCAGCAACCCGCGCTGCTCCCATCATCGATTGCGAGGCCAAGATCGGGTCACATAAGTCGGGCGGCGCCGCGTTTCTGGTCAATTCGGGCAATGCCAATGCCTTCACGGGAAAATCCGGGTCCGAGGCGGTCGAGGCTTTGACCTCCGCGGTGGCTGACAGGTTGGGCATTGAGGAGGCTCGCGTGTTCACCGCCTCCACCGGTGTGATCGGCGAGAAGCTCCCGCATGATCGCATCCTGTCAAAGCTTGATGACCTTGCCGATGGCCTCGATCCCGGACGGATTGGTGAGGCTGCCCGGGCAATCATGACAACCGACACGTATCCGAAGGGCGCCTGCCGCGAGGTGCATGTCGACGGTCAAGCGGTACAGATCGCCGGGATCGCCAAGGGGTCCGGCATGATCGCGCCGGACATGGCAACGATGCTTGTCTATATCTTCACAGATGCCGCGATCGGTCAGTCAGCGTTGCAAGCACTGGTCCGCGCGCAGTGTGACCTGACATTCAATTGCATCTCCGTCGATAGCGACACCTCCACATCCGACACGCTGCTAGTGGCGGCGACGGGCGCATCGAAGGTTGATGTTTCGGAAAGCGTTGCGTTCTCGCAGGCCCTTCACGACGTGATGCTTGACCTGGCTCATCAGGTTGTCCGGGATGGCGAGGGAGCAACGAAGTTCATCGAAGTACAGGTGACGGGCGCAGCAACCGATGACGACGCCAAACGCGTCGCCCGGGCAATCTGTGACAGTCCACTCGTCAAGACAGCGGTTGCCGGTGAGGATCCGAACTGGGGCCGCATCGTCATGGCTGTCGGAAAAAGTGGCGCCGAAGCCGACCGGGACCGACTGCGCATCCGACTGGGAGAGATCCTCGTTGCCGAGAACGGATGGGTCGCGGACTCCTATTCCGAGGACGCCGGGGCCAGCTACATGCAGCGTGATGAGATCACGATTGCCGTCGATCTCGGGCTTGCTGGCGGGATGGCCACCATGTGGACCTGCGATCTGACCAAACGCTACATCGAGATCAACGCGGACTACCGGTCGTGAAGACCGTTGTCGTCTCCGCCGTCGCCCTGATCGACGTCGACGGCCGCGTTCTTTTGGCACAACGTCCCGAAGGCAAATCCCTGGCGGGTCTTTGGGAGTTCCCGGGGGGCAAGGTTGAGCCCGGCGAAACGCCAGAGGCCGCGCTGATCCGCGAGTTGCAGGAAGAGCTGGGCATCAGCACATGGCAAAGCTGCCTCGCGCCCCTGACCTTCGCCAGCCACACCTACGACGAATTCCACTTGCTGATGCCACTCTTTGCCTGCCGCAAATGGGAGGGCACACCAACGTCCCTTGAAGGGCAAA
>CAYMMT010000130.1:0-8030 GCA_964391555.1 uncultured Rhodobacterales bacterium
CATCGCCGACGATGCACCCAAGACCATCGCGGACGGTCTGCTGGTGCCTCTCAAGGAGCGTACGTGGTATTTCAATGAGACCGCCACCACCGAGATCTTCACCGCCTCCGAGCGGGAGATCATCGACGCAATGAAGCTGAGCTGGAAACACCTGCGCATGGTCATCGAAGCGTCCTGCGCGGTGCCTCTGGCCTGCATTCTCAAGAACCCCGAATTCTTCGCCGGCAAGCGCGTCGGCGTCATCATCACCGGTGGCAATGTCGACCTTGACCACCTGCCCTGGACCCTGTGAACGAGGACTGATCCGATGAAAGACATGATTAATATCACCGAATTGGACGTCGGCTACGACGTGCCCGCCCTGCCGGGGATGGACGAGGCCGACATTCAGACACCGTGCCTTGTGCTCGACCTCGACGCGCTGGAGCGCAACATCAGGAAGATGGGCGACTATGCCAAGGCCCACGGCATGCGCCACCGGGTGCACGGCAAGATGCACAAATCGGTGGATGTGGCGAAGCTTCAGGTGGAGCTTGGCGGCGCCTGCGGCGTCTGCTGCCAGAAGGTGAGCGAGGCCGAGGTCTTTGCGCGGGGCGGCATCACCGATGTGCTGGTCTCCAACCAGGTGCGGGACCCGGCCAAGATCGACCGGCTGGCGCGGATGCCGAAGCTGGGGGCGCGTACGATCTGCTGCGTGGACGACCTGACCAACGTGACCGACCTGTCCGCCGGGGCCACGGCCCACGGCACCCAGATCGAATGCCTCGTGGAGATCGATTGCGGGGCGGGGCGCTGCGGCGTCACCACGACACCTGAAGTTGTCGAGATCGCCAAGGCCATCGACGCGGCACCGGGGCTCAAGTTCGCCGGGTTGCAGGCCTATCAGGGCGCAATGCAGCACATGGACAGCTATGAGGACCGCCGGGAAAAGATCGCCATTGCCGTGGCCATGGTCTCCGATGCGATGGACGCGCTGGCGGCCGAAGGTCTGGACTGTGACATCGTTGGCGGCGGCGGCACCGGATCCTACTACTTCGAGTCGAATTCCGGCGTCTACAACGAACTCCAGTGCGGTTCCTATGCCTTCATGGATGCCGATTACGGCCGCATCCTCGACAAGGACGGCAAGCGCATCGACCAGGGCGAATGGGAGAACGCCCTGTTCCTCCTGACCAGCGTGATGAGCCACGCCAAGGCCGACAAGGCGATCGTGGATGCCGGGCTGAAGGCGCAGTCGGTCGACAGCGGGTTGCCGGTCATCTTTGGCCGGACCGACGTCGAATACGTCAAATGCTCGGACGAGCATGGCGTCGTGGCCGACCCCGACGGCGTGCTGGCGATCAACGAGAAACTGAAGCTCGTGCCCGGTCACTGCGACCCGACCTGCAATGTGCATGACTGGTACGTCGGTGTGCGGGACGGCAAGGTGGAAACGCTCTGGCCCGTCTCCGCGCGCGGAAAGGCCTACTGATGGACGGCGCGCAGATGAAGAGCCACGACCTGGCGATTGTCCCGGAGGGGATGATCGCCGACATGCTCACCCGCGAGGCGGCGTTCGACGCGGTCGAAAAGGTCTTTGCCGCCATGGCGGCGGGGGATGCCACCAACTTTCCCGTGGTGCGTGAGGCCATTGGCCATGAGGACGCGCTTTACGGTTTCAAGGGCGGGTTTGACCGCGCGGGCGGTGTTCTGGGCCTGAAGGCCGGTGGCTACTGGCCGCACAACCTCGACCGACGCGGGCTGATCAACCACCAGTCCACGGTGTTCCTGTTCGATCCCGACAGCGGGCGGGTGTCCGCCATGGTGGGCGGAAACCTGTTGACGGCGCTCCGGACGGCGGCGGCCTCTTCGGTGTCCATCAAGCACCTCGCGCGGGACGATGCGAAGGTGCTGGGCATGGTTGGTGCGGGTCATCAGGCCACGTTCCAGCTGCGCGCGGCACTGGAAACCCGCGGCTTCGAGAAGGTCATTGGCTGGAACCTGCACCCCGAGATGCTGCCCAATCTCGAGCGCGTGGCCGATGAAGCCGGTGTGCCCTTCGAGGCGGCCGACCTGCCCGGGATGGCCGAGGCCGACGTGATCATCACGATCACCTCGTCCTTTGCGCCGTCGCTGATGTCAGAGCATGTCAGCCCCGGCACCCATATCGCCTGCATGGGCACCGACACGGCGGGCAAGCAGGAACTGGACGCGGCGCTCGTCGCCCGGGCCACGGTCTTTACCGACGAGGTGGCGCAATCCGTGAGCATCGGCGAGACGCAAAATGCGATCAGGGCCGGGCTGATGGCGGAGGACGACGTGTACCAGCTCGGTGCGGTGATCAACGGCACCCATCCGGGCCGAACCTCGCCGGAGGAGGTCACGCTTTTCGATGGCACGGGGGTGGGCCTTCAGGACCTCGCCGTCGCTGCCTCCATCGTTGAGGTGGCGGTGGACACCGGTCGGGCGACACTCGTGCCGCTCTAGGGTTCAGTCCGGGGCCCCGGACGATGCCGAAAGGACGCGGTCCGCCGAGCCGACGGCAGATCCGGGCTTGTCGGCCGCGGTCCTTGCCCCGGTTCGGCGCCGCTGGCCGGTGTCTGGGGTGTCAGTTGACCGCGTCCAGCCCGAAGGCGGCGTGCAGGGCCTGAACCGCAAGTTCGGTGTATTTGCGGTCGATCAGCACGCTCACCTTGATCTCGGAAGTGGTGATGACCTTGATGTTGATGTTCTCGTCGCGGAGTGTCGCGAACATCATGGAGGCAACACCGGCATGGCTGCGCATGCCGATGCCGACGATGGAGATCTTGGCCACGTCTTCGTCCGCCACGAGGTCGTGGAAATTGATATCGCCCGCGGCCTTCGCCTTTTCCATCGCGTCCCGGGCCCGCGCAACCTGATTGACGGGGCAGGAAAAGGTCATATCGGTGCGCCCGTCTTCGGAGATGTTCTGCACGATCATGTCGACGTTCACGCCCGCATCGGCGAGGGGGCCAAAGATCGCGGCGGCGATGCCGGGGCGGTCGGCGACCGAGATCAGCGTCATCTTGGCTTCGTCCTTGGAGTGGGCCACGCCCGCGACAACATTGCTTTCCATGATCTCATCCTCTGCGCAGACCAGCGTGCCCGCGTCTTCGCTGTATTCGTCAAAACTCGACAGCACCCGGAGCGGCACCGCATAACGCATGGCCAGTTCCACCGACCGGGTCTGCAGGACCTTGGCACCGAGCGAGGCGAGCTCCAGCATCTCTTCGAAGGCGATGCGGTCGAGCTTGCGGGCCTTGTCGCAGATCCGGGGGTCGGTCGTATAGACGCCATCGACGTCCGTGTAGATATCGCAGCGCACCGCCCCGAATGCCGCCGCGAAGGCCACCGCCGTTGTGTCCGACCCACCCCGACCCAGCGTGGTGATCCGGCCCTCGGGGCTGATGCCCTGGAACCCCGCGACCACCGCAACCTTCATCCCCTCGGCGAACTTGGCAAGGATGTTGTCGGGTGGGATCGCCTCGATCCGGGCCGCGGCATGGGCGGAGGTGGTCTGCACGGGCACCTGCCAGCCCTGCCAGGACCGCGCCGGGATATCCATTTCCTGCAGGGTCAGCGCCATCAGGCCGGCGGTGACGTTCTCGCCCGAACTCACCACGGCGTCGTATTCGCGCGCGTCGTAGAGCGGAGAGGTCTCATCGACCATGCCGACCAGCTTGTTGGTCTCGCCCGACATGGCGCTGACGATGACAATGACGTCATGTCCATTGGCCACTTCCCGCCCCACGCGCTTTGCGGCGCGGCGGATGCGGTCGAGCGTGGCGACCGAGGTGCCGCCGAATTTCATCACAAGTATGGACATCTGTCCCTCACCGTCTTCGCCGGGGTCTTTATGGCGGGAAAGCCGCAGGTGCAATGCGGTCGGGGTCCTTCGCGACGGCGCACTGGTGTTTGGCGGGCGGAAAGGGCAGGAGACAGGCATGCGTTTCGCCGCGATCCTTCTCCTGCTACTGACCGCCTGCGCGGCGCCCGGCCGCGGTCCGGTCGACGGCTTTCGCCGGGACGGGGCACCGATCGCCTCGGCGGCGCTGTTCGAGCCGCAGCGGTTCCTGGGCGATTGGGTCGTGGTGGCTGAAACCCCCGGGCCGGAGGCGCGTTGCCCGGCAGAGGTCACATGGGCCAGGAGTGGTCCCGGCTATACCCGCGCGCGCTGCCCCGGTGCGGCCGAGGTACGTGCGCTCAGCGGCCCCGGGCGGTTCACGGGATCGGGCGCGGCACCGATCTGGGTCCTGTGGGTCGATTCCGGCTATCGAACCGCGGTTCTCGGCACGCCGGACGGCTCTTTCGCGCGCATCCTCAACCGTGATCCCGTCATCCCCGCTGACCGCTACGCCGCCGCGCGCGAGTTGCTGGATTTCAATGGCTATGACCTGCGGGCCCTGCGGCGGCGGGACAACTAGGCTCCGCTGCCCGGATCAGAGAACCAGCGCCTTCAGCCGCGCCAATTCCGCCGGAAACTCCCGATCCGACACTTCCGATTCCCGGACCAGCTTGTCAAAATGATCGGTGATCGCCTTCACGCGTTCCGCGTCCCGAAACACGAGGTAATTCGACCCGATGTAGACCACGGCCAGCAGGGGTCCGAACACCGTGATCGGCGCCGAGAACACCCGCCGCGCGTCGTACAGAAAGACCCTGAGCCGCGGATAGAGCTGGTCATGCAGCCGGGCGAGATTGTCGAGCTGGGCGAGGCGCAACTGACGCGGAACCTCGGCATAGTACCCCTGCGCGCTCGCAAAGGCGACGCATTCGTGCAGCGGGATCGCAATCTCGTAGTCCGACCGCGCGTCCCGCATCCAGTCGAGCCGGTCCCGCGACGCGCCCACGGCCTGATCCGTCGTGCGCCCCAGCGACGGCGCATATTCCCAGCGCAGCGTCTCGTCGGTCTTGAGCATGTCGGGCAGGCCGGCGGGGACATGGCGGATCTTGTAGCCTTCGGCCTCCCGGTGCCAGTCGAAGATCCGTTCGTCAACGAGGGCGCGGGGCGCTTCGGTCCATTCCATCGACAGTGCGAGAAGGTCCGCGGCGGATTCGGGCCGGTCAGACAGGCCCAGAAGCCAGTCCGCCGACACCCCGAGCTGGGCCGCGCATTCGGCGGCCAGATGGGCATTGGGCAGGCGCGTGTGCTCCTTGAGGAGCTGACTGATGGTCGAGCGGTCGGCCCCGGTTCCCCGCGCCAACGCGGCCTGACTGACCTCCGCTTCTGCCATGGCTGTGGCGAGGCGGTCGCGAAAGAGCCGCGCACGATCACGTTTGTCGATTTTTATCACCATAAAGATAATATTATCACACATGCGTTGTTTTGTGGAGTGTTTACTGGCTGCCTAAAAGGGCGGAGATGCGCCATGGTCTGCCCACGACCCCCGAGCAGGAGCCCCCATGACCACCCGGATGCCCCCATCCGTCGAATGGCCGACCTTGGCCATGATCCTCGTGACCTACCTTGTCCTTGCCGTGGCACTGCTTGTCCTGCCCGATGTCTCCCTGTGGTTGGCGATCCCGGTGGCCGGCGTGGCCATCGCGCAGCACGCATCGCTTCAGCATGAGGTGATCCACGGCCATCCGTTTCGGTCCGAAGCCGCGAACGCGGCGCTGATCTGGCCGCCGCTGACGCTGGCGATCCCGTATTTGCGGTTCCGGGATACACATCTGGCGCATCACCGGGATTCGATGCTGACGGATCCCTACGACGATCCGGAAACCAACTACCTCGACCCCGCCGTGTGGGAAGCCCTGCCGAGACCAGTCCGGGCGATCCTGCGCGTGAACAACACGCTCGCCGGACGGATCACCATCGGGCCGCTGGTGGGGCAGGTGGCGTTCATGGCGTCGGAATTGCGCAGCCGGGACCGGGCCGTTCTGCGCGGCTGGCTCTGGCATGTGCCGGCGGTCGCGGTGGTCATCGCTGTCGTTACGGTGTCGCCCATGCCGATCTGGGCCTACCTCCTGTCGGCCTATATCGGCCTCAGCCTGCTGAAAATCCGCACCTTTCTGGAACATCAGGCCCACGAAAAGTCGCGCGGGCGCACCGTGATCATCGAGGACCGGGGGCCGCTGGCGCTCCTGTTTCTCAACAACAACCTGCACGTGGTGCACCATATGCATCCACGACTGCCGTGGTACCACCTTCCCGGCGTCTATGCCCGGAACCCCGCCCGCTATGGTGCGATCAACGAAGGCTACATCTACCGGTCCTATGGCGAGATCTTCCGGTCCTATTTCTGGCGCGCCAAGGACCCGGTGCCCCATCCCCTCCGGCGCGGTCCCTCGCCGCCCTCGCAAGGGGCCTGACCCAACGGATCCGGCTTCAATGGCCGAGTAGGTGTCAGCCGGCGCGTGTTTCCCGAAAGCCGCGAACGCATGTGAGCCGTTCTCCGGAGCTTCGACAGACGCGTTTCGGTGTGGCCACTGGCCATTGACCGGAGGAGCCGCGATAAGGACCCGATGGAAGCCTGGGTCTGGATCACGTTGGGCGCGGCAACCGCGCAGACCCTGCGGTTCATGCTGCAAAAGCACCTCAGCACCGGAACCCTGTCCGCAGCCGGGGCGACGTTTGCCCGGTTCGTCTATTCCGCGCCCCTGGTCGCCGGCCTCGTGCTGGCATACGCTTGGCAGTCGGATCAGGGGATACCCGCCATTCCGCCCGACTTCTGGCCCTACGCCATCATGGGCGGCCTCAGCCAGATCCTCGCGACCATCTGCACCGTGGCCCTGTTCCAACATCGCGCCTTTGCGGTGGGGATCACGCTGAAAAAGACAGAAGTCCTGTTGTCGGTGATGGCCGGGGTCCTGATCCTCGGCGATCTCGTGACATGGCCGGCGTTCCTTGCGATCTGTGTCGGGCTGGTTGGCGTGCTGCTTCTGTCCGACCCGCCGGACGGCGGCGCGGGTCCGATCTGGCGGCGGGTGATGAACCGGGCGACCGGGCTGGGGCTGATGTCGGGGGTGTTCTTTGCCCTGTCGGGCGTCGGATATCGCGGTGCCTCGCTGTCCCTGCCCGACGGCGACACGTTTCTGCGGGCGTCCACCACCCTGATGAGCGTCACCGCGTTCCAGACCCTCGCTCTCGGCGCCTGGCTGTCCTGGCGGGAGCCGGGAGAGCTCGGCCGTGTCTTCGTCGCCTGGCGCGTGGCTGGACTTGTGGGACTGACCTCCATGATCGGGTCGCTGTGCTGGTTCTCGGCCTTCACGTTGCAGACGGTTGGATACGTGAACGCCGTCGGACAATCGGAGCTGATCCTGTCGCTACTGGCGTCGTGGCTGGTGTTTCGGGAACGCATGGCGGCGCGCGAGCTGATGGGCGTGGCGGTCCTGACCGGGTCGATCGTGGCGCTGGTGCTGGTGGTCTGATCGCGCCGCCGTCACCGCGGCAGAGGGGACCGTCCGCCGAGCCGGTCGAAGAGGTGACGCTCCTCCTCATGGCGGAAGAAGGGGACGCTCTCGGGCGGGGCATCGCGGTGGAGGTTGACCAGCAGCTCGGCCAGAACCACCTCCGTGATGAACGGCAGATCAAAGCTGCGCGCCTGATCGAGCGGGACCCATTGCAGGTGGCTCAACTCGTCCTCCGCACCGGAGAAATCGTCGGGATCGCCGGCCAGCGCCCCGGCATCCGCCACAAGGAACCGGGCGTCAAAGCGGCGGGGACGTCCGGGGGGTGTCACCGCCCGGAAGATGAACGACAGACCCGTCGCGTCGGGCCGCATGCCTTCGGCGGCGAACCCTTCCCATCCGGCGGGGGCATCGGGCCAGAGACCGGCGCGGCCCAGCACCTGGCCGGTTTCTTCCCAAAGCTCGCGGATGGCAGCGGCGGCAATGGCCTCGGGCGCCAGCCGGCTGTTCTCGGCCAGCCGGCTGCGGCTGGGTTCGGACAGGTGCACGGGCACATGCGCATCGCTTGCGTCCACCGCGCCGCCGGGAAAGACGAACTTCATCGGCATGAAGGCCGCTCCCGCGCCGCGTTGTCCCATCAGCACCGAGGGCCGCGTGGCGCGGTCCCGCACGAGGAT
>CAYMMT010000131.1:0-7992 GCA_964391555.1 uncultured Rhodobacterales bacterium
ATCAGATGGCCCCCTCGTTCAAAGCGATGGCATACCCGATGCCCGCGGCCACGATCAGGGCCAAGACCACGGCCACAGCAATTTTCCATGCCGACCAGGGCCTCTCACCCTGCACCCGACCGGTGCGCCCGTTCACGACAAACCGGTAGGTTTTTCCCCGGTACTTGTACGCGGCGAGCCAGACGGGCAGCAGAATATGCTTGAAGGTCACAGCGCTGACCTGCGTGTCAATGCGACTGACCCGCTGTTCATCTCCGCCAATGTCATAGCGGACGTCCCGGTGGATCATCCGATCCATGTAGGCGCGTGCCTCCGTGAAACCTTCATCGAGTTCGATTTGATACCCTTCCGCGCGAAACCCGGCGAGAAACTCGGGGTTGTAGGGTCGCAATTCCGACAAATCCCAAGGCTCCAAGGCGTCGGTGTACCGTTTCGGCAGGGATTTGGAGGCCAGGACCAGGACGTCGTCAAAGAACCGGGCGACCCGGCCGGACACACTCCGCCAACGGGTCTTGCGCACCCGGACCGTCTCTCGCTTGCCGTTGCGGGTGACGGTCTTGGATTCGTAGTAATGCGTCCCGCGCTGGCCGCTGTAGCTGGACTTGGTGTCCGCGTCGAACGTCCAGTAGGGCACGTATATGCCCGACATTGCCCGCCCCTTGCGGGCGTAGTCCTGCAAACCACCGGGCGCGAACCAGAGCCGGCCCAACCAGGAGGTCATCGCATCGCGCGCCGCGTTCTCGTCAAGAGCAAAGGGCAAAAGGCCACGCGGTTTGATGGACCGGTGGATACCGGTATCGGTGACGACGGGCGTCGCGCAAAACGGACATTCGGCAGAGTGAATCGTCGCGTCGAACTCGGTCTTGGCCCCGCAATTGGGGCAGGTGATGACACGAGTCTCTTCGATCTCTTCTTCATCGAGGCCGCCTGCCACCGCAGTGCGAAAGTCCAGCTCCTTGATCGAGCCCCCGGACCATGGCCCATCACCAATCGAGTCGGTATTGCCACAGAAATCGCAGATCAACCCACCGGTGGCCGGGTCGAACCGGAAATCTGCACCGCAGTTGTCGCAGGGAAAGCGATGTTCTTCAGACGGGCTTTCGGAAGTCGGGGCGGTATCTGTCATAGGCATTTGGTAGCAAGGCCAAACGGGATGGGGAACCTCTCAAACGACTTGGCACTCCGCAGCTCGCGCGCGGCACCCGATTGGTAGAACGAGGCGCAGAGTCCGGACATCGCATACGGCAAACCGGCGCTCGCTCCACGACAACGCGCAGGGCAATTACTTCGGGGCCGCCCGACGCAAGGCGCGCTCCAGCGCATCGAGGAACCGAGATCGATCTGCCTTGGTGAACCCCCGTCCGCCCCCCTGCCGAAAAGGGTCCGCAGACCGGAGATCAGCCATCAGGTCCCGCGTGGCAAGCACCGGTCCGATATTGGTGGCGGTCAACGCCTCACCGTTCGGCTTGAGGACCTGCGCGCCGGCCTCGATGCATTTCGCGGCTAACGGGATGTCCCCGGTGATCACCACGTCGCCCGGACCGGCCCGCTCGGCGATCCACTTGTCGGCCTCGTCGGGGCCATCCGGCACAATGACGCTTTCCACCAAGGAGTTACGCGAGGGCCGGATACCGCCGTTGGACACAACAAAGATACGGCACTTGTGACGGGTCCCCACGCTTTCGACCTCCGCCTTCACGGGGCAGGCATCTGCGTCGACATAGATCATGCGTCGTATGCGTCCTCGGATACCGGTTCGAGCCAGTCGACCGCCGATCCGTCGACCGCTTCCTGAACGGCGATATGTGACATCGCGGCGTCGGGACCCGCACCATGCCAGTGCCGCACTCCGGCCGGGAACCAGACCACGTCGCCCGCGCGAATGACCTCCACCGGTCCCCCCTCTTCGGCGCAGCGCCCGCAACCGGCCGTCACGATGAGCATCTGACCCGCGGGATGCGTGTGCCAGTTCGTGCGCGCGCCCGGTTCGAACGTGACAAGGTTCGCCGTCGTCCGGCCCGGCGCCTCGGCGGCCCCGACCGCATCAATTCGGACCTGACCCGTGAACCAGTCCGGAGGGCCGGGCCGGGACGCGATTTCGCCGGGACGGGTGATCTTCATCTCCGAACTCCTTCGGTCAGGCGTACAGGGCTTGCGCGTGAAAGGTGACGTGATCTTCGATGAAGGTCGAGACAAAGAAATAGGAATGGTCATAGCCCTTCTGCATACGCAGAACATGGTCCTGCCGCCGCTCGGCCATGGCCTGCGCCAGGCTTTCCGTCTTCAGAAGGTCGCCGAACTGATCGTTGGTGCCGGTATCAATCAGCACCGGCCCGTCAAATCCGCTTGTCGCCATCAGATGGCTCGCATCGTGGGCCGCCCAGGCCTGTCTGTCGTCGCCTAGATAGGCATTGAGCTGCTTCTGCCCCCAATCGCTGTTGATCGGGTTGCAGATGGGCGCAAAAGCGGAAACCGAGGC
Organism: uncultured Rhodobacterales bacterium; assembly: GCA_964391555.1. Taxonomy (GTDB): domain Bacteria; phylum Pseudomonadota; class Alphaproteobacteria; order Rhodobacterales; family Rhodobacteraceae; genus JAMWZF01. Next base: position 2,480 of record CAYMMT010000131.1, read on the forward strand.
GAACCGGCCGGGCAAGCCCATGGCCAGGGTTAGCGCCCCATGGCCACCCATCGAGTGTCCTGTGATCGCCTGCCGGTCCATGTCCAGCTGAAACCGGGTACCGATCAGTTCCGGCAATTCGGTCGCTACGTAATCCCACATCCGGAAATGCTTGGCCCAGGGGTCCTGGGTCGCGTTCACGTAAAACCCGGCGCCCTGACCAAGGTCATAGGCCCCGTCATCCGCGACGCCCTCCCCCCGCGGTGAGGTATCGGGGAAGACAAGCGCGATGCCTTGTTCGGCGGCCCAGCACTGCGCGCCGGCCTTTACCATGGCATTCTCGTGGGTGCAGGTCAGGCCAGACAGGTACCACAACACCGGCACCGGGCCATCCTTGGCCTCCTCCGGCAGGAACAGGCCGAACGTCATCTCGCACGCGCAGGCTTCCGACATATGGGCATAGACACCCTGCATGCCACCAAAGGCCCGGTTCTCGGCTTCCGTCTTCATGGCTTAGTCTCCCTCGTGAAAGGTTAGAATTTCTGAGAGCGGTTTCTTCTTCTTGGCCACCGCCGGCACGGTTGCATTCTCCGCCGGGTGGCCCACGGCGAGAATCATGATCGGCTTTTCGGGATCTGGCCGACCGCAAAGATCATTGAGAAATCGCATCGGGTTCGGCGTGTGGGTGAGGCATGACAATCCCGCCGTGTGCAAAGCCGTGATCAGCATTCCAGTTGCGATGCCGACACTCTCGGGCACGTAATAATGCTTGACCTTCTTGCCATCGCGCAGGCCCCACCGCTGGGCAAAGATCACGATCAGCCACGGCGCGATTGTCAGGTGCGGCTTTGACGCATCCGTCCCGATGGGTTCCAGCGCCTTCAACCATTCATCGCCGCCCCCGCCGTCGTAGAACCTCACTTCCTCGGCCTCCGCCGCGGCCCGGATGCGGGCCTTCATCCCGGGGTCGGAAATGACCGAGAAATGCCACGGCTGCTGATTTGCCCCCGACGGTGCGGTTCCTGCCGCTTCCACGCAGGCCTCGATCACGGACCGATCGACCGGCCGGTCGGAATACTGCCGGATCGAATGCCGTGTCTTCATCTTGGCAAGAAACGCCGTCGCCTCGGTCAGCATCTCGCGATCCGTCATATCGGGGCGGTCGGGCAAAGGCAGTGGCGTGTAGACCGGTGGCGCATCAGACATGGGGAGCTCCTTCAGACGGCCACAAGGGCAATGACACCTGAAACAGTCAAGACCGAGATCACGGTCGAGATCAGGATCGAGGCCGAAACGCGGTGCGGCGCGACGCCATAGTGCTGGGCGACGATATAAACGTTGCCGGCCACGGGCAGGGCCGCGGCTGCGACCATGACGCCAGCGGCATAGGGATCGACGTCGAACATCAGGAACGCGGCAAAGGCAACGGCGGCAGGGTGCAGGACCAGCTTTGCAACCGAAAGCCAGCCAGCGACGGCAACCCGTTCGGCGCTCTTGGAGGCCAGTGATGCGCCGATAGCGAACAACGCGCAGGGAGTGGCGGCGGCGCCGAGGATACCCATGAATTCGTTCAATGGCCCCGGGATCGGGATTTCGAATGTGGACACGGTGAGACCAAGAAAGATCGATACCAGCATGGGGTTTGCCACTATGCCCCTGCCCACGGTCCCAAGGACTGCAAGCGACATCCGCCCGTCGCGACTGCCCGTGATCAGGACCACGACAAGTGTGCCAAATACCAGAAGGTCGACGGCAAGGACCATGAGGTTCGGGCCGACCGCGGCCGGACCAAGGAGCAGGGTCAGCATCGGGATTCCAAGAAACCCGACGTTCCCGATGACCGCGCAATGGGCCTCGATCGCGGTTTCCTCGACGCTCAGCCTTCGGAAAAGGGCCACGGCCACAGCGATCAGGTAGACGAAAGCGGAGCCGAACAGGTAGGCGGCAACGAAACTCCAGTCAAAGAGTTCGGCGAGGCTGAGATTGGACGAAAAGCCGAAAAGCATCGCGGACAGGGCGAAGTAGAACACAAACTTGGTGAGATAGGCCGTGGCCTCGGCCGAAAAGAACCCGGTCCGCCCCGCCGCGTATCCGACAGCGATCAGTCCAAAGAACGGAAGTGTCTGGAGGAAGATGTCCCACATGGAGACCGCTTAGCATCGGTCGGGTTGAGGTGCGAGACCCGCCTTGGCGACGCCTCTTGCATCGGTTGCCGTGCGGGGGTCAAGGACCAGAAGGCGACGCTGGCGATCCGGCGTTGATTGGGACGCTCCTTGCGCGCTGTCCGATATCTCGGGTGGGGATTTCCGGCACCTCTTTCCGGCTCAGTTCAATCCGCGTTCCCTCATTTCGGCCTGGATGTTGAACACCCTGTCGCGGATCGTCTGCCCCTTGGTCAGGTCACCCAGGATCACGGTTGTCTGTTGGCCCGTATCATCGGTGATGATCCACTGCCGCAACTCGGTCGGGTTCGCGGTGAAAACCAGCTCGATACTCCCGAACTGCGGGTTTTGCGGATCCTGAGCGCGAATCGTCGTGGTCGTCCCGTCGCTCGAATGCCCGGTGACCATGTTGCGCTGTGCGAGATCGACATTGCGCTCGAGGATGATCGACAGCGGCGTCTCGGACAGGGGGTATCGCTCCGGTCCGGTGTTGGAGCGCGGATCGAATATCGCGAGTTGCCCGCCGGAGGCCATCACCAGCGCCGGGTCGGGCGGCGCATATTCAAACCGGATGCGACCGGGCCGCTTGATTTGGATGGTGCCGGTCGAGATCGTCCCATCGGCATTGATTTGCGTGAACTCGCCCGTGGCTGTCACGAGATCGCGGTTGAAATACCGGCTCAGTTCATCGAGCGGGATTTGCTGCGCCCGGGTCTGGCCAGCGGCAAGGGCGGCCAGGATCATCGGAGCGGCAAGCAGGAACAGGCGTCGCTTCATTTCAGTCATGCTCTCTAACTATGTGATGGGTGTCAGAAATGCACCCGTCCGGCGTGGGGAAACTGGGCCGAAAGACGCCGCTATGCGATCACCGCGCCGCAGATATCCGATAACCGGCAGAAGCCGTGGCCCATCCGTGCCAAATGGCTGACCCCGCAAGACATCACCCGATGATGATCACATGTGATTGGCCAGAACAGGGCTTTGCGGGGACGGTCGGTGGACTTTCGCCGTGCAATAGAAGGACCTCGCCATGATCGCCGCTCTCCGCTCCTGTCTCGCGCTCGCCCTGTCGTTCCTCTTGCTGACTCCGGTTCAGATCGCCCGGGCGCAAGGATTGCCCGAGTATGTCATTGCGCAGTTCGGCACACCTCCGAGTGTCCCGAATGGACCGCTCGCGCCCGCGGTGGAAAATGCGGTGCGCACGGTGTTTGTGGATAGCCTGCTGGAATCGAGATGGGGCGATTACGAGCAGGCGGCACTCGATCTCATCGCAGAGTCCGGCGACCCGCGCGTGGGCTGGATCATTGCGGACATGATGCGCTTTACTTGGCAGCAGCGGTTTGACGACGACCTCGCCGCCACCGGCGCAACGCTCTTGCAGTTCGACTACGATACACATCTGCGCTGGAGCGAATTGACCAGTCACCTGATCGCCTGGGATATCCCGGCCTACCCTGGCTACCTTGATCACAAGAGGGCCATTTTCACACGATTCCTACCGGGACTGGAGGAGATCTTTGTCCCCGGTACAATTGACTGGCGCATGGTGTCCTGGGGTGGCGTGCTGATCGACGACCGAGCCTATGACACCACGGATCTGCCCTGCAACTGCATCCCCGCCGCCGACAATCCGAAGGTGCAGTCTGCCAATGACGCCACATGGCTGAGCGATGACGCCGTCGTCTTCGGGATCGAAATCAACGGAGAGGCGCGAGCCTACCCGCGCCGCATCATGGAAGTGCGCGAGATGGTCAATGACACGCTTGGCGGGCGGGACCTCGGGATTCCGTACTGCACCCTCTGCGGTTCAGCACAGGCCTATTTCACCGACGATGTTCCCGAAGGCGTGGAGCGCCCGATCCTGCGCACCTCCGGCCTTCTGATCCGATCAAACAAGGTGATGTACGACATCGAAACCATGTCGGTCTTTGACACCTTTCTCGGTCGTGCGGTGACGGGTCCACTGGCCGAGATGGGTGTCGAGCTGAAACAGGCCACGGTCATCACGACCGACTGGGGCAACTGGAAGGCGGAGTACCCGAATACCACCGTGCTGGTCGAGGAATTGGCGCTGGGTCGGGACTTCGATTTCCGGAATGGGCGAGATGCCGACGGACCCATCTTTCCCGTGGGCGATGTGGACCCGCGCTTGCCCGTTCAGGAGGACGTCATTGGCGTGATCACCGCCTCGGGGACCCCGGTGGCTTTCCCTCGTGCCAAGGCTCTGCTGACCCTTCGGTCAGGCGGCGAGATCGCATACGAAAACGTTCGGCTGGAACTCGCCGCAGGCGGAATTCGCGCAGTTGGAGACGATGGCTCCGATCTCGGCTCGCATGAGGCATTCTGGTTCGCGTGGTCGCAGTTCCATCCCGGCACGGCCCTCTGGAACGGTTAACGGGCGGCCGGTGCTCAGTCCGGCAGAGCAACAATCTCCTCGCGCTCGTCCTCGGGCCGGGCGTCACGCATCTCGACAACCGACAGCCCCAACACCGGATGAACCCAGTCCGGCGCGATATCGGCAAGGGGCACCAGCACGAATGACCGATCCTGAACCCGCGGATGCGGCAAGATCAGTTCGCCCGGTGCCGCTGAACTTTGCGTCTCTGCCGGCAGGGCCATCCAATGGTCCAAGGTCGCCCGATCCGGCATCACCGCATCGCCCCAGGCGATCAGATCAAGGTCTAGCGACCTGCTCCCCCACCTCTGGGTTCGCGCGCGCCCATATTCATTCTCCACGGAATGGAGGTCTGCCAGAAGCACCCGCGCATCCGCACTGTCCGGGATCTCGATCGAGCACGCCGCGTTGACGTAGTCGTCGCCGGCACCGGGCGGGAAGCACGGTGTCGCATAGAATCGACTGGTGGCAAGTATCCGCCAGCCGCGACCTGCTAGCGCCAACAGTCCCGATTTTACTGTCACAATTGGCTCACCAACAGGTGACGTCACGTTAGAACCCAGTGCAATTAACGCTCTTTTCGCCGTGTCCGACATGTGCCAACCTTGTCCTGGGTTACGAAAAGATTACATTCCGCCAAGTTTCCCCTGACTGAACACCACTCACACAGGCATGCAACGGGGGAGATGACCGAAAGGATTGATTGATGTTTTACCGCGACGAGCGATTGGCGCTCTTCATTGATGGATCGAACCTTTACGCTGCGGCAAAGGCGCTTGGCTTTGACATCGACTACAAGCTGCTGAGGCAGGAGTTCATGCGGCGCGGCAAGCTGCTTCGCGCATTCTACTACACCGCTCTCCTTGAGAACGACGAGTACTCGCCCATCCGTCCTCTGGTGGATTGGCTGCACTATAACGGCTTCTCCATGGTGACGAAGCCCGCCAAGGAATACACCGACAGCCAGGGTCGCCGGA
>CAYMMT010000132.1:0-7754 GCA_964391555.1 uncultured Rhodobacterales bacterium
CGAAGCCGCCGTCGACATCGCCGAGGACCTGCGCGTCACTCAACCGGCACTCGTCGAAATCGAGAATGCAGTTCTGGTAACCCTTGTGACTGACGGAGGTGTAGCCCGGTCGGACCTCGAACCCCGGCGTGTCGCGATCGACGAGAAACGTGGTGATCCGCTTTTTCGGCCCCCTGGGGGTGTCATCCACGCCGGTTGCCACGAAGACGATGAAGAAATCCGCGTGCTCCGCCCCGGAAATGAAATGCTTCGACCCGTTCACGACCCAGTCGCCGCCTTCGCGCAGGGCGGTGCAGGACATGCCGCGCACGTCGGAGCCGGCGTCGGGTTCGGTCATCGCCAGCGCGTCCATCCTTTCGCCCCGCACGGCGGGCAGCAGGTAGCGGTCGCGCTGCTCCGCATTGCAGGCCATGAGGATGTTCTGGGGGCGGCCAAAGAAATGCGTCAATGCCATGGAGCCGCGCCCGAGTTCCCGCTCCACCAGCGTGAAATCGAGGTGGCTCAGACCCGCGCCGCCGACCTCCTCGGGGAAGTTGCAGGCATAGAAGCCGAGGTCGATGCACTTGCGCTTGATCTCCTGGCCCAGTTCGGGAGGGACGTGGCCGGTGCGTTCGACTTCGGCCTCGTGGGGGTAGATCTCGTTCTCCACGAAGCTGCGAACCGTGGAGACGATCATCTCCTGTTCCTGGCTGAGCCCGAACTGCATCTGCGCCTCCTCGTCTGGCTGTCTCTAGCTAGCGCCATTGACGGCCGCGATGATGCGGAATTAGACAGAAATCATGCGAATTTGGGAAGCCGGACAAAGCGAAACCGAAGAGGTGGCGGTGCTGCTCTTCCCCCGCTTTTCCAACCACTGCCTTGCCAATGCCGTGGAGCCGTTGCGGGCGGCCAACGAATTCCTGATGCGGGAGGCCTACCGGTGGAGTTTCGTGACCCTTGACGGGGCGGCGGTCGAATCCTCCAGCGGCCTTCCGGTGCTGCCCAATTGCCGCCTGCGGGACCACCCCGGCGGCGCGTTCCTCTTCGTGGCCTCCAGCTACGACGTCCAGCGCTTTGCCACCGGGGCCACCTCCCGCGCGCTGACGGCGGCGGCGCGGCGGTTCCGGACCGTGGCCGGCATGGACACCGGCGCGTGGCTGATGGCGCGGGCCGGGATGCTGGACGGGCTGAGCGCGACGATTCACTGGGACGAGCTGACCGGATTTGCGGAGACGTTCGGCGACGTGGACGTGGTCACCGACCGCTACGTCATCGCGGGCAACCGCATCACCTGCGGCGGGGCCATGGCCGCGTTCGACCTCGTGCTCGACCTCATCGGCGACACCCATGGCCAGGCGTTGAGGCTGGACCTCGCGGCGCTGTTTCTGCACCAGTCCGCCGCGGCGCCCGCGGACCGGCTGGTCCGGCACCGGGCGTCGCCCCTTGTCGAACGGGCGCTGGCGTTGATGACCGCCCATCTGGAGATGCCGTTGTCGATCGGTGCTGTGGCGGCGCGGTGCCAGACCACCCAGCGCAGCCTGAGCCGCGCCTTTCAGGCCGAATTGGGAGCGCCGCCCGTCGCGGTCTACAAGCGCCTGCGTCTGGGGCTGGCGCGGCGTCTAGCCCGGCAATCCACCTATTCGATCACCGAAATCGCCCTGCGCTGCGGCTACCGGAATGCCGCCGCCATGACCCGCGCATTCGTGGAGCAATACGGCCGGACGCCCAGCAGCCTGCGCGCAGCGCCCTGATCAGACCGGGCCCCCGGGGGTCCGGGCATGCGCCAGCACCCAGTCGGTCAGGACCGCCCGGTCGGGATCGAGGCGCACCGCCGCGTCACCGGCAAAGGCCTGAAAGGCCGCCTCGTTCAGCGCGTTCAGGCCAACGAGAACCGGGAGGCCCTGAACCAGGGCGTCGCCGATCACCGGCCGGAACCCCCGGCCATCGGCCTCGTGTTTGCCGAACTTGTTGACGATCAGGCAATGGCTTTCGGGCAGCCGCGCCTGAACCAGAGCCACCGCCCGTTCCAGCGCATCGGGGTCGAGCCGGCATCCGCGTGCGGCGGGGCCGAGGTCCTGCGAAATCCGGATCGACGGGCCATCGGGCAGAACGATGACATCCATGTCGCACAGGCCCTCGTGCGCGCAGTCGGTGTTGACCTGGGCCGTCCCGGCGGGACGGGCGCCTCGGGCGGCGACGTCCGCAGCGACGGTCTGGAGCAGCCCGTCGACGTCTCCGCGCCCCGGCGACATCGTGTAGGCGATATGCATCTGCGCTCTCCCTGTGGTGGCGGAACATGTCTAACCGGCTTTTTCGCGGACGGGAATGCGCGGATGTCGCTCCGCATCGGGCGCGGGGCGCCGGGTGTCCGCCCGGGTCCCGACACCCGGGGACTTGACGAATGGCGCTGTCCCGCTCTGTCCTAGGGGAAGAGCCCGGAGGTCAGCCCCATGAAACCGCTATTTCCCGCCATTCTCGCCAGCCTGATGATCAGCCCGGTCTGGGCCGAGGTCACGATCAGCCATGGATATTCCGCCTTTGGCGACCTCAAGTACGGTCCCGACTTCACCCAGTTCGACTATGCCAATCCCGATGCCCCGCAAGGCGGCACGATGAGCCAGCGGCAGCTTTACGGAACGCCCACCTTCAACAGTCTGAACGCCTTCATCATCAAGGGCGACAGTGCCCCGGAGGTGACGCAGCACATGTACGACAGCCTGATGGTGCGGGCCAACGACGAGCCGGACGCGATGTACGGGCTGCTGGCCGAGACCATCGAGTATCCCGACGACCTGTCCTACGTCGCCTTCAACATGCGCAGCGGGGCGCGGTTCCATGACGGGTCGCCGGTGGAGGCCTCCGACGTGGTGTTCACGATCAACGCGCTCAAGACCGAGGGGCATCCCTATTACCGCAACCTGCTGGCCGACGTGGAGGAGGTGATCGCCGAAAGCCCCGGTCGGGTCCGGTTCAACCTCGCCCCCGGGGCGGGCAGCGCCTTTCCGGGCGACATCGCCGCGCTGCCGATCCTGCCGGAGCATTTCTACGACGAGAACCCGTTTGACGAAACGTGGATGACACCGCCCTTGGGGTCGGGGCCTTACCTTCTGGACAGCGTCGACGCGCCGCGCACGATCCGGTTCTGCAAGAACCCCGATTACTGGGCCGAAGATCTGGCCGTGAACGCGGGCAAGAACAATTTCGAGTGTTTCGCCTATGAGTATTTCGTGGACGATACCGTCGGGCTCGAAGCCTTTGCCGCCGGGGAGTACATGTTCCGGGTGGAGTACCGGTCAGCGTCCTGGGCCACCGGGTACGACTTCCCGGCGGCGGCCAATGGCTGGGTCCGGAAGATGGAATTGCCCGACGGACGGCCGGCCAACGCGCAAGGCATCTGGTTCAATATGCGCAGGCCGATCCTGCAGGATATCCGGGTGCGGCGGGCGCTCGAATACGCGTTCAACTTCGAATGGACCAACGCGACGCTGTTTTATGGCGCCTACCGCCGCACGGAAAGCTTCTTTGACAACACGACGATGCAAGCCGAGGGGCTGCCCGAGGGGGCCGAGTTGGCGCTTCTGGAGCCGTTTCGCGACCAGCTTTCCCCCGAGATCTTTACCGCCCCGCCGCACATCCCCTACGCGGGGGCCGCGACGCCGCGCGACCGCGCCGGATTGCGGATTGCCGGCCAGCTTCTGGACGAGGCCGGCTGGGTGGTCGGGGACGACGGGATGCGCCGGAACGCGGCGGGCGACCTTCTGACGCTGGAGTTTCCGGAGGACAGTCGCAGCATGCAGCGGGTGCTCGTGCCCTTCGCGGAGAACGCCACGGCGCTGGGGATCGACCTGCGGCTCGAGATGATCGACCCGACCGCGATGGCGGAGCGGACGCAGCAATATGACTTCGATCTGGTCCTCAGCGCCTGGGGCGTGAAGGTCACGCCGGGGGCGGATTTGCGCGCCTTCTACGGGTCGGACGCCGCTGCCTCTGAAGGGTCCAACAACCTCAGCGGTCTTGCCGATCCGGTGGTGGATGCGCTGATCGAGGCGGTGGTCGAAGCCGAAAGCCGCGACGAGCTGGAAACCGCGGCCCGCGCGCTGGACCGGGTGCTGCGGTCCAGGCAGATCTGGATCCCCAACTGGCATTCCGGGACGCACCGCGTCGCGATCTGGGACATCTTCGGCATCCCGGACGTCCCCGCGCCGTATGATTTCTTCCGAAATGTCGAATTCTGGTGGTTCGATCAGGAGAAGTTCGACGCGCTTCGGGCGCAGGGGGCGCTCTAGGGTCCGAACCGGATCGGGGCGTCGCCGTCGGACCAGGGCGGGTATTTCCGCATGATCGCGGCGAAGGCGGCGCTGTCCAGAAATCGGGTCAGCCAGCCTGACACGCCGGGCCAGTCCTGGGCCGCGAACCAGGGCCGGTCGATATTGGCGAACTGGCGCACGAAGGGCAGGACCGCGAGGTCCGCAAGCGAGGCGCGCGGCCCGAAGAGCCACCGCTGACCACCCATTCTGCGCTCGAGGTCCCGCAGATGTGCCGCCGCCTTGTCCCGCTCGGCCATCGGATCAAGGTCCGGATAGCGGGAGGCGTACTTGGTATGGTCCAGCGCATGCTTGAACGGCCCATCGTTGGCCGCGATGACGTCCCAGCCGTCGGCGGGCATGTCCAGCAGGTGGTCGGGGTCGCTCTGGTCCAGCGCCCAGATCATGATGTCGAGGCTTTCGTCGAGCACCTGATCGCCGACCCGCAAGGCCGGTACGGTGGCGGACGGGGAGGTGTCGAGGAAGGCCGGCGGCTTGTCCCTCAGCAGGATTTCCCTGAGGTCCACGGTCAGCCCCGCGCTGCGGATCGCGAGCCGCGCACGCATCGCGCAGGGGCAGCGCCGAAAGGTCCAGAGGATCGGGGTCATGGGACGACTATTCATCCCGTGATCGGGAGGTCAATCGGTCCGGGCAAGGGGCGTGGCGCTAGAACACGCCGAGGCCGATCCCCGCGCCCATCGCCGCCCCGAGATCCCGGCACAGCGACAATTGATCGTCGGGGATCACCTTTTGGGCGAGGATCGCCTCGGGCGTCTGGGCGTGGGTGCAGACGATCAGCGGCGCCTGCACCTCCCGCAGCCGCCAGCCCTGCGCGATCCGCGCCGTCTGGCGGGCCGCGTTCCGGCCATCGGATCCGGCGCAGACCATCTGCGCGTAGGGCCGACCCGCGATCCGGCCCAGAACCGGGTAGTAGCAGCGGTCGAAGAAGTCCTTCATCACGCCGGATATCGCGGCAAGGTTCTCGGGCGCGCAGAAGATGTAGCCGTCGGCGGCGAGGAGGTCGTCCGGCCCGGTGTCGGCGGCCCGTTTCAGATCCACCGCAAGCTCGGCCCGGGCGGCGTCCGCCGCGGCCTCCGCCATCTGGCGGCTCCCCCCGGTCCGGGAATGAAAGACGATCAGCAATCGGGCCATGTCGCGCGTTCCGGTTCCCGTTGTTGCGGCGGCGGGGGTCCGCGCCATTCAAACCAGCTTTGGCAGCAACGCTCAATTCCCGTCGGACAGGCGCAGCGCGCGGGTTCGGGTCGATGTCCGCACCTCGCCGACGATCCAGTCCCGAAAGGCCGCGGCGGCGGGATTGGCCACGCCGCGCGGGGTGACGATGTAGTACTGGCCGTCGGGGCTCGGGGGGCGTCCCAGTTCCACCAGGGTGCCCTGGGCGAGTTCCGCCTCGATCAGGTAGGTCGGCACGATGGCCGCGCCAAGACCGTGGATCGCCGCCGAGATCATCGTGGAAAACTGGTCGAACATGGCCCCGCGCCGCGCCCGGTCGGCCGCCTGTCCGAGGCTGTCGAAATAGACCTCCCACGCGGTGTGGCGGGTGTGCAGATGCAGCAGCGGCAGGCGCGCGAGGTCCGTGGCCCCGGCCACCGCGTGCCGTGCGGCCAGCCCCGGAGAGGCAACGGCGACGAGGTCCTCGGGGCAGAGGTCCGTCAGCGCCCCGTTGACCCACTCCTTGCGGCCGAAGTGGATCGCCAGATCTATGCCATCCGCGGCCAGATCGAAGGGTTTCGAGCGACTGTGGATCGCGAATTGCACGGTCGGTTGTTCACGGCGGAACCGCTCCAGCCGCGGCGCGAGCCAGCGGGACCCGAAGGTGGGCAGGACCCCGATGGACAGCATCTGCATGCCGTCCCCGGCGGCGCTGGCATTGCGCATGGTCTGGCGCAGACGGTCGAGGTCCCCGTGAAGCCGCTCCGAGAGGGTCCGGCCCGCTTCGGTCAGCGCCACGCCGCGCCCGGCGGGTCGAAACAGGGCGACGCCGACAAGGCCCTCAAGCTCGCGCACCATCCGGCTGACGGCCCCCTGCGTCACGCGCAGGTCCTGCGCCGCGAGAGTAAAGCTCTGATGCCTGGCCGCAGCTTCGAAGCTGCGCAGGACCGAAAGGGAGGGGAGGCCGGACATTCATTACCTCAGATCATGATATTTTGAGTAAATCACCAATATCAAAGAATGAGTCGAACCGGTAGGTTGGGCGCCGGAAATGAACGAGGTGCGCATGGAGTCGGTGGCGGTACCGGGTCTGGGAAAGGTCGGCGGATTGGCGGCGGACCTGCTGTGCGACGCCGGAGCGGGTCCATTGTGCCCGCCCGATCATCCGATGGCCCCGATCGCACCGATAGCGGCCCCGTCGGCACCCGCTGTCGAAACAACGCGGGGGACCGGCCGTCGGGTCCGGATCGGTTCGAGCCGGGTGACGGCGCCAAACTGCCGGGGGCCGGGTTCGGCACCGGGCCAGTACCCGACCGCTGGCATTGGCGACGACGCCATTGGCGTGGCGGACCGGCTCCGAAACACAATTGCCTATTCTGTTGCGGCCCTCGATACAGGGCTGGCGCGAAGCGGCCCCCACTTGCAAGGAAAACCGTGATGAAAGACCTCGCCGCCAAGGGATTTGGCCCCGACCTGAACGCCTTCACCTGGGACGACCCGTTTCTGCTCACCGACCTGCTGAGCGAAGACGAACGGATGCTGTCGGACGCCGCCCGGGCCTTTGCCCAGGACCGTCTGATGCCGCGGGTCACCAGGGCCTATGCCGAGGAGACCGTGGCGCCCGAGATCTTTGCCGAAATGGGACAGGCGGGGCTGTTGGGGGCCACGATCCCGGAAGAGTTCGGCGGCCTTGGCGCGGGCTACGTGACCTACGGCCTCGTGGCGCGGGAAGTGGAGCGCGTCGACAGCGGCTACCGCTCCATGATGTCGGTGCAATCGAGCCTGGTGATGTATCCGATCCACGCCTACGGTTCGGACCAGCAGCGCGCGAGGTACCTGCCGAAGCTGGCGAGCGGCGAATGGATCGGCTGTTTCGGCCTGACCGAGCCCGACGCCGGGAGCGACCCCGCGGGCATGAAGACCCGCGCGGCAAAGACCGATGGCGGCTACCGGATCACCGGGTCGAAGATGTGGATTTCCAACAGCCCGATTGCCGATGTCTTCGTGATCTGGGCCAAGTCCGAGGCGCATGACGGCAAGATCCGGGGCTTTGTGCTCGAAAAAGGCATGGCCGGGCTTTCGGCGCCCAAGATCGGAGGCAAACTCAGCCTCCGGGCCTCGGTCACCGGTGAAATCGTGATGGACAACGTGGAGGTTGGCGACGAGGCGCTGCTGCCGGATGTGCAGGGGCTCAAGGGTCCGTTCGGCTGCCTCAATCGCGCCCGCTACGGCATCGCCTGGGGCGTGATGGGCGCGGCCGTAGGGGCGCTCCCAGTGGGCGGCGTAGATCGACGGGCGCTG
>CAYMMT010000133.1:0-7611 GCA_964391555.1 uncultured Rhodobacterales bacterium
TGACCAACAAGATGGCGCCCGCGCTGCGCAAGGTCTACGACCAGATGCCCGAGCCGCGCTACGTGATCTCCATGGGCTCCTGCGCCAATGGCGGCGGCTATTATCACTACAGCTATTCCGTGGTGCGCGGCTGCGACCGGATCGTGCCCGTGGACATCTACGTCCCCGGCTGTCCGCCGACGGCCGAGGCGTTGCTCTACGGCCTGCTGCAACTTCAGCGCAAGATCCGCCGCACGGGGACGATCGAGCGATGACGGGGCCGGTCATGCGACGGTGGGAAGCCAAAGTTGCGCGCGCCGACCTTGATGGCTGGGTGGAGACATTTCGCGCGCGGGTCCTGACCGAGATGAGCAAAATGGACGGGTTTCAGTCCATAACCTTCCATGCGGCGCGCGAAGGCGACCCCTGCCAGGTGACGGTGCTCTCGGCCTGGCGCGACATGGACGCGATCAGGGCCTTTGCCGGGGACGAGCCGGCCAAGACCTATCTACCCGACTTCATGGCGCCATTCTTCGCAGAACATGATGACTTGGCGACCTTTCACGACGTGATCCTGATGGAGAGCCGCCCATGAGCGACGCGATGAACGAACTGGGCGCCTATGTCGAGTTGAAGCGCCCCGACTGCATTCTCTCGTGGTCGGTGAACGACATGGGCGAACTCAGCATGGAAGTGGCGCTCGCCAACCTCCCCGGCCTCGTCGATTGGTTGCGGACCGACCGCACCTGCCAGTTCTCGACCCTGATCGATATCACCGCGGTGGACCATCCGGGCCGGGCCAAGCGGTTCGACGTCGTCTACCACTTGCTGTCGATGTATCAGAACCACCGCATCCGCCTGCGGGTTCAGGTCCGCGAAGAGGACATGATCGCATCGATCTCGGACATCCATCCCGGGGCAAACTGGTTTGAGCGCGAAGTCTTTGACATGTTCGGGCTGCTGTTCTCCGGCCACCCGGATTTGCGGCGATTGCTGACCGATTACGGTTTCCGGGGTCACCCGTTGCGCAAGGATTTCCCGACGACCGGATATACCGAGCTTCGCTACGACGATGAACTCAAGCGCGTCGTCTACGAACCGGTGAAACTGGTGCAGGAATACCGCCAATTCGATTTCCTCTCTCCGTGGGAAGGCGCGCACTACGTGCTGCCAGGGGACGAGAAAGCGGAGTCCGAGGCAAAGTGAGCGCAGCACCCGACGCATATCAGGCCGTGATGGCCCGGGCCGTGGCTTACGGGGAGGCGGTCTACTACGCGCGTGCGGATGTTTTCGAGGACATGTGCCACGACCGCTTTCAGATGACGCTGGTCGAACCAAACGGGACCACATTCTGGGACAAGGCGGCCTACCTCGAACGGGTCCGGGGGCGGTCTGCATTTGATGGCCCAGCCTCGTTTGGGGTCATCGGCGTGGATGTTGCCGGGGAGGAGATCGCCCGCGTCCACCTTTGGGTCGACGTGCCGCCGCTGCGCTACGAGGATCACCTCGGGTTCGTCAACGAAGGCGGATCCTGGAAGCTCCTGACAAAGGTGTTCCGGACCATGAACCGCTTGGACGAGGAGGCCTGATCAGTGGTCATGCGCGCCCCTCAACCGCGGGACGATCGGACAATGTTCTTCGTCATCGGCGCGCAGAAGGCCGGGACGACATGGCTGCATGCGTACCTGTCGGATCATCCCGAGGTCTCCATGGGACCGGTCAAGGAATATGGCTGGTTCACCTATCTCTATCCGCGGCTGTCGGACGGCCCCGCATTGGGCGCGGCGGCCTTTCGCCGCTGGCTTGCCCGTGCGTCGATCCTGAAGCGGTCGGGGCGGTCCCGGGGGGCCGCGCTGATTGGCGCGGCGCTGGGCCAGGGGGACTACGCGTCGCTGGTTGCGGGCGACGGTCGGGGCCGCGCGTTCGGCGACATCTCACCGCAGTACAGCATTCTTGGACGGGCGGCATTCGCTGCCATGGCCGCATGCCATCCAAATACGCGCTTTGTCTTCGTGATGCGTGATCCGGTCGACCGGCTCTGGTCGCAACTGCGCATGGACGGCCGCAAGGGGCGTGCCGACTGGCAGGCCCGGTGGGATCGCGCCACTCATTTGGGGCGGTCGGACTACCGCCGCACGATTGGAGCGCTCGAAGCTGCCGTGCCCGGCGAGGATATTCTCTACCTGTTTTTCGAGGATCTCTTCACCGAGGGCGCGATCCGGTCCCTGTGTGCGCACCTGGGCCTGACCTATGTGGCGCCTGACTTCAGCGAAAAGGTGTACGAAGGTGCGCCGGCCGAGGCTGATCCGGGTCTGCTTGCGGCGGCCCGCGCCCGGTTGGCGCCGGTTTATGAATACATCCGTGACCGCTTTGGCAACCGGGTTCCAGAGACCTGGGACCGGGCAGCGGCATGACGAGGGAGCACTGAGATGGACGGCTCGACATCGAAATATGATGATGGATCCACCGATGCGGTGACCGACGAACAGTCGATCCGCAACTTCACCATCAACTTCGGCCCGCAACACCCGGCGGCGCACGGCGTGTTGCGGCTGGTGATGGAGCTTGACGGCGAAATCGTCGAACGCTGCGATCCCCATATCGGCCTTTTGCATCGCGGCACCGAAAAGCTGATGGAAAGCCGGACCTACCTGCAGAACCTGCCCTATTTCGACCGGCTCGATTACGTGGGCACGATGAATCAGGAACATGCCTGGTGCCTCGCCATCGAGAAGCTGACAAGGACCGAGGTGCCGCGCCGCGCGCAGCTGATCCGGGTGCTTTACTGCGAGATCGGGCGCATCCTGAACCACCTTCTGAACGTCACCACGCAGGCGCTTGATGTGGGCGCGCTCACGCCGCCGCTCTGGGGGTTCGAAGAGCGTGAGAAGCTGATGATCTTCTACGAACGCGCCTGCGGGGCCCGGCTCCACGCCGCCTACTTCCGTCCCGGCGGCGTGCATCAGGATCTGCCACCGGAGTTGATCGACGATATCGACCAATGGGCCGGGGAATTCCCCGAAAAGCTTGACGATATCGACGGGCTTCTGACCGAGAACCGGATCTTCAAACAGCGCAATGTCGACATCGGCATTGTCACGGAAAAGGACATCCTCGATTGGGGGATGTCCGGCGTCATGGTTCGGGGTTCGGGACTTGCATGGGACCTGCGCCGCGCGCAGCCCTATGAGTGCTACGACGAGTTCGAGTTCCAGATCCCCGTAGGCAAGACCGGCGACTGCTATGATCGCTACCTCTGCCGCATGGAGGAAATGCGCCAGTCCACCCACATCATCCGGCAGGCCTGCGAGAAGCTGCGCGATCCGGCCAATGGCGGTGAGGTCATGGCCCGGGGCAAGATCACGCCGCCGAAGCGGTCGGATATGAAGACCTCCATGGAGGCGCTCATCCACCACTTCAAGCTCTATACCGAAGGCTTCCACGTTCCCGAGGGTGAGGTCTACGCCGCCGTCGAGGCCCCCAAGGGCGAATTCGGTGTCTACCTCGTCGCCGACGGCACCAACCGTCCCTACCGCGCCAAGATCCGCGCGCCGGGCTATGCCCATCTGCAGGCGAGCGATTGCTTGATGCGTGGCCACCAGCTGGCCGACTGCTCGGCACTCCTCGGCTCGCTGGACGTCGTGTTCGGGGAGATCGACAGGTGATTGCCGCAGTCAGCGTCGTGCCGATCGCCCTGATGGTCGGGCCGTTTCATATTGTCCCATTGGCCATCACCGCGGCACCGCTGTTGGCCGCTATCGGGGGCGCGGGCGCATGAGGCCGCTGATTGCCGCGTTCGCTTGTCTCGCCGCTCCGGCGTTGGCTCAGGATATGTCCGCGAATGCCACGAAGCTGGCCGAAGCCATCGAGAACGGGGATTGCGTGGTGACGCTGGCCAACGGCAACGACCTTGCCGCCGACAGTGGCCTGAGCAATGACGAAGTCACGGCCGCGACGGTTGAGCTTTTCGAACTCGGCCTTCTGGCCCTGAATGCCGATGGCGCGTCAGCCTCGCTGTCCACACCCGCCTGCCAATAGGAAAGAACACATGCTTCGCCGCCTCCACCCTGACCAGCCCGAAAGCTTCGCCTTCACGCCCGAGAATCGGGCCTGGGCCGAGGGACAGATGTCGAAATACCCCGAGGGCCGTCAGGCCAGCGCGATCATCCCGCTTCTGTGGCGTGCGCAGGAGCAGGAGGGCTGGCTGTCGCGGCCTGCCATCGAACACGTCTGTGACATGCTCGGTCTGGCCCATATCCGGGGGCTGGAGGTCGCAACATTCTACTTCATGTTCCAGCTGCAACCCGTTGGAAGCGTTGCGCATATCCAGGTTTGCGGCACAACCTCCTGCATGATCTGCGGGGCCGAGGACCTGATCGGTGTCTGCAAGGACAAGATCGCGGGGCGTCCCCATGAGATCAGCGCCGATGGCAAGCTGAGCTGGGAAGAGGTCGAATGCCTCGGCGCCTGCGCCAACGCGCCCATGGCCCAGATCGGCAAGGATTATTACGAGGACCTGACGGCAGAGAGCTTTGGCCGTATCATCGACGACCTTCGTGCGGGCAAGGTTCCGACACCGGGGCCGCAAAACGGGCGCTACGCGTCCGAGCCGGCCTCGGGTCTCACCAGTCTTGAGCAATATGGCGACAACCGGCCGCCACGGAATGCCTCTGCGACGCTCGCCACCGATCTCGGCGACAGCATCAAGCGGATCGACGGTACGGAGGTGCCGCTGTTGACGCCATGGGTCGACAAGGGAGCGGGCCATTCGCCCGGCGCTGCGGCGAATACGATCACGGCGCCCCGTCCGCAGCCCGCCCATGCGGCGAAGCCTGCGCCAAAAGCCGTTGAGAAACCGGTGTCAAAGCCCGCTGCCGCGGTCCCGGCGTCAGCGGTCCCGGCGTCGGAAGAAAAACAGCCGGAAACCTTGGATGCGCCGCGTGGCGACAAGGGCGATGATCTCAAGAAGATCAAGGGTGTGGGGCCAAAGCTCGAACAGCTTCTCAACTCCATGGGCATCTGGCACTTCGACCAGATCGCCGCCTGGGGCCCCGAAGAGATCGCCTGGGTCGACGCACGCCTCACATTCAAGGGGCGAATCGTCCGGGACGACTGGGTTGGAAAGGCCGCCGAACTCTCGAAGGACGGCTGACGTCTCCCTGATTCCGCCCATGCGGATTATCGCGGGCCATGAATTCCGCATGGGACTGCTTCCTCAATGAAATTTAGCCGGTATAGTCTGGTCAAAGTCGGCTGCCCGGACCCCCGGGGTGAGGAATAGCCCCGGTCATATGTCCTTGCAGCCCATCAGCAGGGAGAAAGACGCGATGTCCGATTCGAATGCGAGTCTCAGTTGCCAAATGGGGTGCTGGATAACGGCGGCTGGTGCCGGTTTGTTGGCGGCGGTGATCATGATGGTTGTCGGGGACATCTCGGTCGTCGGGTCCATCTTTCTCGGTCTTGTTCTCGCCGTCGTCCTCGGCGTGGTTCTGAACTGGCTGCTGTGCAAGCCGCTGCCGACCTTGGCCGAGGTTCAGGAGCCTGCCGGGCCGTCGGTCGCCGGTTCGAGCGGGTCTGGCGCCGGGTCGGCGGGCGACTCGGATGAGGCACCTGCGGAAGTGCCGCCTATCGGGTCAGCGGCGTCGATCGACGAGCGTGCGGAGGCTGCCACGGAAATGCCCAGCGAAGTTGCGCCCATCGGGGCCGGGGCTGCGGCGGAAGAACGCGCCAGTTCCGCGGGCGAAGGCGGACCGGCACCCATCGGGGCCGCAGCGGCAGCGGACACTGCCGTTTCGGCCACGGGCGCGGATGCGGGCGAGGACTACGACAAGGACGGTGTGGTCGAAGGCTCGGACGAGGGCGCAAGGCCGCCGACCCTTGATGCGCCGATGGGCGGCAAGGCGGATAACCTCAAGGAAATCAAAGGTGTCGGTCCGAAGCTCGAAAAGATGCTGAACGGTATGGGCATCTATCACTTCGACCAGGTTGCGAGCTGGGGCGACCAGGAGCTTGCCTGGGTGGACGCCAACATCGCAGGATTCAAGGGCCGTGCGTCCCGGGATGACTGGGTCGGGCAGGCCAAGATCCTCGCGTCCGGCGGTGATACGGAATTCTCGAAACGGGTTGACGAGGGCGACGTCTACTAGGACATAAGGCGTCACGATATCCCCGGTCGGTGGCACGAGGCCCCGGTCCGGGACGGCACCGCAGGGGAGGTGACGGCGCCAATTGACCTGCCCGAGGGCCGTGGGGTCCCGGGCATGACACTTGGAGCAAATGCTATGAGCAATTCTGACTTCACGCTGCCGTCCCGCCAGTTCGCGGCGGTGGCGATTTCCATGTCCGCGCCTGCCGTGGCCGCAGCGGCCGGGGGCCTGCACCTGTGGCGCCTTGCCGTCGCGCCGGCGGCGCTGACGATGAAAGGTCTGGGTGGGTTGCCCGGCGTGACCGAGGCCCCGGTTGAGGCCGCAAAGCCAAAACCCGCGGTCAAGGCTGCGCCCAAGCCGGTTGCGACGCCGAAGGCAAAGTCAAAGCCTGCCGCGAAACCGAAGGCGACAGCCAAGGCTGCCACGACACCGAAGACGGTAGCCAAGCCTGCTGCGAAACCAACGGCGGGCGCGGCCAAAACCGCCGCGCCCAAACCGGCAGCGACGCCGGCTCCCATGCCGAAGGCCGTGGCAGCTCCCGCGAAGTCGGCGGCAAAGACCGCCACCAAGCCCCAAGCCGCCAAGACGCCCGCGAAAGCCAAAGCGGCTTCCGCTGAGAAAGCCCCGGCGAAGCCCGCCGTCGCAAAGGCCCCCGTCGCCGGGAAAGTGACCGCCAAAGCCGCGCCAAAGAAGCCTGCTGCAGCGAAGGCGCCGGCCAGGCCAGCGGCCAAGGCATCGGCGAAGTCTGCGTCGGCCAAGGCGGCACCAAAGCCAGCACCGGCCGAGGCTCCCGCGGCCGGCAGCGCGCCAGCGACGCCGGCAACCCCGGCACCGGCCAAAACGGCGGCAACAGTTTCTGCGACGCCCGTCGTCGCGGCGGAGGCGAAGCCCGCCACCACCACCTACACCGCTACAGGCAGCAACAATGCCCGCGCCGGAAAGGTGACGCTGGCGGCGATGCCTGAACCCAAGACGAAGATTGACGACTAAAGGCCTCGAATGAGTGAGAAACCCGACCCCGCGCAGATCGCCCGCTCTGGCCGCATGGCGGCTCTGGGTATCGCGGGGGGCGGGCTTCTCGCCGTTTTCGCCCCTGTGATCACCCGCGGCCTCGGTTTGCCGATCCGCTACGAGTTTCTGTTCTACCTGATCTCTCTGGCTGCGTTCATTTGGTCGCTTTCGGTCGCCTACGGGATGTGGCAGAAGACGAGGAAATAGCCGGGGACATTGCCTGTCCTCCCCTTCTGTTCGGCCCGAGGGAACAGCCATGCTCAAGGACCAAGACCGCATCTTCACCAACATCTACGGGATGCATGATCGCACGCTGGCCGGAGCGAAGGCCCGCGGCCACTGGGACGGCACCGCTGATCTGATCAAGAAGGGTCGTGACTGGATCGTGGACGAGATGAAGGCCTCCGGCCTGCGGGGGCGAGGTGGCGCGGGCTTCCCGACCGGCCTCAAATGGTCCTTCATGCCCAAGGAGAGC
>CAYMMT010000134.1:0-7595 GCA_964391555.1 uncultured Rhodobacterales bacterium
TGTCCCAGCCGCCCAGCGGGATCGGCATCAGGTGCGTCGACACTTCCCACCAGCCGGCGGAGTAACCGGACCCGGCGCCTGTCACGGCGCAGTCGACGACACCCTTCTGGAGCGCGCCCGGCACCTCGGAGAAGCTGACATTGACGCCCTCGGCCCCCAGCGCTTCGAGGAATTTCGCCGTCATGCGGCCCGAGGCGCGGACCTTGAGGCCCTGCAGGTCGTCCAGCCCGTTGACCTCGGCGTTGCAGAACACAACCTGCGGCGGATAGGGGGCGATGGCCAGAACGTGGCTGTTGAACCGATCCCTGTAGATATCGGAGACCATGGGGCGGGCGGCATCGACCATGGCGCGGGCCTCGTCCGCCGTCAGCGCGAGGAGTGGCACGTCGAGCCCTTCGAGTTCCGGCGCATCCGCCACGGCGTAGTCGGCCACGGTCATCGCCACGTCATAGACGCCATCGCCAAGAAGGCGGAAGACGTCACCCACCCCGAGGTTCATCTGGTTGTGGGTGGTCAGGCTGACGTTGATGTTGCCCCCAGATGCCGCGGGCAAAGTCTCGCTCCAGAACGGAGCTTCGTACTGCTTGTGCAGCGGAAGGCCTGACCAGCTTCCGACAACCGACAGTTCTTCGGCCATGGCCGGTGCTGCCAGCGCCGCGGTCGCGGCAAGGAATGTCGTGATGCGTTTCATTGGGATCTCCTTGTTGGGTGCGTGTTGGCTGTGTTTCAGGTGAATGTGAGAATGGGGACTTCGGCGTCTTCGGCCACATCGGTGATCAGCATGTGTCCGGGTTTGTGGGTGATGCAGAGCGGCAGCCGCGCGGCCTCGATGGCGACCTGTGGGGTCACGCCGCAGGCCCAGAACACCGGGACGGTTCCGCCACCGACCGGAGCCGGATCCCCCCAGTCGGGCGCGTCCAGATCCCCGATCCCGATTTTGGCGGGGTCGCCCCAATGGATCGGCGCGCCGTGCGCAAGAGGGTACCGGCGGGAAATCCCGATCACGTCTTTGATCCGATCTTCGGGAACAGCGCGCATCGACACCACCATCTTGCCGGAGAACGGCCCGGCCGGAACGGTCTCTATGCTGGAGCGAAACATCGGCACCGTGGTGTTGTGCTCGATATGCCAGACCGGAACGCCGGCCCGCATCAGCGCCTGTTCGAAGGTAAAGGAGCAGCCGAGCGCGAATGCGACAAGATCGTCCTGCCAGATGTCCCGGATGTCGGTGGCTGAGCCCGCCAGCGTCCCGTCGCGATAGATGTTGTAGGCCGGCACGTCCGTGCGGATGTCGATATCCCGGCCCAGTGTGGACATCATCGGATTCCCGGTGTCGGAGACGCCGGTCAGGGGGCATGGCTTTGGGTTGCGCTGGCAGTAGCGCATGAAATCGAGCGCATAGGCTTCGGGGATGATCGCCAGATTGGCCTGCAGGTAACCTTGGCCCAATCCGGCGGTATGTGCGCGATATGTGCCTGCGCGGATCGCCGCGCGCTGGTCCGGCAGCGCACGCGACGTCAAAAGGTCGTAGATGTCGTCCACTCGTGTCCCCTCCGGCTGCGGAAAGGGTCACAAGATCAGGCTATAAAATCAAATCGAATGTTATTCTCAGAAGTGATCACGAAGTTTTATCAATGGGGCACGTTTCCGGTGTATTCCGTGGCGACGTCGAGCGCGGTTTTGGCAGCTGTTTCAATCAGGTGGCTTTTGGGTTCTCCGAGGTAGGACGCGGTAAACAGCAAAGGCGACGGCACCCAACCGGGATCGAACTCGGCGATGCGTCCGGCAGCGACATGCCCCTTGCCAAGGGCGCGCGGCAACACGGCCACGCCCAGATCGGCCTCGACCAGCCGGAAACAGGCCGAGAGCGACGAGGAGGGGAATAGCGACACGTCGGGCCCGACACGGTCGAACAGCATCTGCTTCAGTTCGCGGTAGGGCCGCGTATTGCGCGCGTAGGTCAGCACGGGGCGCGTCAGATCGGCGGCATCAAGGGGATCGCTCCGCGCGGCGGCGCAATACCATGCCAGATCGAAGCCGGGCAGCAGGATGTTGTCGACCTTGTGTTCCGAAACCGGACCAAGGAGGACGGCAAGGTCGATCTCCCGGTTCATGAGACCGGCCCGCAGGTTGGTGGATATGTCGACATTGAATTCGATCTCGAGCCTTGGATAAATGGCGTGAAGCCGCGAAATGAGGTCGGGCAGCCAGCATTGTGCGATGGTCTCGGACACGCCGAGGCGCAACCGACCGTCCACACCTTCCGGGTCCACCACATCGCGCTCGACAAGCTCGGACAGCTGTTCGAACTTCTCGGCATGGGCCAAGAGCAATTCACCGCGTTTGGTCAGACGCATGCCGCCCGCCCGCCGTTCGAACAGGTCGCAGGCCAGTGTATCCTCGAGGTTCCTGATCCGTGCCGTCACCGCCGGTTGGGTCAGGTTCAGCCCCTTCGCGGCCTTGCGAATGCCGCCATGACGAACGACAGCAAGAAACGTCCGCAACTGCTCGAGGTTCAATCGTGTCATGCCGGATTGGTGGCACGGCAGTCCGGGTTTGGACAGGGCAAATTCGGCAGCGTTGATTTCGGTCAATCCCTGAACCGTCACCCCGCGCTAAGGAACCGCGACACGTTGGGTCATCTCGAGTCAAGCCCGTCTGTAGCTGTGCCCGTGCGGATTGACGTGACTGCGCCTGGCAGAGAAAGCTGCAACCATGATCCTGTGCTCAATCCCCGTGCTGGCGACGCTGATCGCCACCTGCACGTCGCCCACCCCGTTGGCCGTGGGATATGTCGAAGGGGAGTATGTCTTGGTCGCGCCGTCCGAGACCGCGCGGATCGAGGAGCTCTATGTCGAACGCGGCGATCGGATCCAGCAGGGGACGATCCTCGTTACCCATGAGCGACGCGATGCCGAGATCCAGCTGGCACAGGCAACCGCTGCCCATGCACGGGCGGCCAGTCAGCTCGCCGACTTGCAGCAAGGCGCCCGGCCCGAAGAGATCGCGGTCGCGGAGGCCGCCGTCGATGCGGCATCCGTCGAGTTCGACGAGGCTAATCGGGAGCTGACCCGCATTTCCGGTCTGTTCGACCGGAATGTGGTTCCGGAAACCCAGCTTGATCTGGCCGGCACGAAGGTCGATTTCGCCGCGGCGCAACTGCGCCAGGCCGAGGCCGACCTCGCTGTGTTGAAGCTGCCCGCGCGCGCCGATCGGATTGTCGCGGCAGAGGCTGCGGTGACCGAGGCGGCCGCACAGATGGACGCGGCAAGGTGGCGGCTCGGAGAAAGGACCCTCGTGTCGCCGACGTCCGGCAGGATTTCGGACGTCTATCGCTTTCCCGGCGACCTTGCCGGGCCGCAGGCACCCATCCTGTCCATTCTGCCGGACGATGGCGTCAAGCTGCGGTTCTATGTGCCACAGGCGTCCTATTCTCAGGTCAACCTGGGGACTGGCCTCTCCGTCCGTTGCGACGGATGCCCGGAAGATCTGAAGGCCACGGTCAGCTTTCTTTCCGATAGTCCGGAGTTTACGCCGCCGGTGATCTATTCCCTCGACTCCCGCCAGAAGCTTGTCTTCCTGGCAGAGGCCCAACTTCTCGGGGATGCGCGCCGGCTTCATCCCGGCCAGATCGTCGATGTCTATCTGCCAGAGACGGAGGAATGACCGTCATCGACGTTCAGGGTCTGACCAAGCGATACGGTGGCAAGACCGTGGTCGACGACATTGCGCTGAAAATCGAGCCCGGAGAGATCGTGGGTTTTCTGGGCCCGAACGGTTCCGGCAAGACCACGACCATCCGGATGATCTGTGGCCTGCTGACACCCGACGCAGGCCGGGGCGAGGTTCTTGGGTACGATCTCATGACCGGCGCCCGCGCCATTCGGCGGGATGTCGGATACATGACCCAGCGTTTCTCCTTCTACGAGGACCTGAGCATTCAGGAAAACCTTGAATTCGTCGCGCGCCTCTACGGTCTGCGCCCGGTGCGTGAGCATGTCGCCCGCACGCTGAAAGAGCTGGACCTCGAAGCACGGCGGCGCGATCTGGCGGGAACACTTTCAGGTGGCTGGAAGCAGAGACTGGCGCTGGCGGCCTGTGTCATGCACGAACCCAAACTCCTGCTGCTGGACGAGCCGACGGCCGGTGTCGATCCGGAAGCCCGCCGGGAGTTCTGGGACCACATTCATGCGCTTGCGTCCAGGGGAGTCACCGTCCTTGTCTCGACACATTACATGGACGAAGCCGAAAGGTGTAACCGGATCAGCTATATCCTGCATGGCCGGATGCTGGTGACAGGCACGGCGGCGGCGATCGTGGCCGGGTCGGGGCTGCACGCCCTTGCCCTGACCGGAGAGCAGATCGATCCGGCCTTCCGCAAACTCGAGCAATCGGCTCCGGTCGGGCAGGTCACCGTTCTTGGAAACGCCTTGCATGTCGTGGGGGGAGATAAGGTTTCGCTCAAGGCCGCTGCGTCAACCATCGCAGAGGCACACGGTCTTGGCGTGGAAGACACACGCGTAACACTGGAGGACGTCTTCGTGCATTTGGTCGCGTCGTCGGTCGGGACCTGATGGTTCGGCCGGGCTTTTCGATCAGCCGGTTCGGGGCAATCCTGCTCAAGGAAACCCTGCAGATGGTGCGCGACCGGATCACCTTCGCGATGATGATAGGCATCCCGATCATGCAACTGATTCTGTTCGGTTTCGCCATCAACAACGATCCCAAGCATCTGAGCGCGGCACTTGTGGCGACCAGCCAGGATCACTTCACGAGGGCGATCGTTACCGCGTTGGAGAACACCGGGTATTACAGGTTCGAGCACGTTGTCGGGACGGCCTCCGAAGCGGAACGGCTGATCACCAACGGGTCGGTGTCCTTCGTTGTGATCATCCCGTCCGACTTCGAACGGCGGGTGCGCCGGGGTGATCGCCCGCAATTGCTCATCGAGGCGGACGCCTCTGATCCGGCGGTCTCCTCCGGGGCCATATCGACCCTGGGGACCGTCGCTCAAACCGCCCTTCTGCGCGAGTTGGGGCACAACGCGATCGAAGCGGCGCGGGGCGCGCAATCGCTCGAAGTCGTGGTTCACAGGCGCTTCAACCCGGAGGGCATTACACAATACAACATTGTGCCCGGCCTCCTTGGCGTCATCCTGCAGATGACAACCGTGATGCTGACGTCGTTCGCCATCACCCGCGAGATCGAGCGCGGCACGATGGAAAACCTTCTCGCGCTTCCGGCGACCCCGGTCGAGATCATGCTGGGCAAGGTCTTTCCGGCGATGGCCGTCGGGGCCGTGCAGGTCCTGATCATCCTGACAAGCGCCAAGCTGCTTTTTGATGTGCCGTTCGTTGGCCACCTCGGACTTCTGTTCTCGGGCATCCTCCTGTTCGTTCTCGCGCTGATCTTCCTTGGCTACACGATCTCGACTCTCGCCCGCACTCAGATGCAGGCCATGCAGTTGACGTTCTTCTTCTTTCTTCCGTCGATCCTGTTGTCGGGCTTCATGTTTCCCTATCGCGGAATGCCGGTCTGGGCGCAGTGGCTGGGAGAGCTGTTTCCCCTGACCCATTTCAACCGCCTGATCCGTTCGGTGATGCTCAAGGGCGGCGATTTCGAGGCCGTTTCATCGTCGTTCGCGGCGTTGACGGCGTTCACCTTGGCCTTTGCTGTTGTCGCGCTTTTGAGGTTTCGACGCACGCTGGACTAGGGACCGAGCTATTTGTCCCGGCTGGCTTCTGACAGAGTTTGACGAGCGAGTGATCCTTGTCGCGGACGTGCTCAGGGCTGCGCGCGCGTTCGAGCAGAGCGGGTGCGCCGTTCAGCTGTTCTTCACGATCAGGCGTTCGAGCGTATCGATCACCCCGTCGAAGCCCTCCCGTAGCCCCTTGTGCCATTCGGCCCAGTCCTCGGCATGCTGGGTTTCCGCATAGGCGAGTCGGTCCGTCAGGTCCTTGTGGCGGGTCTCGAGCCAGCCGATTTCTTTGAGGGCCTTCACGGCCTCCGCGCCCTCGGCGCCTTCCAGGCGTCTTCGTGCCGCGGCCAGATTCTGGTCGATCTGCTGCGCACTCGAAATCAGATCATCGTTGTAGGTTTGTTTGTTCATGGCGACCTCCGGGTCACGACCACGTGCCGGGTTCACATATCAAGTCCGCCACGTGTCAAAACGGTAGAACGCGTTTCGAGACGCTGCGTTGATGCAAATCAAACCAAGAACGCCATTCGCCGACCGGCGATCCACGGACAGGACGCCGGTCCTTGTCTGCAGGGCGCGGTCGGCATCTTTGGGTGCGGTCCTCGGCAATGTCCGACAGTGCGGTGGTGCGGGGCAGGGCGGGTTTGCGTGAAGATTTCATGACGGTGTGGTTTGAGAATTGCCGGTCAATTTATTTCGGTTATTCATGAAATATGGAAACACTGATTCCCTCCCGCCTTGACACACTCGGTCATCCTCAGCGGCTGGCCATCTTTCGGCTGCTCATGCGTCGATATCCCGACCGGGTGCCGGCGGGAGAACTGGCGGAGGCTCTGGGTCTCAAGGCCTCCACGCTGTCCGCCTATCTGTCGGCGCTGATGCAGGCCGGACTCGTGACGCAGGAGCGGGTCGCAACGTCGCTGCGCTACTCCATCGACATGCCAGAGGTGCGCCGGACGTTTGACTATCTGCTGCTTGACTGCTGTCGCGGTCGACCCGAGCTTTGTTCACCCGTTTCCATACCTGTCGACTTGTGGGCCAAACCCGCGCCGGAGCGGAGGTTCAACGTCCTGTTTATCTGCACCGGCAACTCGGCGCGATCGAGCTTCGCCGAGTCCATCCTGCGCAAGACTGCCGGAGACAGGTTCAACGCCTACTCCGCCGGGAGCCGGCCCGGTTCGAGGCTGAATCCCTTTGCGGTGCAGGTCCTCAAGGACAAGGGGCACGACATATCGGTGCTGCGATCGAAGGATGTCTCGGAGTTCTCCGGCCCGGACGCTCCGCATTTCCACTTCGTCTTCACCGTCTGCAACCAGGCGGCCAACGAGGAGTGCCCGGCCTGGGAAGGTCAGCCGGTCACGGGACATTGGGGCATGCCGGATCCGGTCAGGGCAGAGGGGAATGACGCCCAGAAGGCGCTCGCGTTCCAGGCAGCCTATGGCGCCTTGAAACAGCGGATCGATCTCTTTGCCGCGCTCAACATAGAGTCGCTGAACCGTCTGACCTTGCAGGCGAGGATCGACGACATCGGCCGCACATCCCCAGAGGACCCTTCATGACCACATATGCTCTGAACGGCCTTGGCCGCATTGGCAAGCTTGCGCTGAAACCGCTTCTCGAACGCGGGGCGCAGATCGCCTGGATCAACGATGCCGTGGGCGACCCGGCGATGCATGCGCACCTCCTGGAGTTCGACTCGGTGCACGGGCGCTGGCAGGCCGACATCTCCCACGAAGCCGACAGTGTGACCATCGACGGCGCGCGGCTGCCGTTCATCGGCACGCGGGACCTGTCGGAGTTGCCGCTCGACGGAGTAGACGTGGTGATCGACTGCACCGGCGCCTTCAAGTCGGAGGCGAAGCTTGCCCCCTATTTCGAAGCGGGCGTGAAGAAGGTT
>CAYMMT010000135.1:0-7513 GCA_964391555.1 uncultured Rhodobacterales bacterium
CGGTCACCACGGCATCGCGAAAGCTACCCCGCGCCGAGCCGGTTTGGGGAGCGAAGGGGCGTCTAGCGGTCCCCTCGAGCGATGAATGCCAGTCTTTCGAACAGCGCCACATCCTGCTCATTCTTCAGGAGCGCGCCGTGCAACTTGGGCAGGGCGGAGCGGCCCTCGCGTTTGAGGTCGGCGGGGTCGAGGTCCTCGGCCAGCAGCAGCTTCAGCCAATCCAGTACCTCTGAGGTCGAGGGCTTCTTTTTCAGGCCCTGCTGGTCCCGGATCTCGTAGAATTGGGTGAGCGCAGCCGTCAGCAACTCGCCCTTGATCCCGGGGTGGTGGACTTCGACGATCTGCCGCAGCGTGTCGATGTCCGGAAACCGGATGTAATGAAAGAAGCACCGCCGCAGGAACGCATCCGGCAGTTCCTTTTCATTGTTCGACGTGATGATCACCACGGGTCGCTGCCGCGCCCGGACTGTCTCTCCGGTCTCGTAGACATGGAACTCCATTCGATCTAGCTCCTGAAGCAGGTCATTGGGAAACTCGATATCGGCCTTGTCGATCTCGTCGATCAGCAGCACGACCCTCGCGTCGGCGGCAAAGGCCTGCCAGAGCTTTCCCCGCTTGATGTAATTTGCCACGTCATGGACCCGCTCGTCGCCCAGCTGGCTGTCCCGCAGACGGCTGACGGCATCGTATTCATAGAGCCCCTGCGCGGCACGCGTGGTCGATTTCACATGCCACTCGATCAGGTCCATCCCCATCGAATGCGCGACCTGCCGGGCAAGCTCCGTCTTGCCCGTGCCGGGCTCACCCTTCACGAGCAGCGGGCGCTCGAGCGTCATCGCCGCGTTCACGGCCAACGCGAGGTCGTCGCTGGCAACATACGTATCTGTCGAGGAAAATCCCATCTGATCCGCGCCCATTGTTTCGCGCGGGGACACTAGCACCGGTAGCCGTGACGACAAGCCGCGCCGTTTCGTCAAGATGTGACCGATTGGCGAGATTCGGGGGGTGACACCTTTCCGAGAGGAGAGTACACGGGCGCCAGAAAGGGGTTCGCCGAAATGACTCAAGACCTTGGCAAGTCCGATTTCGGCACCACCGGGGGAGCAGACATGAAAGCAGAAGTATTCCTGCCAGACGATTACCGTCCCGCCGAGGACGAACCTTTTATGAATGAGCGCCAGCTCGAGTATTTTCGCCGCAAACTCCTGACCTGGAAAACCGAGATCCTTGAAGACAGCCGCGATACGATCAGTGGCATGAAGGATCAGACCCGCAACATTCCCGACATCGCCGACCGCGCCAGCGAAGAAACCGATCGGGCGCTCGAATTGCGCACAAGAGACCGGCAGCGCAAGCTGGTGGCCAAGATCGACAGTGCATTGCGCCGGATCGATGAAGGCGAATACGGGTATTGCGAGATCACCGGCGAGCCGATTTCGCTGCGTCGTCTCGACGCGCGGCCCATCGCGACCATGAGTCTCGAAGCGCAGGAGCGTCACGAGCGCCGCGAAAAGGTCCACCGGGACGACTGAAGCCATGACGGGGGCCGCCAACGAGGGACGGGGCGCCAATGCAGGCCGCTCCGTTGCGATCGTGGGCGGCGGTATCGCGGGACTGACTGCTGCAATCGCTTTCGCGCGACATGGCGCCGGCGTCACGCTCTACGAACAGGCACCGGAGTTCACCGAAGTTGGGGCCGGACTGCAGGTCTCTCCCAATGGCGCCCGTGTGATCGATGCCATTGGCCTTGGGCCGGCTCTGGATGCAGTGTCGATCCATGCACTGGCCGTGGAGCCAATGGACGGTCTGACCGGTCGTCAAATCACGCGTTTCGATCTGTCGGGCCGGTCCGGTCCTCCGTATCGGTTCGTCCACCGCGCGGCGCTGATTGATGTTCTGGCCGCCGGCGCGCGGGAGGCGGGGGCGACGCTGATCACCGATGCCCGCACGGAGGTTGCGCCCGAGGCGGATATCGTGGTGGCGGCCGACGGTTTGCACTCCGCATTCCGCGCCCAACTGAACGGCCCAGCCGAACCGTTCTTCACGGGGCAGGTCGCGTGGCGGGCCATGGTTGAGCGGGTCCCGGTTGCAGAGGTTGGCCCCGTGGCGCGGGTCTGGATGGCGCCGGGGCAGCATATCGTGACCTACCCGTTGCCGGGAGACCGGCTCAATATCGTGGCAGTGCAGGAGCGGCAGGAGTGGCGGGCCGAGGGATGGCACCATGACGCGGATCCGCTGATTCTGCGGCGGGCATTCCAGGGCTTTTCCGGACGTGTGACGGGGTGGCTGGAACATGTCGAGCGGGTCATGGAATGGGGATTGTTCCGCCACCCGGTTGCCGAAAAATGGACCGACGGCCAAAGGCTTGCGGTCATTGGTGATGCCGCCCAC
Source organism: uncultured Rhodobacterales bacterium (assembly GCA_964391555.1). Lineage (GTDB taxonomy): Bacteria > Pseudomonadota > Alphaproteobacteria > Rhodobacterales > Rhodobacteraceae > JAMWZF01. Next base: position 2,392 of record CAYMMT010000135.1, read on the forward strand.
CCGACGCTGCCGTTTCTTGCGCAGGGTGCCAACCTGGCGATGGAAGATGCCTGGGTTCTGGCGGCAACTCTGGACGAAGGTCCGCTGGCGGAGCGGTTGCCGGCCTTTCAGGCACGGCGGCGACCACGGGCGGTGCGGGCCATCGCGGCGGCCAACGCCAACGCGGTGAACTATCACCGGTCGGGGGTCATGCGGTCGGCCTCGCATCTGGTGCTCGGCGGAATTGGGCGGCTGGCGCCAGACTGGTGGCTTGGGCGATTGTCGTGGCTCTATGATCACGATGTGACGGCGGGATGACGCTCGGCCCGGCCTTTTGGGGCCGGACCATCGCCCCACCCGCCGTCCCGTCAGAGATCCCGGTCAGGCGTCCAGTTCGATCCAGACGGGGGTGTGGTCAGAGGGTTTGGCGCGGCCGCGGACATCTTTTTCGATCCAGCAGTCCGTCAGCAGATCCGCGGCTTGCGGGCTGAGAAGGTGGTGGTCGATGCGAATGCCGTCATCGCGATCCCAGGCCCCGGCCTGATAATCCCAGAAGGAGTAGTGGCCGGGAGCGGCGGTCCGGGCGCGAAACGCATCGGTCAGCCCAAGGGCCGTCAATCGCCGGAAGGCCGCGCGGGAGGCCGGGAGAGCAAGGGCGTCTGTGGTCCACGCCTCCGGTCTCTTGGCGTCCTCGTCCTGCGGAATAATGTTGTAATCTCCAGCCATTACGAAGGGTTCTTCAAGTTTCAAGAGCTCTTTCGCGCGCTCCCCGAGCCGCGCCATCCAGCGGAGTTTGTAGTCGTATTTCTCGGACGGTGCCGGGTTTCCGTTCGGGAGGTACAATCCGCAGACGCGGATCGCCTTGTCGCCGACAACGGTGGCCTCGATATAGCGGGCCTCAACGTCGTCAGCGCCGTCCCGGCCGGCCCCGGTGCCGCCGGGCAGGCCGCGCGAGACGTCTTCGAGCGGCAGCTTGGACAGGACCGCGACACCGTTGAAGGACTTTTGCCCATGGGTTTCAACGGTATAGCCGAGGTCTTCAAAGTGCTCTCGGGGGAAGTTTTCGTCCACCGACTTGATCTCCTGCAGCAGAGCAACGTCGGGTTCGGCGTCTTTCAGCCAATCGGTCAGGGCTTCGTAGCGGGCCTTGATGCCGTTGATGTTGAATGTGGCAATACGCATGATCGGACCCCGGAGTTTCAGCGGAATACGTCACAGAACACCGGAATGGGCGCAAGGTGAACCCCGCAGGCGCCGCGAGGTTCGGTTGGCGGCCCTACATGGAGAAGGAGGTGCCGCAGCCGCAGCTCGACGTTGCGTTCGGGTTGTCGATGACAAAGCGCGCGCCGATCAGCTCTTCCGAGAAGTCGATGGTGGCTCCGGCGAGGAAGGGCAGCGACACGCTGTCGATCACGACTTTCTCCCCGGCGCCTTCCAGCACCAGATCGTCTTCGCCCGGCTCGTCGAGGTCGATCTCGTACTGAAAGCCGGAGCAGCCGCCGCCCTCGACGGCCACGCGCAGCGCCTTTCCATCGGAGGCCGCGCCGATTTCGGCCAGCCGCTCAAAGGCGCGGGAGGTTACGGACGGGGGCAGGGTGAGCATGGGGTCGGGCCTATCGCTGTGGAGCCGCTTGAAATATAGGGAGGGCAGGACAGGACAGCAAGGCAGCGAACGACATGGCAGAGCTTTGGGCCTGCGATCCGAAGGCAAGCCGCGGACGGCGGTATCCGGAGGCGGAAAGTGAGTTTCGATCGCCGTTTCAGCGGGACCGGGATCGCATCATCCATGCGAGCGCCTTTCGGCGCCTCAAGCACAAGACCCAGGTCTTTGTCGAACATGAGGGCGATTATTTCCGCACGCGTCTGACCCATTCGATCGAAGTGGCGCAGGTGGCGCGGACGATCGCGCGGACCCTCGGTCTCGATCAGGAACTGACGGAGGCGGTGGCGCTCGCCCACGACCTGGGCCACACCCCTTTTGGCCATACGGGTGAGGACGCGCTGGCCGAACTGATGGCGCCCTACGGCGGTTTCGATCACAACGCGCAGGCCATTCGGATCGTGACGGCGCTGGAGCGGCATTATGCGTCTTTCGACGGGCTGAACCTGACCTGGGAGAGCCTTGAAGGCATCGCCAAGCACAACGGACCGGTCGAGGGCGAAATCCCCTGGGCCCTGGCCGCGTGTAATGACGAACTGGATCTGGAACTCCAGACCCACGCCAGCGCCGAGGCGCAGGTGGCGGCCTTGGCCGACGACATCGCCTACAACAACCATGATCTCATGGACGGGCTGCGCGCCGGATTGTTCACGACGGACGACGTGTCTCAACTGCCGATCTTGCGGGACTGCTTTGCGCAGGTTGACCTGACATGGCCGGACCTTGACCGCCGCCGGCGGCGGCACGAGGCCCTGCGGCGCTTTTTCGGCGTGCTGGTTGAGGACGTGATCCGCCAGTCACGGACGCAGATCGCCGCGCTTCGCCCCGGCTCGGCTCAGGATATTCGTGATGCCGGATACATGATGGTGCGGTTTTCGGACCCACTTTGGGCCGACCTGAAGGAGATCCGAGCATTTCTGTTTCACAGGATGTACCGTGCGCCTTCGGTCGTGAAAATGCGGGCAGAAGTGACGCAGGTGATCCGGGACCTCTGGCCCCTGTTCATGGAGGACCCGCAGGCCCTGTTGCCGGACGACTGGGACGTGGCGGAGGCACTTTCCGGCGGCGAACAGGCGGTGGCGCGGATGGTGTCGGACTATATCGCCGGAATGACGGACCGGTTCGCGCTCAGGACACATGCTCAACTGACGGGTCGGCAGATTGCCTTGCAGGCAGGATGAAGATGGCCGCAAGCCACAGGACAAGCAGAAGCGTGAAGACCGCCGCATCCATCGCGAAGGGGGCCAATCCACTGGCTTCGGGCTCCGATTGAGGGCCGGCGTTGGAACCCAGCCCGTAAATCTGACGCGACCACAGGGTGACAAGAGCGGCCAGACCCAACGCATGTGACCAGATCCGCCCGCCGCCGTCAGCGCGGCCACGGAAGCTGCGCCATGCGGCGGGAAATACGAACAGGGCGAGGGCGTAGACCGCCAGATGAATGTCGGCGGTTTCGATTAACGTACCGGCGTCATTGTCGAAAAAGCTGGCGGTGCCCGCCGATGCGATCAGCACGATCATGGTCAGGAATGATCCGGTCCAGAGATGCGGAGCAGGCGCTGTGTCGTTTCGGGTCAGTTGCAGAGTGGCGGTGGCAAAGACCAAAAGCGCGGGGAAAAGAAGCAGGGCATCGAGGGTCGGCTGCGGCTCTCCGCCTGCGCGGCCAAGAAGGTAGGCGGCGCAAAAGAGACCGGCCGCGAGCTGGATCCCGCGTCCGGCCCAGCGGTAGCCGGGACTGGCGCCGAGCAGCGCGCCGATACCGAGATAAAGCGCCCAAAGACCTGCGGCGTCGGCGATGGCGGCAGTGGTGTCGGGTGTCTGGCGTGGAAAGAAGTCGGGCATGAGGGCGTCGCCGGGAGCATCCGCGGCGGCGGGTCGGAGCTCGGGCGCGATGGCAATCAGGAAGACTGCAAGCGCGATCGCCACCGCAAGGCCATTCCACCCCACCAGCCGCGCCGCGCGTCCGGCACTGGCGAACCCGGCGAAAGCGCCCAGAAGCGGCAAAAGGACCAGCCCCGATAGGCCGTGGACCATGGTCAGATCCGCATAGCCCACAGGGCCAGCGGTGACCTGGAGCCCCGGCGCCACCCGTTCAGCCGCCATCCAGAGCGCACTGCCGGCCAGAACCGCTCCCGCGAGCAGCACCGCAATCAGAGTCAGCCGAGCCATGTTCCACCTTTCGTTGACGTGCGTGATGCCCGTGATAAACCCCGCCCGGTCCCGTTAGGAAGATACCCGATGAACCTGTTTGCCGATATCCGGAGCCTGGTGCTCGACAGCCTCGCCGAATTGGCGTCCGAGGGCGTGCTGCCCGGTGGCCTCGACACGGCCAATGTCACGGTCGAGCCGCCCCGGGATGCGGCCCATGGTGATATGGCAACAAACGCCGCAATGGTGCTGGCAAAGCCCGCCGGGATGAAACCGCGCGACATTGCCGAGGCGCTGGCGGGCAAGCTTGGCAGTGACGACAGGGTCACCGAGGCGATTGTGGCGGGTCCGGGGTTCCTGAACCTGCGGCTGGCCACACCCGTATGGCAGGGGCTTGTCACCGCGATTGTCGGGAACGCGAACTACGGTCGCTCGACCATGGGTCAGGGCTTGAAGGTCAATGTCGAGTTCGTTTCGGCCAACCCAACCGGCCCGATGCACGTCGGCCATATGCGGGGCGCCGTGGTGGGTGACGCCATGGCGGCGCTTCTCGACTACGCGGGCTATGACGTCACGCGGGAATACTACATCAACGATGGCGGGTCGCAGGTCGATACGCTCGCTCGGTCTGTCTATTTGCGGTACCTCCAGGCCCATGGGAAGGATGTCGAGTTTCCCGACGGAACCTATCCCGGCGACTACCTGATCCCGCTGGGCCAGGCGCTCCGGGACAAGGTCGGCGACGCATTCCTCGACAAGGGAGAGCAGGTCTGGCTGGCCGACGTGCGCGAATTCGCGACGGACGCCATGATGGACCTCATCCGCGACGACCTCGGCAAGCTCGGGGTGAAGATGGACGTCTTCTTCTCGGAGAAATCGCTTTACAATACGGGCCGGATCGAGGCCGCGATCGAGGATCTGCGGAGCAAGGGCCTGATCTATCGTGGCACGTTGGAGCCGCCCAAGGGCAAGCTGCCCGAGGATTGGGAGCCGAGGGAGCAGCTTCTGTTCCGCTCGACCGAACACGGGGATGACGTGGACCGCCCGATCCAGAAATCGGATGGCGCCTGGACCTATTTCGCCCCCGACATCGCGTATCATTTCGACAAGATCGAGCGCGGCTTCGACCAGCTCATCAACATCTTCGGCGCGGACCATGGCGGATACGTGAAGCGGATGAAGGCGGCCGTGGCGGCCTTGTCTGACAACAGGACGCCACTCGACATCAAGCTCTTGCAGCTCGTCAAGTTGATGAAGAACGGCGAACCCTTCAAGAGCTTGATGTCGAGCGGCAAGAGCTTGATGTCGAGCGGCGTCCTGTAGGGAAAGAGTGTA
>CAYMMT010000136.1:0-1814 GCA_964391555.1 uncultured Rhodobacterales bacterium
TCGCCGCCCAGCGCCGCCAGCCGACCCGCTCGCCCAGAACTGGACCCGACAGGGCCGCGATGAGAAGCGGGTAGCAGGCAAAGATCGCCAGCGATGCGACCAACCCCAGAAAGACAAAGCTCGTGACCATGACGCAAATCTCCACCGCAAGGATCGTGCCCCGTCCGATTTGCAAAATCGGCTGGGTCGTCGCCGCCGCGGCCCGGATCGACCCGGCCTGCCGCCGCGCGATGGCAATGACAAAGGCGGCAAAGAACCAGTACCGGATCATCACCACCATCAGCGTGTTGTATTCGGCTGCCAGATGGCGGGAGACCCCGTCCTGCATCGCAAAGACGGAGGTCGTGGCGATCATGAGCCAAATACCCAGGCGGTTGTCGGTCACCTCAGCCTGCCTCGCGACATGTGCCGCTTGCGCCCGAAGCCGGGGTTGCGGGTCACCTCGAACCCGGCCGCGTCCAGGGCGCGACGCACCGAGCCTGCAGCCGTGTAGGTGGCAAAGGTTCCGGCGGCGGCGGTGTGTCGGGCCACCTCGGACATCAGGTCGGCGTGCCACAGGTCCGGATTTCGCGCGGGCGCGAAGCCGTCGAGAAACCATGCGTCCGCCATGCCGTCCCACAGCGGGAGCCTTTGGCGCGCATCACCGCCGAGGATCTCGACCTCTGCGGGGCCAAACCGGAATGGCACGTCATAGCTGATCGCCCGGGCGAGGTCGGCCGCAAGCCCCGCGATGTCGGGAAAGGCCGCAAGGGCCGTGGCCCGGTCAGCCTCGGTCATGGCAAAGGCCTCGAAACTGGTGAAGCGAAACGTGCCGGGCCGATCTCCCCAGGCGGCGACAGCGGCAATCAGGTTCAACCCGGTTCCGAACCCAAGCTCGGCAATGCGAAAGCCGTCCGCGAACCGCCCTGGCAGGTCGTTGCCGGCCAGAAACACATGCCGGGCCTCCTCCAGCCCGTCGGAAAGGGAGAAATAGGGGTCCTCGAATACCCGCGCGACGGGGACACCGTCCCGCCAGTCCACCTCTGCCCTCTGGTCCTGCATGTCCACCTGCTGCTACCAACCGCGGGAGGATGGCGAGCGCCGCTGGGGATGGCAATGACTGATGTAACGATACGCGGTGCGGGAGCCTTCGGTCTGGCGGTGGCCTGGGCCTGTGCAAAACGCGGTGCGAAGGTCCGCGTGATCGACCCCGACGGCGTGGGGGCAGGTGCCTCCGGAGGTATCGTCGGTGCCCTCGCGCCCCACGTCCCGGAGCAGTGGAACGCGAAAAAGGCGTTTCAATTCAAAGCCTTGCAAATGGCCGAGGACTGGTGGGCCGCCGTCGCGGAGGCCGGGGGCGGTGATCCCGGTTACGCGCGGTCCGGGCGTTTGCAGCCCCTGATGGATCAACCATCCGTGGAATTGGCGCAGGCACGGAGCAAGGGGGCAAAGGAGCTTTGGGAAGGCTACGCAACCTGGACCGTTGAAGAGGCCCCCGGAAACTGGGCGCCGGTCACTGAAACCGGATTGGTCATCCGTGACACTCTGAGCGCGCGCCTGCATCCCCGGAACGCCTGCAAGGCCCTTGCTGCGGCGCTTTGGCGAAAGGGTATCGCCGTCGGTACGGCGGGCGAGGATTCGGGGGCGGTGGTTCATGCCACGGGATGGCGCGGAATGATGGAACTGTCCGATCGACTGGGCCGAACGGTCGGCAACGGGGTCAAGGGGCAGGCCGCGCTGCTGGAGTATGATGCCCGGAACCTGCCACAAGTTTTCGCGGACGGCGTTCACATCGTGCCCCACGCAAACGGAACGGTCGCCATTGGCTCCACCTC
>CAYMMT010000136.1:1914-7442 GCA_964391555.1 uncultured Rhodobacterales bacterium
ACGGCGTTCACATCGTGCCCCACGCAAACGGAACGGTCGCCATTGGCTCCACCTCGGAACGGGACTGGACGGAAGAGGACACGACCGACCACCAATTGAGCGCCATTGTCGCCAAGGCCCGCCAGGCAATCCCGGCATTGAACGACGCGCCGATCCTGGAACGCTGGGCCGGCGTCCGGCCCCGGGCCAAGTCCCGTGCGCCGATGCTGGGGACCCATCCGCTGCACGACGGTCAGTTCATTGCCAACGGCGGGTTCAAGATCGGCATTGGGGTCGCGCCCCTGATCGGTGAGGTGATGGCGGATCTGATCCTGGACGGTCGGGACGAGATCCCCGAGGACTTCCGCCCGGAGGCCAGCGGCGCATGAGTGAAGAGGTCCTCAAGCAGGTTTTTGGCTTTGACGCCTATCGTCCGGGTCAGGGCGAAATCGTCGAGGCGGTCATTGCGGGCCGGAACGTGCTGGCGATCATGCCGACGGGCGGGGGCAAATCGCTCTGTTTCCAGCTGCCCGCGCTGGTGCGCGAGGGGCTGACCGTGGTGATTTCTCCTCTCATCGCATTGATGAGAGACCAGGTGCGCGGGTTGCAGGAGCCCGGGGTCGAGGCCCATGCCCTGACCTCCGGCAACACGCAGGACGAGACGGACGCAGCGCACCGCGCCCTGCATGAAGGGCGGTGCAAGCTGCTCTACCTTGCGCCAGAGAGGCTGGCCTCGGGTGGGGCGCAGCGGTTGCTCCGGCAGGCGGGTGTGTCGATGATCGCCGTGGACGAGGCGCATTGTGTCAGCCAATGGGGCCACGATTTCCGGCCCGACTACCTGCGCATCGGGGAATTGCGGCGCGCACTGGATGTGCCTTTGGCGGCGTTCACGGCCACGGCGGATGCCGAGACGCGGGACGAAATTTTCGAAAAGCTCTTTGACGGGGTGACGCCTGAGGTCTTTCTGCGTGGATTCGACCGTCCCAACATTCACCTCGCGTTTCAGCCCAAGGCGGGACCCCGGCAACAGATCCTGCGCTTTGCCGCGGCACGACCGGGGCAGTCGGGGATCGTCTATTGCGGGACACGCGCCAAGACCGAGAGCCTCGCCGCGGCGCTGACCGCCGAGGGACATACGGCGTGCTTCTATCACGGCGGAATGGAGGCAGAGGACCGGCGCGTGGTAGAGCGACGATTCCAGACCGAGGATGGCTTGATCGTCGCGGCAACGGTGGCGTTCGGGATGGGGATCGACAAGCCCGATATCCGCTGGGTCGCCCATGCGGACCTGCCCAAGTCGATCGAGGCCTATTATCAGGAGATCGGCCGCGCGGGTCGCGACGGGGCGCCGGCAGAGACCCTGACCTTGTACGGCGCGGACGACATCGGGTTCCGGCGCACCCAGATCGACGAAGGGCTCGCGCCACCTGAGCGGCGCATGGCGGAACACAAGCGGTTGAATGCCCTGCTGGGACTGGCGGAGGCGCTGACCTGTCGGCGGCAGACGTTGCTGTCCTATTTCGGAGAGGAGGCCGGGCCGTGCGGGCATTGCGACCTTTGTGACAAACCGCCAGAGACTTTTGATGCGACGACCCCCGTGCGGATGGCCCTGTCGGCTGCGCTGCGAACGGGGGAGTATTTCGGGGCGGGTCACCTGATCGACATCGTGATGGGCAATGGGACCGACAAGGTGCGCCAGCGCGGCCACGACGACCTGCCGACTTTTGGGGTCGGCAGCGCCTGGTCGAAATCAGAGTGGCAGGCCGTGTTCCGGCAGATGCTGGGCCTTGACCTGATCCGGCCGGACCCGGAGCGGCGCGGCGGATTGCGGCTGACCGAGGCGGCGCGGCCGGTCTTGAAAGGCGCGCGGGCGGTGACGCTGCGCCGCGATACGATCACGGCCGCCAAGGGCGCGCGGGTGGCGGTGAAGCAGCTGGTGTCGGAAGAGAATGCGCCGCTCCTGTCGGCGCTCAAGGCGAAGCGGCGGGCGCTGGCCGAAGCGGCGGGGGTCCCGGCTTACATCATCTTCAACGACCGGACGCTGATCGAGATGGCCGAGACGCGACCTGCGACGCTCGACGCCATGGCAGGGGTCGGTGGCGTCGGTGCGAAGAAGCTCGACAGCTACGGTCGGGCGTTTCTGGAGGTGATTGCCGGCGAGGCCGAAGCGCTGCACCCCGCGCGGGCGAAGCTTGCCGGTCAGGAGGCCGGTGCGCTCTATGACCGGTTGGTGACGGCGCAGGACGGGCTGAAGTTCGGTGTCGATGGGACGGAGAAACCGCTCAGTTGCTCCCCGGGGCTGTTGGCCCGTGTCGCGAAGGTGCGGCCGGGCAATGAAGGCTCCCTCGCGCGGTTGATCGGGGAGCGTTACGCAGAGCGGTTCGGCACCGCGTTCCTTGAGGAAATCCACAAGGAATAGGGCCCGTGGCAATGCCCGGGCCCGCCGCGTTCTGCAGAGCGCGTCTGCCTATTCGTCGTGGAGCACCAGCGCCAGCGCCTCGGCAAGGAGTGGCACGGTGCGGGCGTTCAGGCCGGCGATGTTGATGCGGCTGTCCCCCACCATATAGATCGCGTGGGCGTCCTTGAGCCTGTCGACCTGCCCCGGCGCTATGCCAAGACGGGAAAACATGCCGCGATGCTTGGCCACGAAGTCAAACCGGTCGGAATTGGTTTGGCGGCGCAGTTCGTCGGCCAGTTGCTGCCGAAGCGTGAGCATGTTGAGGCGGACCTCTTCGAGTTCGGCCTCCCAATCGGCGCGCAGGGCCGGGTCGGTGAGAATCTCTGTCACCACGCGCGCGCCGTGATCCGGCGGGAAAGAGTAGTTCTGACGGTTGAGAAAGTTGAGATTTGCCTGGGTCAACCTGGTCTCTGCCTCGTCGCGGGTCAACGCCATCAGGATGCCCGTTCTCTCCCGATAGACCCCGAAATTCTTTGAACAACTCGCGCAGATCAGAACGTTGTCGAAGTCACTTGCGATAGTGCGGGTGGCTGCCGCGTCGGCATCAAGGCCATCTCCGAACCCCTGATAGGCGATATCGACCATCGCGACGGCGTTGCGGGATTTCAGAACCGAGATCACTTCGCGCAGTTGTTCGGCGGTGAGGTTCGCACCGGTCGGATTGTGGCAGCAGCCGTGCAGCAGCACGACGTCTCCCGCCGCGACCTGCCCCAGATCCGCGAGCATGCCATCAAAGTCGATCCCGCCGGTCGTGTTGTCGAAATACCGGTACTCGGACATCGACATTCCCAGATACTTGATGATTGACGGGTGGTTCGGCCAGGTCGGGTTCGACAGCCAGACCCGCGCTTCGGGGGCGGCGAGTCGGATCAGCTCCAATGCCTGCCGGATGGCCCCGGTCCCGCCCGGCGTCGCGACGGCGGCGATACGGTCGCGGGGGACGGCGTCTCCGAGTATCAGACCAATCATGGCATCGGCAAAGGCCGGGTCACCGGCCAGGCCCGTGTAGGCCTTGGTCTCCTGCTGATCGACCAGCCGCTGTTCGGCTACCTTCACGGCGCGCATGACCGGCGTCTTGCCGCTCGCATCGCGATAGACGCCAACACCGAGATCGACCTTTTCCGGCCGGGTGTCCGCCCTGTAGGCCGTCATCAGGGAGAGGATCTTGTCAGCGGGTTGTTCCTTGAGATTTTCGAACATGGTCATCGCTCTCCTGTTTCAATTGCGAGGTCGGAATAACTGCCCCATTCCGTCCAGGAGCCGTCGTAGACCGCGTGATCGGACTTGCCCAGACGTTCAAGCCCAAGGCTGAGAATGGCTGCGGTCACACCAGATCCACAGCTGGTGATTGCAGGTTTCGACAGGTCGACGCCAGCGAAAGCGGCGCGCAATCCGGCGTCGGACTTCAGCGTCCCGTCGGGGTTGAGCAACGTCGTGAAGGGCACGTTCCTGGCGCCGGGGATATGGCCCGAGCGCAGGCCCTCTCGCGGTTCCGGCACCTCTCCGCGAAACCGCGCCGGGGCGCGGGCGTCGATGATCTCGTGATCCCCGAGCTTTGAGGCGCGGGCGACCTGGGTCACGTCGCGGACCATGTGGTTCTGGCGGCTGACGGTGATGTGCCGGTCACGGATCACCGGGGGAAGATCTTCGATCGCGCGCCCCTCGGCCTGCCATTTCGGGAGACCCCCGTCCAGCACGGCAATATCGGTTTTGCCCATCAGTCGGAAAAGCCACCAGACGCGGGCGGCACTGAAGATCCCGACGCTGTCGTAGACCACGACCTGGTGCCCGTCACCGACACCCAAGGCGCGCACCCGGGAAATGAATTTCTCTGGCGGCGGCACCATGTGAGGCAGCGCGCTGCGGTTGTCGGAGATGTCGTCGATGTCGAAGAACCGCGCTCCGGGAATATGTGCCGCATCAAATTCGGCCTTCGCATCGCGGCCAGCACCCGGCATGTGCCAGGATGCATCGAGAATGCGCAGGTCCGGATCCTTGTTATGGCTGGCGAGCCAATCGGTGGATACAAGGGTTTTCGGATCATCTGGAAGGGACATGGGCAACACCATAACAGAGTCGCCCGGTCCTAACGCCGTTGCCGCCCCACGACAAGTTCACGCGCACGCGCCTCATCCGAAGATTTGCCGCACCGGTGATGGCACCTGCGGGTCGCCGCGCTTTCGCTTGGCGGAAGGGAAGGGACGCTGGGGGCGCCCCTCGCCCGCCGCGCCCGGACGTCTTATTCGCCCGGCTGCATCATGTTCCTGATGAAGCCGCCGGCGCCCCCCAGAGCAGCACCGCCAGCACCACCGGCGAGCAAACCGCTTACGATCGTTCCGATATCGAGGTTCGAAGCAGCCTGTGCGGCCTCCGCGCCGCCAGTTGCGTCAAGACCCAGCATACCCAGAATGCCACCCGCGCCCAGGCCACCTGCGGCGCCGAGGATCGTGTTCATCAGAGTGCCGCCATTCAACGACGCCGCCACGCGGCCAATGATATTGCCGCCCGCCGCGCCGGACAAAAGCGGGATCGCAATCGCGAGAATTTGTTCCATGATTTCGCCTCCTGAAGTGGCCGCCGCGCCTGTGCCGCAGCCGTGACGCGGGGCTTATCTGACGGCCCACCGGCGCGGCAGGGGACTTTGACCCCAGTCTTCCCCATGCCGCGCTTTGCGCCAACGAACGTCACGCGAAGTCATTGAGCGGCAAACCACAAAACCTAGCGGATGGACGTGACATTGCCCCCCAGAAATCGTATATAATCGGTACAATTAGACGGGACTTCCTGCATGGCAGAGGCACAACCGGCGCCTGAAGAATATGGCGCGGATTCCATCAAGGTTCTCAAGGGCCTGGAGGCGGTGCGCAAGCGCCCGGGCATGTATATCGGGGATACCGATGACGGCTCGGGTCTGCACCACATGGTCTATGAGGTGGTGGACAACGGCATTGACGAGGCCTTGGCCGGTCACGCGGACGTCGTGACGGTCAAGATCCATGCCGATAATTCCGTGTCAGTGCGCGACAACGGGCGCGGGATTCCGGTAGATATCCACGAGGAAGAGGGCGTCTCGGCCGCAGAGGTCATCATG
>CAYMMT010000137.1:0-3837 GCA_964391555.1 uncultured Rhodobacterales bacterium
TGCGAAAGATCGAACGCGCGGGCATGGATCCGAAGACCAACAAGGGCGGCAAACCGATCTGTGCGGCCCTCCCCGGCACCGCCTTGGGCATCGGCCTCGAAATTCCTCTGTCGTGCCACCACATCATCGCCGCCGACAATCCCAAGGCCAAGATCGGCCTGCCCGAGATCATGGTCGGCATCTTCCCCGGCGCGGGCGGCACCACCCGGCTGGTCCGCAAGATGGGCGCGATGGCCGCCTCTCCGCTCCTGCTCGAAGGCAAGCTCAACGACCCGAAGAAGGCGATGATGGCCGGGGTGGTGGACGAGGTGGTCCCCGCTGACGAATTGCTCGCAAGAGCCAAGGAATGGGTTCTGAGCGAACCCAAGATCGTCAAACCCTGGGACGAAAAGGGCTACAAGATGCCCGGAGGCGCGCCCTATCACCCCGCGGGCTTCATGACCTACGTGGGGGCCTCGGCGATGATCAACGGCCGCACCAAGGGCGTCTACCCGGCGGCCAAGGCGTTGCTTTCTGCGGCCTACGAAGGCGCGTTGGTTCCCTTCGACACCGCGCTGAAGATCGAGGCGCGCTGGTTCACCAACGTCCTGATGAACCCCTCGTCCTCGGCCATGATCCGGTCGCTCTTCGTGAACAAGGAAGCGCTCGAGAAGGGCGCGAACCGCCCCGCTGTCGGCGACCAGACCGTCAGGAAGGGGGGCGTCCTCGGCGCGGGCATGATGGGCGCGGGCATCGCGCTCGTGTCCGCCCTCGCCGGGATCGAGGTCGTCCTCATCGACCGCGAACAGGAAGCGGCAGACAAGGGCAAGGCCTACACCACCTCCTACATGGACAAGGGCATCTCGAGGAAGAAAGCCACCGAAGAGAAGAAGGAGCAGGTGCTTGGGCTGATCAACGCCACGACTGACCTCGAAGCCCTCAAAGGCTGCGACCTGATCGTCGAAGCCGTCTTCGAAGACGTCGGTGTGAAGGCGGAGATGACCAAAAAGGTCGAAGCCATCGTGGGCGACGACTGCATCTTTGCGACCAATACCTCTACCCTGCCGATCACCGATCTGGCCAAGGCCAGCGTCCGGCCCGAACAGTTCATTGGCATCCACTTCTTCTCACCTGTCGACAAGATGATGCTGGTGGAGATCATCAAGGGCGCGGAAACAGGCGATCGCGCCGTGGCCAAATCGCTCGACTTCGTGCGCCAGATCAGGAAGACCCCAATCGTCGTCAACGACGCGCGCTTCTTCTACGCCAACCGCTGCATCATTCCCTACATCAACGAAGGCATTCGCATGGTGAAGGAGGGCGTGGCCCCGGCGCTGATCGAAAACGCGGCAAAGCTGGTGGGCATGCCGCTCGGGCCGCTGCAACTGACCGATGAAACCTCCATCGACCTTGGCGTGAAGATCGCCAAGGCCACGAAGGCCGCCATGGGGTCTGACTACGACGATGCCCAGGACGAGGTCCTGTTCTGGATGTTCGATGAGGGCCGATTGGGTCGTAAATCCAATTCGGGCTTCTATGCCTATGACGACAAAGGCAAACGTCAGGGCCTTTGGGAAGGTCTCGCCGCGAAATACCCGCAGACGGACGACCAGCCCGACCTGATCGAGGTGCAGCACCGTCTGCTTTTTGCGCAGGTCCTCGAAGCCGTCCGCGCGCTGGAAGAAGGCGTGCTGACCGACATCCGCGAAGGGGACGTGGGTGCGATCCTCGGCTGGGGCTTTGCGCCATGGTCCGGCGGACCGTTCTCTTGGCTCGACATCCTCGGCGCCCCCTACGCGGCCGAGGTCTGCGACAAGCTGACCGCCGCCCACGGCGAGCGCTTCACCTGTCCTGCCCTCCTGCGGGAGTTAGCCGAGAGCGGGGACAGCTTCTACGACCGCTTCGGCGGCGGGGTCGACGCGAAGGCTGCCTGAGGCCGGACAGCCCCGGCCAGTGCCGGACATTGGCGGGGCGCACCAGCCGGTCGGCGCATTGCGGGACATCTCGGATCGCAGGATCGGGGTGTTCTTTGCTGCGCCCAGAGCATCTGACCTGCGGACGTCTTTCCGCAGATGTGAAACCGGCGCGGGTTGTCGAGGGTCCTGAACCCAGCAACTGTCCCGTGACTTTGCACGAGGCAGCGCCTCTCCATTGGGGGTGGATCAGCGCTGCCCCGGCTTCCAGCCCCCACTTGGGGCGCGGAACTCAGGCCGCGGGACGGGCCGCCATGGCGATGTCGGTGATCTCGGGCATCGTTGTGCCGGCCTGATCGTCCATCTCCATCAGGGTGACGAGCGTCTCTGCCGCCTCCAGTCCGAGAACCGGATAGCTGTCGACCCGCGCCGTCATCGCGTCGGCCACGAGGTCGACGTTGCGGGGGCAATGGAACAGAGCGCCGATATTGGCAAAAATGATCTCATCCTGCGCGAAATGCAGGGTCACGACCTCGAACCGGGCATCCGGGACGACCCGTTCGATCCCCCGGAACCCGTCCAGCGCGGCCGCAGGGATCAGGGCAAAAGGATCACCATACGCTTCCTCTGCGGCGTCGCTTTCGATCATCACGGTCTGGCCGGGCAAGAGCATCATGTCGCCCCGGTTGCCCAGCGCCCCGGCGGGCACGTGCAGCGGCCAACTGTCGGGATCCATCAGCGCGGCATCAGCCCAGACGGTGCGGCGCGACACCGCAACGACGGTCTGCAGCCCGCGGTCAAAGGTGAGAACCTGGTCCCCCTCGGCCACCGCCTCGACCGAGCGCCAGCCGAGTTGGGTTGCCACCTTGGTCCCCGCAGCGAGGCCAAAGCCTCCTTCGGTGAGGCGTGCGTCCATCTGCGGCATCACCCGCGCGGCATCCCCGATCAGAAAGTCTGTGTCGTCCCATCCGAACATGAAATCTTCCTTTTCCCGACAGGCCGGCAATTTTTTCGCCGTGCACTTGCGTCAAATTGGAGCGATTCCCGGGGCCGGCCTTGGTCGGAAAAAAGGCAAGAGTCTGGCATTGAACACGAACGCGGGGGCAATTCAGGCAATGCAACTGGGATTACACTTTGGTCTGGAGACAATCGGGACAGCTAGGGCTCGAACCGATAGTCGAATCTGGCGATATCTTCGGCACACATCCGGCCCACGATTCCGGCGGTGACGTCATCATAATATACCCGCCAGTCCCGCTCCCGGTCGCTGGCATTCGCATGGGGCAGATCGATGCTGAACCCCAGATGCGCCTCGACGGGGGCGAGATCCTGCTCCAGCCGTTCGAGCCGCACGAAGCGGTCGGCATGTTCACCGCCCGCGCCATCGGTCACGTATCGGCCGTAGGGGAAGGCCGACACGCTGACCTGCGTCTCTGGCGCGGCAAGGAACCCGGCAAAGTCTGTCTCTTTGGCCAGCGCCACCGCCGGATGACCAAAACGCTGATCCCGCAGCCAGTGGTAGTAACTCACCATCCGGTCCCAGGGGTTCCGAACCATGGTAAAGACGAACCACGCCGCCATCTGGTCCCGCGTCACCAAACCCTCTACATCCGCCAGGGTCGAGTGTTTCCAGAGCCGCCCGGCCGTTTCGACACCCTGCAACCGCCGCCGCCGTTTCAGCGCCTTGGGCGTGTCGCCAATCAGGATGTCATCGGCCTTCGCCCGATCCTCCAATGCCAGCGACATGGCGGTGCCACCGGTCTTGGGGATATGGACAAAGATCAGGCGCCGCCCGGGTGAGATGATCATGGGGTCGTTCTACCCCGAGCCGGGACCCAAACCATCCCCCGGCAGATTTGCCCTTTTCATTCGGCACCCCGCGGCCACATTATCCGTCACGATCAGAGGGAGGGTCACCCATGGGCTGGATGGCAGATGAAACCGG
>CAYMMT010000137.1:3937-7394 GCA_964391555.1 uncultured Rhodobacterales bacterium
GCCTGCGGGGCCGTGCTCAACACGATCAACATTCGCCTCGATACCGACACGATTGCCTACATCCTCGCCCATGGCGAGGCGAAGGCCGTAATCGTCGACAGCCAGTTCCTGTCGGTGACGATGGAGGCCATCGCCCGGACGGACGCCCCCGCCCCCTTGGTCATCGAAGTCCCGGACGAGGTGGCAGGTGTTCCACATCAGGGCGAGCAGATCGACTACGAGGATTTCATCGCGACCGGCGACCCGGACTTCGCCTGGGTCTGGCCAAAGGACGAATGGGAGAGCCTCGCGCTCAACTACACGTCCGGCACCACCGGGCGGCCCAAGGGCGTCGTCTACCACCACCGCGGCGCATACCTGATGACCATGGGAACGCCGGTGACGTGGCAAATGACGCTGTATCCCCGGCTCTTGCAGATCGTGCCGCTGTTTCACTGCAACGGCTGGTGCCACACGTGGATGCTGCCGATGGTTGGCGGAACCGCCATCGCCTGCCGGGACGTTACCGCCAAGGCGGTCTATGACGCCATCGCCGACCACGGCGTGACCCATTTCGGCGGCGCGCCGATCGTGCTGAACATGCTGGTGAACGCGAAGGACGAGGAGCGCCGGCCCTTTGAACACACGATCCAGGTCTTTACCGCCGGAGCACCGCCGCCCGCCGCGACGCTCGCCGCGGTCGAACCGCTGGGATTCAATGTCATGCAGGTCTACGGCCTGACCGAGACCTATGGTCATGTCACCGAATGCCTCTGGCAGGACTGGCTCTGGGACGGGTTGCCGCAGGAAGAACGCGCTGCGATCAAGGCCCGCACCGGGGTTGGCATGCCGATGCTGGAAGAGGCGGTGGTGCTGGATCCCGAGACGATGCAGCCGGTGCCGTGGGACGGCGAATCCCAGGGTGAGATCATGATCCGCGGGAACACCGTGATGAAGGGCTATCTCAAGAACCCCAAGGCCAGCGAAGAAGCCTTTGACGGCGGCTACTTCCACTCCGGAGACATCGCCTACACGACGCCCGACGGCTACCTCAAGATATCGGATCGGGCGAAGGACATCATCATCTCGGGTGGCGAAAACATCTCTTCCGTGGAAGTGGAGGGGGTCATGATGCACCACCCGGCGGTGATGCTTTGCGCCATCGTGGCGAAACCGGATGACAAATGGGGCGAAGTGCCCTGCGCGTTTGTCGAACTCAAGGAGGACGCCGAGGTAAGCGAGGCGGAGTTGATCGCATTCTGCCGAGAGAGGCTCGCCGGGTTCAAGACGCCGAAACAGGTGGTGTTTCAGGAATTGCCAAAGACGTCGACCGGCAAGATCCAGAAGTTCGAATTGCGGAAACTGGCGGGGACGCTCTGAGGGATCACGCGCAACCCGCGCGCTGACCCACCCCAGACGGCGATCCGGGCTCCGGTTTCAGCCCTCGGTTTTCTTGTCGTCGGTGGTCCCGCTATCGAATTCCGCCGACCGGGGATGCCGCCCGGTGAGCCACAGGATCGGGCTGACCCGTGGTCCCGTCCCCGTGTCGAGCCGCGACCGGGTCCGCAGGACGGGTGTGTTCTCCGATGCCGTGGACCGCGCCTCGCGCAGCACGATATAGAGACCGCTCGCGATGATGATCCCCGCCCCGACAGCCGTCCAGGTGTCCACCACCTCGCCAAAGAATACGTAGCCGTAGATGCTCGCCCAGATGATCTGGGAATACTGCATCGGTGCGATGATGGCGGCCTCCCCGGTCGAATAGGCCGCGATGATGAAGCGCGCCGCCGTCCAGGCGAGCGCGGCGATGACGGCCAGAAGACCCAGATGTTCCACCGGCATCGGTCGGTACACCCAGAACAGCGCCGCTCCCATCAGCACGAAATTGGCCATCATCGGATAGAGCAGGATGACCACCGCCCGCTCTTCCGACCCGATGCGCCGCACGATGACCGAGGCCAGCGAGCCGCCCATCGCGGCGGTCAGCGCCGCGAGGTGGCCCATCGTCAGTTCCGTCTGGCCGGGCCGCAAAACCACGATCACGCCGACCAACCCCACAAGGACTGCAATCCAGCGGCGCAGGCGCACGCGCTCTCCCAGGATCGGGATGGCAAGCACGGTGATCAGCAGCGGGGCGGCATAGAGGATCGCGTAGACCTCGGCCAGTGGAAGTGCCGTGAACGCGTAGAAGGCCGAGACCCCCGTCATCACCGCCGCCGCGGTCCGGACCGCCATCCAACCCGGGTTCCTTGGCAACAGCGTTCCCGGTTTGGCGTCCCGCATCAGCATGATCGTGGCGAGCGGAAAGCTCAGCAAGACCGAATAGAACACGATCTGGATCGGCGAGTAGAACCCGCCCAGCACCTTGATGAGCACGTCATGGGTCGCAAAAATCGCAAAGGACAATAGGGCGAAGAGCGCCCCGCGGGCATTGGCAGACATGCGAACGGGCTCTGTTTGCGGTAACGGTGTCGAGTATCGCCGCCTTTCGCAGAGATGCAAGGTCCAACCGGACTTGGTCGGCGTCCCGCTACCATCACAGCCTGCAGCCCTCGACATTCTCAATTCATGATACTTTTCAACGACAACCGCGCTACGCTTCGTTCCACCAACCTCCGCAAGGTTTCCCGCCGCCCAAGCCGGCGGACCGGTCCGATGCCAGAGGCCTCGGCCGGAATCCGTCGTCCGGCCTTGCACGCGGATTGGTGCCCATGTCGGGCAGACCGCCCTGACCGGGCGGCGGAGTCGCCGACCACCGCCGCGCCATGGTCATGGGCCTTCGTCGATCAGGTCATCTACGAGCGGTATCTGAAAGTGACCTGTGGTTTGAATCGCACGTCGGAGCCACCGTCAGGCAGAAAGCGCGGCCACGATCGCATCACCCATCTCGGCGGTGGAGACTGGCGTCTTGCCGTCTTCGCCCAGCAAGTCCGCGGTGCGCAACCCGTCGGCCAACACGGTCTCGACAGCGGCCTCCAGCTTGTCGGCAGCATCGCCTGCGTCGAACGAATACCGCAGGGCCATGGCAAAGCTCAGGATGCAGGCAATGGGGTTTGCCTTGCCCTGGCCGGCGATATCGGGCGCCGACCCGTGCACGGGTTCGTAGAGCGCCTTGGGCCGCCCGTTCGCCATCGGTGCGCCAAGCGACGCCGAAGGCAACATGCCCAGGGACCCGGTCAGCATCGCCGCCGCGTCGGACAGTAGGTCGCCAAAGAGGTTGTCGGTCACAATCACGTCGAACTGCTTGGGCCAGCGGCAAAGCTGCATCGCCCCCGCGTCTGCGTACATGTGGCTCAACTCCACATCCGGGTAATCCTTGCCCACGTCGGTCACGACCTCCCGCCAGAGAATGCCGCTTTCCATCACGTTGGCCTTTTCCATCGAACATAGCTTGCGGTTCCGCCGCATCGCCAGCTCGAACGCGGAGCGCGCCACGCGGTCGATCTGGGGGACCCGCGGGAGCGGGGTCATGGTCGTC
>CAYMMT010000138.1:0-7387 GCA_964391555.1 uncultured Rhodobacterales bacterium
ATGTTTCCGACCCCGATCCAGGCCCGCCCGCGGTCCGCGCAGCTGACCTACCAGTCGTTCCTGCCTCTGGCGCTCATCCTGTGGCTTCTGCCGCTGATCGCGGTGGCGCTCTTCTCGATCAAACCCGCGGGCGATTTCGCCGCCGGCAACTTCTGGGGCTGGCCGTCCTCCTTTGAAGGCGTCACCAACTACGGGCAGGTCTTCACCAATTCGGACATGCCGCGGTACCTGCTGAACTCGGTCCTGATCACGATCCCGACCGTGATCGGCGCGGTGGCCCTGTCGTCGATGACGGGGTTCGCGTTGGGCATCTACAAGTTCCGTGGCAACCTGCTGATCTTCTTCATGTTCATCGCCGGCAATTTCGTGCCGTTCCAGATCCTGATGGTGCCGGTGCGCGACATGACCGTGAACCTCGGCCTGTATGATAGCAAGACCGGGCTGGTGCTG
Source organism: uncultured Rhodobacterales bacterium (assembly GCA_964391555.1). GTDB lineage: Bacteria > Pseudomonadota > Alphaproteobacteria > Rhodobacterales > Rhodobacteraceae > JAMWZF01. Next base: position 451 of record CAYMMT010000138.1, read on the forward strand.
TTCCATATCGCCTTCCAGACCGGCTTCTGCACGCTCTTCATGCGCAACTTCATCCGGGCGCTGCCCTTCCCGCTGATCGAGGCGGCGCGGGTCGAGGGCGTCTCCGAATGGCGGATCTTCTGGTTCGTCGTGCTGCCGCTGATGAAGCCCGCGCTCGCGGCGCTGGCGGTGCTGATCTTCACCTTCATCTGGAACGACTATTTCTGGGCGGTGGTGCTGACCCAGGGGCCGGACGCGCAGCCCGTGACCGCTGGCATCACCAGCTTCAACAGCCAGTTCCGCGCCGCCTATCACATGATGAGCGCGGGCAGCATCGTGGCGGCGATCCCGCCGGTGGCGATGTTCTTCCTGATGCAGCGGCATTTCATTGCGGGCCTCACGCTTGGTGCGGTGAAGTAGCCATGGACGGCGGCGGGGTTTCCGCGGTCCGGACATGGCGGATCGACGACACCAATTCCGACGGCGCCGCCCGGCAGACCATGGTTCTGGCCGCCAAGGGGGACCGTCTGCCGCAGGTCGTCTACTGGGGGCCGCCGCTGCCGGGTGAGGCGGATCTGGAGGGGTTGTTCCGCGCCCATGCGATCGACGTGACCGGCGGCATGCTGGACGAAAACCCCGACCTGTCGCTGTGCCCGGAGGCGGTGCGCACCTTTCCCGGGCAGCCCGGGCTGATCCTGCGCGACGAGGGCGGTCAGCCGCTCTTGCCGAAGTTCTGCTATGCCGATGCGGGGCAGGACAACGGCACCCTGCGCCTGACGTACTGGGATGCCACGAACCGGCTCACGCTGGTCTTCACCTTCACGCCGGACCCCGAAACCCGGGTGATCGCCTGCATGACGCGGCTGGAGGCCGAGGCGCCGGTTCACCTGCACTGGCTCGCCGCGCCGGTGTTGCCGGGGCCGCAGCAGTCGGACGAGATGATCGACGTCTCGGGCCGCTGGTGCGGGGAATTCCAGCTCAACCGCACCGCCTGGTCCCCGGGCATGCGCTACCGCGAGAACCGGACCGGCCGCACCGGTCACGAACATTTCCCGGGGCTGATCGTGCCCTGCACGGGCTGCACCAACACCGGGGGAGAGGCCTACGGCTTCCACTACGGCTGGTCCGGCGGGCACAAGATGATCGCCGAGGAACTGCCGGACGGGCGGCGCCAGATCCAGTGGGGCCACGCGGCGCGGATGGAAACGGAAGCGGCCACGGCCTTCGAGACCGCGACCCTGTTCGTGACCTATTCGCAATCCGGACTGAACGGCTGCGCCGTCGCCTTCCAGCGCCACTTGCGCGACCGGGTGGTGACATGGCCCCGCCCGGACCGGCCACGACCGGTGCACTACAATTGCTGGGAGGCCGTCTATTTCGATCACCAGCTTCCGGTCCTTAAGGATATCGCCAGCCGCGCCGCGTCGCTCGGGGCGGAGCGCTTCGTGCTGGACGACGGCTGGTTCGGGCAGCGCGACGACGACACGCGCAGCCTGTCGGACTGGACCGTGGACGCGCGCAAGTATCCCGACGGTCTCGGGCCCCTGATCGCGCATGTGCACGGGGAGGGGATGTCCTTCGGCATCTGGTTCGAGCCCGAGATGATCAACGAGGACAGCGACATTCACCGCGCCCATCCGGACTGGGCGCTGGGCGGCGAGGATCAGACCCTCGGCCGGCAGCAGAAGGCGCTGAACATGGCGTTGCCCGAGGTGCGCGACTTTCTCTACGACCGCATGTCGGCGATCCTGTCAGCGCACGAGATCGACTATATCAAGTGGGATCACAACCGCGTCCTGCCGATGCCCGACGCGAACCAGACGCGCGGCTCTTATGCGTTGCTGGACCGGTTGCGGGCGGATTTCCCTCGGGTGGAGATCGAATCCTGTGCCTCGGGCGGGGGGCGCATCGATTTCGGCATCCTGAAGCGCACCCAGCGGGTCTGGCTCAGCGACAGCAACGACGCGCTGGAGCGGCTGCGCATCCAGCACGACGCCGCGCTGTTCCTGCCCCTGGCCGTCACCGGGTCCCATGTCGGCCCGCGCCGGTGCCATACCTCGGGCCGGGTCCTCGACATCTCGTTCCGGGCCTGGGTCGCGGCCCAGCGGCACATGGGGTTCGAGATGGACCCGCGGGAGCTCGACGACCGCGAGGCCGCGGTCCTGCGCGAAGTCACCCGGTGGTGGAAGGCCAACCGCGACTGGATGGAGGGGGCCGACATCCTGCGGCTCGACAGTCCGGACCCGGCGGTGATGGCCGAACAGCAGATGACCAGAGACGGCGGCCGTTTCGTGGTGTTCGCCGGCAAGGCCACGACCTCCGCCCAGATCGCCCCGCGTCCGTTGCGCCTCACCGCGCTGGACCCCGCCGCGACCTATCGGGTGGAACTCGCCAACCGGGGCACGGCCCCGGCGCTCAGCCGCGGCACCCCGGCGCTGAAGGACGGCCCGATCGAGGTTTCGGGCGCGTGGCTGATGTCGCACGGCGCGGTCCTGCCGTGGAACTATCCCGAGACGATGTGGGTTCTCGAGGGGGTGCGGCTGTGATCCATTCCGACCTCGAGGGAGCCTCGGTGTTCATCACCGGCGGCGGATCGGGCATCGGCCTGTCCCTGACCGAAGGCTTTCTTCGGCAGGGCGCCAAAGTCGCCTTTGTCGGGCGTTCGGACTACCGGGCCGAGGTTGACCGGCTGTCCGAAAGCACCGGCATCCGGCCGCTTTTCATCCGTTGCGACGTGACCGACATCCCGGCGCTCACCGCCGCCATGGACGAGGCGGAGGCCGCGCACGGCCCGCTCGACGTCCTGATCAATAACGCCGCCAACGACATGCGTTTCGACGCGCTGGAGGTGACCGAAGCGGACTGGGACGCGCAGCACGACGTCAACCTCAAGCACTACTTCTTTGCCTCGCAACATGCCGCGCGCAGCATGATCCCGCGCGGGCGCGGCGCGATCGTGAACCTCAGCTCCATTGTCTACATGATGGGGGCCGGGGGCATGGCGCCCTATATCACCGCGAATGCGGGCATCACCGGCATGACCCGCGCGCTGGCCCGGGACTGGGGATCACGCGGCATCCGCGTCAACGCGCTGGCCCCCGGCATGGTCCTGACCGATCGCCAGTTGCGCGACTGGATCACCCCGGAGGCCAAGGCCGCCGTCATGGAGCGACAGGCGCTGAAGGTCGAAATGGGCCCCGGTGACATGGTCGGCCCGGTCCTGTTTCTGGCCTCCGAGGCCGCCCGGGTCATCACCGGGCAGTGCCTTGTCGCCGACGCCGGCGTGGTGGCAACGGGATGAGCGGGGTGCGGTGGATCGCCGTCGATTGGGGCACCTCGCATCTCCGGCTCTGGGCGATGTCGGACGCCGATGAGCCTCTCGACCACCGAAGCAGCCGTGACGGCATGGGCGGCCTCGCGCCCGACGCGTTCCCGGCGGTGCTGGACCGGATGACGGACGGTTGGCCCGCCGAGGCCCCGGTTGTCGCCTGCGGCATGATCGGGTCCCGGCAGGGCTGGGTCGAGGCGCCCTATGCGACGGTGCCCTGCGGCCCCCTCTGCCCCGAGCTTGCCCGGGCGCCGGGGCCCCGACCGGTCCATATCGTGCCGGGCCTGAAACAACTCGACCCCCCGGACGTCATGCGGGGCGAAGAGACCCAGATCGCCGGTTTCCTGTCGCAGAACCCCGGCTGGGACGGCGTGCTCTGCCTGCCCGGAACCCATTCGAAATGGGCGGAGGTGAGCGCCGGAGAGGTCGTCAGCTTCCGCACCTTCATGACCGGTGAACTGTTCGCGCTCCTGTCGCACCACTCCGTCCTGCGCCATTCCGTGGGCGAGGGCTGGGACGCCGACGCCTTTGCCGAGGCCGTCGCGGCCTCTCTCTCGCGGCCCGAAGACCTTGCCGCGCGTCTGTTCCGGCTCCGGGCGGACAACCTTCTGAACGGCACCGGTCAATCCATCTCGACCGCGCGCCTGTCGGGTCTGCTGATCGGTGCCGAACTGGCCGCCGCCCGGCCCTGGTGGCTGGGACGGCAGGTCGCGGTGATCGGCGCCCCGGCGGTTGCGGCGGCCTATGTCGCGGCGCTGGCGGGACAGGCGGTGCCTGCCGCACTGGTCGACGCGGACGCCATGACGCTCAACGGACTGATCGCCGCCCGGGCCCGTATCGGAGACCTCACATGACCCGTCCCCTCATCGCCATCCTGCGTGGCATCACCCCGTCCGAGGCCGGTCCCGCCGCCCGGGCGCTTGTGGCAGCAGGGATCGGGGTGATCGAAGTGCCGCTCAATTCGCCCGACCCGTTCGACAGCATCGCCGCCATGCGGGACGCCGCCCCGGAGGCGACCGTGGGCGCCGGCACCGTCCTGTCGCCACAGGACGTGCGCCAGGTTCAGGCGGCGGGTGGCCAGATCGTCGTGTCGCCGGACTGCAACCCGGACGTGATCCGGGCCACCGTTGCGGCGGGCCTGCAAAGCTGGCCGGGCATCATGACCCCGACCGAGGCCTTCGCCGCGATCCGGGCCGGTGCCAGCGGGCTCAAGCTCTTTCCCGGCTCGCTGATCGGCGCGGCAGGCCTCAGGGCGATGAAGGCGGTCCTTCCCCCGGAGGTCCCGGTCTACGCCGTGGGTGGCGCGGGCCCCGAAAACTTCGCAGAATGGCTGGCGTCCGGGGCAAGCGGCTTTGGCATCGGAACGGCGCTCTACACGCCCGGCATGGCCGTCGATGACATCGCCACCCGCGCCGAACGGATTGTCACCGCCTATGACGAGGCCACCGCATGATCTTTGACAACACGATCTGCCAACTTGGAGAAGGCCCCCTCTGGCACCCCGAACGGGGGGAGCTGTTCTGGTTCGATATCCTTGGCAAGCGCATGCACTGGCTGGGCGGGTCGAAAGGGTTCGACGAGCATGTGTCGGCGGCGGGTTGGGTGGATCGCGACACGCTCCTGATGGCGTCGGCCACGGCGCTCTGGCGGTATGACATCGGCTCCGGCAGCCGCGAGCGGATTGTCGGGCTCGAAGCCGACAATCCGGTGACGCGCTCCAACGACGGGCGCGCCGACCCAATGGGGGGGTTCTGGATCGGCACCATGGGGATCGGCGCAGAGCCCGGCGCCGGGGCGATCTACCGCTACTTCAAGGGCGAGCTTCGCCGGCTCTTTGCCCCGATCACGGTTTCGAATTCCATCTGTTTCTCCCCCGATGGCGACCACGCCTATTTCACCGACACGGAGACACAGCAGATCATGCGGGTCGCGCTGGACGAACAGGGCTGGCCCGACGGCGACCCCGCGGTCTGGCTCGACCTGACCGGCACGCCATGGAGGCCTGACGGGTCGGTTGTCGATGCCGAGGGCAACTTCTGGAACGCCCAGTGGGGGGGCAGCCGCGTGGCCTGCTACGACCCGGCGGGCAACCTTGTCGAAGCGATCGGCTTCGGCGCGACCCAGACGTCGTGCCCGGCGTTCGGCGGCCCCGCCCTGTCGACGCTGTTCTGCACCTCCGCGGCCGTTGGCCTCGACAACAGCCGCAACCCGCATCAGGGCAAGACCTTTGCCTGCGAAACCCGGGCCACGGGGCAGCGGGAACACCGGGTCCTGCTCTGATCGCGCCCCTTTGATCATGGCCGGGACATGCCTCTCCCGGCCCCACGAACTGGAAAGTCCTCGCCCATGACGCGCTCACTTGGCGTTTGCTACTACCCCGAACACTGGCCGGAAGAGATCTGGGCCGAGGACGCGGCCCGCATGGCCGAAACCGGCCTGACATGGGTTCGGATCGGAGAGTTCGCTTGGTCACGGATCGAGCCCCGGCCCGGCGCGTTTGACTGGGGCTGGCTTGACCGTGCGATCGAGACGCTGGGCGCCGCCGGCCTGAAGGTCGTCCTTGGAACCCCGACAGCCCCGCCGCCCCGCTGGATGCTGGACCGGCATCCCGACCTGCTGGCGGTGGACGCGGGCGGCCGGCCCCGCAAGTTCGGCTCCCGCCGTCACTACTGCTTTTCGCACATGGGATACCGGGACGACTGCCGCGATATCGTTCGGCGACTGGCCGAACGCTACGGGCCGAACCCGCATGTTCAGGCGTGGCAGACCGACAACGAATACGCCTGCCACGACACCACGGTCAGCTATTCGCAGGCCGCGCGCACCGGGTTCCGGAACTGGCTGGCGCAGAAATACCAGAGCCCGGACGCCCTGAACCGCGCCTGGGGCAACGTGTTCTGGTCCATGGACTACGACAGCTTCGACCAGATCGACCTGCCGAACCTGACGGTGACCGAACCCAATCCGTCCCACGTGCTCGACTTCCGGCGCTACAGTTCCGATCAGGTCGTCGACTTCAACCGGCTGCAGGTGGACGAGATCCGGCGGCACTCCGATGCGCCGATCCTGCACAATTACATGGGGCGGGAGACCTCGTTCGATCACTGGAAGGTTGGCGCCGATCTGGATGCCGCGTCGTGGGACAGCTACCCGATCGGGTTCCTCTCCGACCGGCTTGAATTCGACGCCGCGCACAAGGCGCGTTTCCTGCGGCAGGGAGACCCCGACAATCAGGCCTTCCACCACGACCTCTACCGGGCCGTGGGCCGGGGCCGGTGGTGGGTGATGGAGCAACAACCCGGACCGGTGAACTGGGCGCCCTACAACCCCGCGCCGCTGCCCGGCATGGCGCGGCTCTGGGCGCATGAAGCCTTTGCCCACGGGGCGGAGGCGGTCTGCTACTTCCGCTGGCGGCAGGCGCCCTTCGCGCAGGAACAGAACCACGCCGGATTGCTCCGCCCGGACAGCGCGCCCGCCCCGGCGCTCGCCGAAGCGGCGCGGGTGGCCAAAGAACTGGCGGAACTGCCCGAGACCCCCGGCTGCGCCCCGGCGGAGGCGGCGCAAGCGGTCCTCAGGTCGCTGTGGTCGTCGCAATAGGCGGCGGCCACTTCCTGGTAGGAAAAGAGTGTA
>CAYMMT010000139.1:0-7362 GCA_964391555.1 uncultured Rhodobacterales bacterium
GGGCTCAGAGCGGCCTTTCGCGGCGCGTGCGGGAAGATGGGAAACTGGCTCGGACGTGGTCAGCCGAGCCGCCGGGCGAGCCCCCCACCGCCCGCCGCATTAACCCGCAACACCGCGAAAGCCGCACCGTGCGGATACCGACGTAATACCGACGTGATACCGACGTGCCGTTTCGCGGGGTTGGCTGCGTTAACCGGCATGTCCGCGCTGATTCGGTTGAGGGGCGTGGCTTGACCCTTCCGCACGGGAAGCGCAGAAGGTTCAGGCGCAAGAAGGAGGGCCCGATGGCACAACGTCTGCACCTCGTGTTCGGGGGTGAACTGGTGGATCCGTCCCGGACGGAATTCAAGGATATCAACGACATCCATATCGTCGGCATGTTTCCTGACTATGCCTCGGCCAAGGACGCCTGGAAGGCGGAGGCGCAAAAGACCGTCGACAATGCCCACATGCGTTATTTCATCGCCCACCTGCATCGTCTGCGCGACGAGGAGCAGGAGGCGTCCTCCACGGAAGAGCTCGGCTCCTGAGCCCGGCGGACGACACCAGCAAGCCGGAAAAAACGAACCGGCCCAGCGCGTTACCGCTTCGCGCCTTTCTGGCGCTGACCCGGGACAAGACCGACGGAACGGCCTCTGTGCGGCCCAGCCCGCGCCCGTCCGGGCCGCTGATCTGGCTGCACCTGCCGCTCTATGAAGGCTCCGGTCCGATCCGCACCCTGCTCGCCCGCGCGCGCGAGGAGATGGGTCCGCTCAACGCCCTTGTCACCTTCGACAAACCGGCCCCTGGCGCGGCGGATGACGATGACGAGGCCCCCGATTTCGTCCTCTTGCCCGGCCCCGCCGAAAGCCAGAGCGACACCGCGGCCTTCCTCGCCCATTGGCGCCCGGACCTCCTGATCTGGGTCGGCGGCCCGTTCCGCCCTGTCCTGCTGGCCGAAGTCGATGCCGTCGGCCTGCCCCGGGTCCTGATCAACGCCAAGGCCGACGCGCTCGGCTCGATCACGGGAACCTGGGTGCCGGGGATGAGCCGCGCCCTGATCGGGCCGTTTCGCCATGTCCTGACCACGGACGAGGACGCGGCGCTCCGCCTGGAACGCATGGGAATCGAGCGCGGCGTCCTCGAGATCACGGGGGTTCTGGACGACGATCCGGACCCGCCTCCCTGCGATGAGATGGAGCGGGCGCAGATCGCCGCGATGATCCTGCCACGGCCCGTCTGGCTCGGCGCCGCCGTGCCGCTGCAGGAAATCGCAACCCTGCTCGGCGCCTTTCGCGTTGCCCAGCGGCGGGCGCACAGGCTGCTTCTGGTGCTCGACCCGGCGACACCCCGCGATGGCGGCGCGATCCGCGACCGGCTTGCCGCCGAAGGTCTCCGCGTGGCCCTCCGGTCCGAGGGGCAAGTGCCTGATGAACATACGGAAATCATCGTAGCCGACAGGCGCCATGAGCTCGGCCTCTGGCTTCGGATGGCCCCGACGACCTACCTTGGCGGGTCGCTCGCCGGGTCCGGCTGCCTGCACCCCTACATCCCCGCGGCGCTCGGCTCGGCCATCGTACATGGACCAAGCCTCGGCCGGTATGAAACAGCCGGGGCGCGGCTGGGTCACGCCGGGGCGACCCGGCATATCGACGGGTCCCGAACGCTCGGGCAGACCATTGCGCAGGTGCTGGCCCCCGACCGGGCCGCGGCCATGGCCCATGCAGGCTACATGGTGGTCGCCGCCAATGCCGCTGTCACCAACCGGCTCACCGAGATCATCGCCAATGTGCTGGACGAGGTCCCCGCCTGATGCGGGCCCCGGCGTTCTGGGACACCGCCCCCGACACCCCCGCGCCAGCCGCGCGGTTGTTGGCACCGCTTGGGTGGCTCTACGGGGCGGCAACGGCCCGGCGCCTCGCGCGCGCCACTGCGTACAAAGCCGGCGTTCCGGTCATCTGCGTGGGCAACCTGAATGCCGGCGGTACGGGCAAGACCCCGACGGTCATCGATCTGGTTCAGCGGCTGGGCGACGGAACCCACGTGGTGAGCCGCGGTTACGGCGGCCGGGAACAAGGCCCCGTGCAGGTCAATCCCGCCCGCCATGGGGCCGGGGATGTCGGGGATGAGCCGCTGCTTGTTTCCGCGTTCGGGCCGGTCTGGGTGTCGCGGGATCGGGCCGCTGGCGTGCGGGCCGCGGAGGCTGCGGGGGCCCGGGTCATCGTGCTTGACGACGGGCACCAGAACCCAGCGGTTGCCAAGGACCTGACGATCATCACCGTGGATGCCGGCAAGGGGTTTGGAAACGGACGTTGCCTGCCGGCGGGCCCCCTGCGGGAACCGGTGGATGTCGGTTTGGCCCGCGCCGATCTGCTCCTCTCCATCGGACCCGACGAGGCGCAGTCGCGGTTTGTGGAGACCTGGGGGAAGGTCATCACAGTGCCGCACCTGCGCGGCGCCGTCGCGCCGCTCCAGACCGGGATGCCGTGGCGGGGGATGCGGGTCCTGGCCTTTGCCGGGATCGGCCATCCGGAGAAGATGTTCGCGACCCTGCGCGATCTGGGGGTGGAACTGGTGCGCGGGGAAGCTCTCGACGATCATCAACCGCTCTCGGAACGGCTGCTGGAGCGTCTCGAGGCCGAGGCGCGGACGAACAACGCCCAGCTGGTCACGACCGAAAAGGACGCGGTGCGCCTTCCCGCGTCGTTCCGGTCCAGGGTCCTGCCGTTGCCCGTCCGGCTCCGGATCAGCGACCCCGCTCCCCTGGACGCGGCGCTCGCGCGGCTCGGGGTCCGGGACTAGACGGGGATCAGCACCCAGTAATCGAGGTCGAGCAGCACCTGTGGCAGGTACTTGCCATCCTCACCCTTGAGCGCACCGACGCTGCCGTCGCTGGTGGCCACCAGCCTCAGCCTCAGGGCGCCGACGCCGGGCGCGGCGGTCTCGGCCCGGTCGAGCACCTCGGTCCACGCACGCACGGTATCGCCCGCAAAGCAGGGGTTCGCATGGGCGCCCGCGTTGATCGCAACCACCATCTGGGCGTTGGCCAGTCCGTTGAAGCTCAGCGCGCGCGCCAAGGAGATCACGTGGCCCCCGTAGATCAGCCTCTTGCCGTCAGGCCTCCGGGTCGCATCGAAATGGGTCTTGGAGGTGTTCTGCCACAATCGCGTGGCCATCATGTGTTCCGCTTCTTCGATGGTCACGCCATCGACATGGTCGATGATCTCGCCGACCTGATAGTCGCCCCATCGGTGCGGCTCTCCGGCCAGGCCCATGTCGTAACCGGTGAAGTCGAGCCCGGCGGGGATCACGAGGTCACCGGGCGCCACCACCGGCGCGGTCTGCGGCACCACCGGATCGGGTGCGGGCGCGTCGAGGGCGTTCTTGCGCACCATGACCCAGCGGACGAATTCCATCACCGGCAGGTCGTGCTGGTTCATTCCGGTGGTTCGGACGTAGACGACCCCGGTCTTGCCCGACGAGTTCTGCTTCAGCCCGATCACCTCCGATTTGGACCGCAGCGTGTCACCGTCATAGACCGGCCGCAGCCACCGCGCCTCGGCATAACCGAGGTTGGCCACGGCGTTCAGGGAAATATCCGGCACCGATTTGCCGAACACGATGTGAAACGCCGCCAGATCGTCCAGTGGCGCGCGCGGAAGACCACAGGCCCGGGCGAACTCGTCGGAGGAATAGAGCGCATGCCGCGCCGGGTAGAGCGCGTAGTAGAGCGCCCGTTCACCGCCCGAGACAGTGCGCGGCACCGCGTGTTCGATGACCTCTCCCAGCTGGTAGTCCTCGAAAAAGCGGCCGGGGTTCGTCTTGCCGGTCTGGGGCATGTCCCTCACTGCTCGCTCAGCTTCATGTCCGGGGAGTAGTCCGCCGACACGTGCTTGGTGACCGCCTGCCCGCAGCGCATCACGCCGTTGGCCTCGTCATAGGCGTATTGCGGGTCGCCGTGGAGTTGCCAGCCCTTGGACAGGGCCTCCGAAACCTTGTGGCAAAAGGCCGACCTGTCGTCTTCGGTCAGAAAGCGGTAGAGCGTGGCCATCTCGCGTTACCCCCAGGGCGTGACGCCAATCCAGTTGTGGATCAGCATGACAACGATCAGGATCACGAGGCCGATGCCCGCGATCCTGACCTCGGTTTTCATGCCGCCGTATTCCGGCGGGGTCCAGTCCGGCTCGGCCCGGTTGATCAGCACGATCTCTGCCAGCGACCAGACCAGAAGACCGCCGAACAGGATGAAGGATTCCACGTCCCCGTTCACCAGCAGGTGCGCGACGGCCCAGATCGCGAAGCCGGTGAGTTGGGGGTGCCGCACCTTCGTGCCCAGCCAGTTGCGCGGCCGGCCCGGAGGGGTGGAGCCGGTGGAAAAGGCGTAGAACGCCAGCACCATCAGCAGGTTGTTGATGCCGGTCAATGCCGGCGTGCGCCCCCAGAATACCGCGCCGGAGGAGTTGCGGTAGCCGATCACCATCAGCACCACGGACGCCAGCAGCACGATGGCCACCAGCCCCTTGCCTCGCTCGCCCAAAGGCGCGCGGATACCCGGCGCCACGCGCTTGAAGGCATGCGCGGCGCACCACAGCGCCACGCCAAGGATCAACACCAGAATCATGTCTCAGGCCCCCGCCGCTACGTCATGCCCGGCCGCGGCTTCCAGTTCCCGGATCGCCGCCGCCTTGTCGAGCGTAGCACGCGCCGTGGCGACATGCAGGTTTTCCACGATGCGACCATCGAGCACGGCCACGCCCTGCCCGTTGGCCTCCGCCTCCGCGAAGGCCGCGATCTGGCGGGTGGCCAGCTCGATCTCGGCCTCGGAAGGGGCAAAGACCTCGTTGGCGATGGCAACCTGGGAGGGATGGATCAGGGACTTGCCGTCGTATCCGAGGTCGCGCCCCTCCTCGCATTCACGGCGCAGCCCGTCGTCGTCCCGAAACGCGTTGTAGACCCCGTCGATCGCGACAATCCCCGCCGCGCGTGCCGCGAGCAGGGCCACCTGCAAGGCCGTCGACAGCGCCGCCCGGTTGCGGGACCCGAGGTCCTTGGCAAGGTCGTTGGTGCCGATCACGAAGCCCTGCACCGCGGGATGCGCGGCGATGGCCTGTGCATTCAGGACGCCGGCGGGGCTTTCGATCATGGCCCAGACGGGCAGGTGCGGCACCAGTTTCGTCAGGGCATCGATATCTTCGGCCCCCCCCGGTTTCGGCAGGAGCACCGCGTCGCAGGACATCCCGGCCACGGCGGCGGCATCGTCGGCGCCCCAGGGCGTGTCGAGCCCGTTGATCCGGACGATCCGCACGCGGTCGCCGTATCCTCCGGCCTCCAGTTCGTCGGTGAGGGTCTGCCGGGCGGCGGATTTTTCGTCCGGGGCAACGGCATCTTCGAGATCAAAGAGGATTGCATCCACGGCGAGGCTGCGGGCCTTTTCAAGCGCGCGGGGCTTGGAGCCGGGGATGTAGAGGGCGGACCGGAAGGGGCGTGTCGACATCGGAACCTTCTTTCGTTGGATCGCGCCCAAATGGCCCGAACCGCTCCGGCGTTGCAACCGAAATGATGCCGCAGCGCAGAAACGGCCGCGCAACGGGCAGAGTTCGCGGTGATTAATCATTTCTACAACCTTGCACGGCAGGCTGTCCTGCAATGCGCTGTCGCGGTGACAGGCTTTCCGGGTGGTGTCCCACCCCCGGATGGGACGCCAGCGACAGGGGGGATACATCCCGCAACCGGCTGGCAGGTGGCTGTTTCCCTGACCTCTGTCCGCCCTTCGCAAAAGGTGAAGAACAGATGAAGAAGAACAAGCTCATGGCCCTGTCCTTCGGCATCGGCGCGATGATCCTGGCGGCTGACCAAGCATTTGCCCAGGCTCAGAACTGTTATGCCCATGAAACAGTGGTCAATCGACTGGCCGAACGCTACGGCGAAACCCGGCAATCCATTGGTCTTGCCGCGAACAACGCGGTGGTCGAGGTGTTTGCCTCCCACGAGACCGGCACCTGGACAATTACCGTGACCGCGCCGGGTGGCCCGACCTGCCTTGTCGCATCGGGAGAAGAGTTCCAGGCGGTGGCCGAGGCTCTTCCGAGCAGCGACAGCCCGGCCTGACAGGGGTTTGGCCCCGCCTTACCCGAGGCCGATCCAGATCAGGCGACTGCCTGCCGTCAGCAAGAGCGCGTAGGTGAGCAGGAAGAACGGGCGTTCGGGCATCCAGTAATGGGCCCGGACGCCGAGCCACGTCCCCAGGAGCGCCATGGGGACCAGCCAGACCCCCAGGGCGAGCGTTTCGCGCGTGACCGCGCCAATCGCCACGTAGGGTCCGATCTTGATCAGGTTGATGATCGCAAAAAGGCCAAGGGTCGTGGCCTGATAGGTCGTCTTGCCCGTGTTCCGGCCCAGCAGATAAACCGCCGCAAGCGGTCCCCCGGCATGACTGATGAAGCTCCCGAAACCGGCGCCGAAGCCGGACAGCAGGCCAATGCGGGGACCGGGTTGCCAGTCCGACAATCGAAGCCGGCCGCTTCTGCGCGCGATCTGGAAGGCGACGAAGGCCAGACAGAGGATCCCGATCAGGAACCGCACGACCTCCGGATCGACAACCGCGAGCAGCCACAGCCCGACCGCGCATCCGGGCACGGACCCGATCAACAGCACCTTCAATGCTGCGGGGTCCCAACGCCCCCAATAGGACCGGATCGCGCTGGCATCGATCAGGATGAGAAGCGGCAGCATCAGGCCAAGCGCGGCCTGCGGCGGCAGGATGATCGCCAGAATCGCCAGTGCCGCGAAATCCGCTCCGGACCCGAAGCCGGCCTTCGAGACCGCCGCAAACAGGATTGCCGGGGCCGCAACCCCGAGGGTCATCAGGTCTGGCAATTCCGGTCCTTTTCCATGGCAACCCCTTGGCACAAGGCCAATTTACCCACTTCATCGCGTCCAGGCCCGCCGCTTGCGGTGACCAGTCGCAGGCGCTTCTTCTTGCGCGGTCAGGTCTGACACTCTAGGCAACGCGCCGAAAAGCCAAGAACCGAGGGACACCCAAAATGGCCAGACCCAAGATCGCGCTGATCGGCGCAGGACAGATCGGGGGCACACTCGCCCATCTCGCCGCCATCAAGGAACTGGGCGACGTCGTCCTCTTCGATATCGCCGAGGGCACGCCGGAAGGCAAAGCGCTCGACATCGCAGAGAGCGGACCGTCAGAGGGCTTTGACGCCAGCCTCAGGGGCACCCAGGACTACGCCGATATCGCCGGCGCAGACGTCTGCATCGTCACCGCCGGTGTGCCCCGCAAGCCGGGCATGAGCCGTGACGACCTTCTCGGCATCAACCTCAAGGTCATGAACTCGGCGGGCGCAGGCATCCGCGACCACGCGCCCGACG
>CAYMMT010000140.1:0-7360 GCA_964391555.1 uncultured Rhodobacterales bacterium
AGGATGCTTTTCATGATATTCCCTCGTGTTTGCATTCCCAAGAATGCCAGGTTGCCTAGCATTGAGGGTGTCTTTGCGCGTTTGACCCTGCACACTCAAGCACAATGCCCCCCGTTCGCCCCTGCACATTTCGATTGATGCAAGCCTGCCACACAACCGTCACCCATCTGCCGAGGGTGACATTCCCACATATGCCCGCTAGAGCGGGTGCAAGCACAAAAACTCGTTACAAGTCAGGAGACTGGCCCATGAGCCTGGCCGAAATCGCAACCCGCATCGATCACGCCCTCGAGGTGACCGGGCGGAAGCGCGGCGACCTCAAACTGATCGCCGTTTCGAAGAAACAGCCCCTCGACCGGGTCGAATCGGTCCTCGACACCGGTCACCGGGTTTTCGGGGAGAATCGGGTGCAGGAGGCCGCCGCAAAGTGGCCCGACTTTCGCGAACGGTACGGCGATGTGGAGTTGCACATCATCGGGCCGTTGCAGACCAACAAGGTACGCCAGGCGATGTCGCTGACTGCTCCGAACGGAGGAGCGATCCATACCTTGGACCGCGAAAAACTGGTCCGCACCATCGCCCGCATCGCCGATGAGGAGGGCAATTGCCCCGATCTCTTTGTTCAGGTCAACACCGGGGAGGAGCCGCAAAAGGCCGGTGTTTTGCCATCGGAAACCGACGCCCTTGTCGCGTTGTGCCGGACGTTGTCCCTGCCCGTCGTCGGGTTGATGTGCATCCCGCCGGCTGACGAACCCCCGTCGCTGCATTTTGCGCTCCTCGCCAAGATGGCAGAGCGCAATGGTCTCCCCGGCCTGTCCATGGGCATGTCGGGCGATTTCGAAGAGGCGATCGCCTTTGGCGCCACTCACATCCGTGTGGGCTCGGCCATTTTCGGCGCCCGGCCTACAGAACAATGAGCCGTGAGTCGTAACGGATCCGTGGTGCGATCCATCGCAGGTCTTTAGGGCGGAGTCCGATGCAGCCCTCGGTCGGGTGGCCCGGCTTGCGCCACCGGTGAACGAAAATCGCCGAGCCGCGCCCTTTGACGGCATAGGGCCAGTTCCAATCCGTGAGGATCACGAGGTCGTAGAGCCGATCAGGTCGACGGAGCCTTTCGTGGCTGTGAGGATAGGGCGCGCGGACCATCAGGTTGTAATCGTCGTGGCCGGCATCGTCGGACCACAGGTCCCCGGGCCGGATCGGCAAGGCCCAGTCCGCGGGGCGGTCCATCCGGTCCGGACGATAGAGCATCCCGATCAGTCGGTGTGTCCCCTTGGGTGTGGCACCGTCCCCTTCCCGCTTCCGCGCCGACAGGCCCCCGCGCCCGACCGAACACGGAAACCTGCGGCCCCGAAAGCGAAGGTGGGTGGGTGTCACGACAAGATCGGCCGGCGTCACAGCAGGTGCCCGGACTTCGTCGCCTTGGTAGCGAGGTAGCCAGTATTATGCGACGTTTCACCGACCTTGAGCGGCACCCTCTCGACCACATTGATCCCGCAGCTTTCCAACTTGGCCATTTTGGCCGGATTGTTGGTCAGGAGCCGGACCTGCCGCACTCCCATCTGGCGCAGGATTTCGGCGCCGATCCGGAAATCGCGCTCATCATCTTCGAAACCGAGCCGATGGTTGGCTTCCACGGTATCAAAGCCCTGATCCTGCAGGGAGTAGGCCCGCATCTTGTTGGCAAGGCCAATGCCGCGCCCTTCCTGATTGAGGTAAAGGAGGATGCCCGCGCCATCTGCCCCCATCTGCGCCAGCGCCGCGCGCAACTGCGGACCACAGTCGCATTTGAGGCTACCGAGGAGGTCCCCCGTGAAACAGGCCGAATGCAGACGCGCCAGGACCGGCCTTGCGCGATCCGGAGCACCGATTTCGACCGCGTAATGCTCCTCTCCGCCATCGCCCGGACGGAACACATGCAGCCGCGTGTTCTCTGCCGCCTCCAATGGCACCCGGGAGGACACCACGGCGGCAAGGTCGTGAGCGGTCGCGACGCCCTCCATCGGCAAAACCGTCAGGCCTTCCGCTGCGGCAAAGGGTTCTGCGTCATTGATTGCAACTGTTATCACGGCTGGCAGCAGGCGCGCCGCCTTCGCAAGGGTGATCGCCGAGCGGTGCAGGTCCGCCGACCCCTCCCGTTCGGAACGCAGCGGGCCTTTCATGGGATGGCGCAGGTCATCAGCGGGATCGGCCAGCGCCCGCACCAACGACACGTCGGCCCCGACCGGAAGCAGCAGGCGCGCCAGATCACCATCATAGGCCCGCGCCTTCAGCGTCTCCGCGCGCCGGGCTGTGACGGCAAGGGTCACTTGGCCAAGAGCCTGCGCGGCCGCCAATCGTTCGTCGCCAATCATCTCCGCCGCCTGCGCCAGAACCGCCCCCTCGGGCGACGTGATCACGATCGGCACGCCCATGCGCAGGTCGGCCCGCGCCCGCGACGCCCGCTCGATGATATCCGGTCCAAGAGCCATGTCTCCGGTTACACCGCCCCGAAAGGAAAGGGAAACGGGACAAGGATTGTAACAAATCGCCCCGAACTCACACGCCCGCGTGACCACATTGCAGCATCGCTTGTTCAGACAGCCCGGATTTCACATGTGATGTCCCACAGTTTCTGGAGGCAGAAAGATGGGCCAGCTGAGAAAAATCCTGCTTGTTGATGATGATGACGATCTGCGCGAGGCGCTGAGCGAACAGCTTGTGATGACCGAGGACTTCGACGTGTTCGAGGCCGGAAATGGATCGGAGGCGATGTCGCGTGCCAAGGAGGGCCATTATGATCTGGTGATTCTCGATGTCGGGCTGCCCGACACCGACGGGCGCGAACTTTGCCGGCTGATGCGAAAGCAAGGCGTGAAATCTCCAATCATGATGTTGACCGGTCACGATACCGACAGCGACACGATCCTCGGGCTCGATGCCGGCGCGAATGACTACGTGACGAAGCCCTTCAAATTTCCGGTTCTGCTCGCGCGGATTCGTGCCCAGCTGCGGACACACGAGCAATCCGAGGACGCCGTTTTCCAGCTTGGCCCGTACACGTTCAAGCCGGCGCAGAAGATGCTGATCACCGAAGATGAGAAGAAGGTCCGCCTGACGGAGAAAGAAACGAACATTCTCAAGTTTCTCTATCGATCAACGGAGCGTGTGGTGCCGCGTGATATCCTGTTGCACGAAGTCTGGGGGTACAACGCCGGGGTCACGACCCATACGCTGGAGACCCACATCTACCGGCTGCGGCAAAAGATCGAGCTTGACCCGTCCAACGCCCGCCTCCTCGTGACCGAAAGCGGCGGATACCGGTTGGTCGCCTGACTGTCAGGCGGCCAATGGCGACCCTGTCGTCACGCCGCCAAACCGTCGCGGCGTCGGCCATCGCCAAAGTCGGCCCCGCCCTGACGCGGAACTTCGGTGGCGTCGATCAGCGCATCGACCATTTCTGACAGCGCGGTGGTGGAGGCAGCCGTTTCCTCGAACATGGCCGTGTTCATCTTGGCCACTTCGTCCAACTGCTGGATGGAGCCATTGAGATCGCGAAGTCCATCCGACTGTTCGCGCGCGGATCCGGCGACCTGCTCCACCCGTTCCAGAACCTTTGCCACGAGATTGGCTATCTCACCAATGCTGTCGCCGGCCCGTTCAATCTTTTCGGAGCCGGAACGGGTTTCACCGGTGTTGTTCGAGATCAGATCCTTGATGCTCGACGCGGCATCGGCGGAACGCTGCGCCAGGGCACGCACTTCTGATGCCACGACGGCAAAACCCCGCCCCGCGTCTCCGGCACGGGCGGCCTCCACACCGGCATTGAGCGCAAGGAGGTTCGTCTGAAACGAGATATCGTCGATCAGCCCGGTCACCTGCGAAATCTGTTCGCTCGATGCGACGATCCGCTCCATGACCCCAACCGCATCGTTCACCACGGCAAGGCTCGATTGGGTGACCTCGGCGACCTCCTTCATCTCTTCTCGGGCTGATCCCGCCGATTCGGCCACGGTTTCAACAGAAGCTGTCAGAATTTTCAGGGATTCCGAGCCTTCCTCGAGGGTCGACGCCTGCTGCTCGTTGCGCTTGGACAGGTTCCAGGCAGATTCAGAAATGGTCGTCACTTCTCGGCGGATCTTCTCCGCATGTTCCGAGACCTTTGATTGGACCCCGGCCTGTCGTGCCATGAGGGCAGACACCTCGTCGGCATGTCGCTTTGAGTCCTCGGCAAGCTGACGTTGGGCCGTTGCATCCTCGTGTGCGCGGGTTGACATCTCCTTGTTGTCGAGCAGCGTTTGCCGAAATGATCGTCCCGCCACGGCGATGCGGCCGATCTCGGTATCCGATTCGAGCGCCGCCATGTCGACGCTGGTGTCCCCGGATGCAAGTCTCTGGATTGCGTCGGCCACCGACCGGGCCGGAACAACCGCGACGCGTCGGAGAAACACGTTGAAGATCAGTGCGATGCCGGACAACACCAAGAACACGGCAATAGCCATGACCAAGGTCCGTCGCTCGGTAGATGCGAGTTTGCTGTCGACGAGGTCTGACGCCCGGAAGCTGTCCAGCGCAATGGCACGCTCTAGCTGCCCGAGTGCGGCAATGGCCGCGTCATCGGACCAGCGCACGGCTTCGTCGATTGCCACTGCCCTGACGTCGGGATCGTTTTCAATCGTCTCCCTGACCAAATCTGCACCGGCCCGAATGGTTGCAGAGAGTTCCTTCAGCTCATTCAACGCCTCGATCTCTTCCGCGCGGGTGACCGTGTTGCGATACCGCTCCAACGTCGCGTCCAGTTTCGCAAGTTGCGCAAGGATCGAATCGTATCCCGACGGGTCGTGCCGAATGACGAAGTCCTTGAACTCATGAATGACGCCGCCATATCCCAGAATCCGGCCAAGTTGCATGAGCAGTTCGGCTTTCCTGATCGGCTCTTCCGAGGACAAATCCAGTTCCGGGCCGGTCAGAGCGGCCAGAGCCTCGAGCGCTGGACCATCGTCGATGTTGATCTGGTCGTCGATGGCCTCAGGCGTATTCCCGATGGCGTGCTGCTGTCGCGCGCTGGCCAGCTTGCCAAGGTAGGCCATCACTACGGCTCGCACTGTCTCAACCTGCGCGACGGCGTCGGGATCGCCGGAGACCGTTTGCCCCAATTGTTCAAGCATGGTCAGCGATGCACCACCGTATCGAAGGCCCGCGTCGTAGGTGTCCCGGTCCCCCGTCAGAACGTAATCCTTGAAGTGGTGAATGAAGGCCCCGTAGCCCAGCGTCTCAACCAGCCGCCTTTGTAGCTGTCGGACCGGATCGTTGGTCGCGCGGTATTCATCCCAGGCGGTGAAGCCCGATCGCATGGCCATGAAATTCGCGGCACCAAACCCGACCAGCAGGACCGCGGAGAGGCCCAGGACGGCCAGGAACACACGGGATACCTGAACCAGCGAAATATTGCGGGACATAAGGCTTCTCTCCAGGTCGGCGTTTGCAAAGCTGCTCAGCCGCGATGGCTAGCACCAAGAAATGAAGCAAAAGTTTCGGACCAAGCGTGTCGGAACGGCCTCCTGCCAAAGGGCGACCGTTCGAACCGGGACTTGACCTAGGTCAAGTCGTTCCGGAGCACGAGCAACTAGATTGCGAGGCATCCCCCCGATGGCGGGGTATCGCCATCACCTCCCTGTTGGACTTTGCCCCGGCCCTTTGGTCGGGGTTTTTTTCGGTCGCGAAAGCCTCGCAAGACGACCGGGGCCCGATGCGTCAGCGGCGCATCAAACGGGGCAGATCGCCCGTCAGACCGGCAGCCTCCCGGATGAAGGCACGCCGCAGGCCCGGCAGCGCGTTGACCGCGCCGAGGCCCAGATCACGCAGACCTCGCAAAATCGGGATATCGTTCGAAAACAGCCGATTGAAGCTGTCGGTCGCCACGGCGAGGGTCGCCGTATCGAATCGCCGCCACCGTTGGTAGCGGGACAGCACCGGGACGCTGCCGATATCCTCTCCCCGCTTTCGGGCCTCGTCGAGGACATCGACCAGAGCGGCGACATCCCGCAATCCGGCATTCAACCCCTGCCCCGCGATCGGGTGTACCCCGTGTGCCGCGTCGCCGGCGAGGGCAACCCGCGGGGCGACGAAGCTGTCGGCAAGCGTCAAACCCAGAGGGTAGCTGAACCGGTCACCCGCCAGAGAAATGTCGCCGAGGAACGATCCGAATGCGGGTCTGAGGGCCTCCAGAAAGGCCGCATCATCCATCTTCATCAGCGTCTTCGCACGGGCGTCCGTCTCGGACCAGACAATGGACGACCTCCGCCCCGGCAACGGCAGGATCGCAAGCGGGCCGCCGGGCATGAAGAACTGATGGGCAATGCCTCCGTGGTCCAACTCATGGGCAACCGCGCAAACCACGGCGGTCTGACCATATGCCCAGCCTGTCCGGCTGATCCCGGCGCGTTCGGCCGTCCCGCTCCTCCGCCCGTCGCAACCGATGAGCAAGGCCGCCGCGTGATCGCCACCACCATCCAGCGAGGCGTGGATGCGTTGGCCCGCGATCTCTTGGGAAACAACCGATTGTCCCGTCAAGTGGGTGACACCGGACCCGGCCAGCGCCGACAGCATGGCGCGTCTGAGGAACCTGTCCTCGAGGAGGTAACCCATTGGCCCCTCCTCGATCTCGGCGGCGTCAAACGCGAGGTGGAACGGCGTTAGGGGCCCTTCGCCGGCGCGCCCGTCGCTGACTCTGATACCGTTGATCGGCTGCGCGTTTTCCGCCACCGCGGACCACAAGCCAATGTTCGCAAGGAGCCGTTTGGAGCCCAGCGCGAGCGCGTAGGACCGTCCGTCAAAACCGGCGTCGGCCTGGACCTCTGGTGCTTCTCGGTCGATCAACGTGACCCGCAGACCGGATTGCGCAAGCGCAAGGGCCAGTGTCCCGCCAGCGAGGCCGCCTCCGGTGATCAGGATTTCTTGTGCCGCTCCGTTCGTCATGGGGCGGACTATGGGTTGCCGCCCGGGATTGTCCATGCGCGTTGTGGCCGCTACCGTCGGCGGCGTCTTCCGGGAGGGTTCGACATGGACGATTGGCTCTGGGCCAATGCAGCTGACCTCGGTCGTGGCATCGGGGCCGGCGACATTGACGCAACCGCGCTGACCCGGGTCTATCTCGACGCGATTGACGCGCATCCCTTGCGGGACCGTATCTATTCCGCGACCACCGCTGACCGGGCCATGGAAGAGGCCCACGCAGCCCATGTCCGGGCCGAAAAGGGGCAGCGGCGAGGGCTTCTGGACGGGGTCCCGATCAGCTGGAAGGACCTCTTCGACACTGCCGGGACAGCGACGGAAGCCGGAACCGCGATGATGGCCGGGCGGGTGCCCACGCGCGACGCTC
>CAYMMT010000141.1:0-7360 GCA_964391555.1 uncultured Rhodobacterales bacterium
GAAGATCATCCAGAAGAACGTCCTGCGCCCGGGAAAGCGGAAATAGACGATCGCAAAGGCGCTCAGCAGCGAGATGATGATCTTGCCCACGGCGATCCCGATGGCCATGACAAGGCTGTTGAACAGCATCGTGGCCACCGGAACATTCACCCCGGACACCAGGGCGTTCCTGTAGTTGATCAGGAACTGGTCCCCGGGCCAGACCGGCATCGGCGGCCGGATGATATCGGCCTGCGTGACCGTCGAGGCCACGAACGCCAGCCAGATCGGAAAGAAGATCACCAGCACGCCGAGGATCATGAAGACATGGGTCATCCATATCCCGATCCCCTGCTTTTCGACCATGCCGCTTTGCTGTGCCATCAGTAGTGCACCCGCTTCTCGACGTATTTGAACTGGATCACGGTCAGCAGGCCGACAACGAACAGCAGGATGACCGATTGCGCGGAGGAGGAGCCGAGGTCCTGCCCGACAAATCCGTCCGAAAAGACCTTGTAGACAAGGATCGTCGTCGTCTGCTGCGGCCCGCCGGCGGTGATCGTGTGGATCACGCCGAAGGTCTCGAAGAAGGCATAGACGACATTGACCACCAGCAGGAAGAAGGCCGTCGGCGTGATCAGTGGCAGAACGATGGTGAAGAAGCGGCGCCAGAAATGCGCCCCGTCAATGGCCGCCGCCTCGATCACGGAGCGGGGCACCGATTGCAGGGCGGCAAAGAAGAACAGGAAGTTGTAGCTGATCCGCCCCCAGGCCGACGCGATAACGACAAGGCCCATCGCCTCGCCCCCGTTCAGCACATGGTTCCAGTCATAGCCCAACCGGCCAAGGTACCACGCCACCACGCCGACGCGCGTGTTGAACATGAAGAGCCACAGAACGCCCGCCACGGCGGGGGCCACGGCGTAGGGCCAGATCAGCATGGTGCGATAGACGCCCGATCCCTTGATCAGCCGGTCCGCGATCACCGCCAGAAACAGCGCCGGGACCATGGAGCAAAGCGTCACGAGGATCGAAAACACCGCCGTCGTCAGGAACGACGCCCGGTAGAACGGGTCCCCCAGCAGAAACTCGAAATTGCCCAGCCCCACGAATTGCGAGGACAGGCCGAAAGGGTCGGGAATGAACAGCGATTGCCAGATCGCCTGCGCGGCGGGGTAAAAGAAGAATACCGCTGAAATGATGACCTGCGGCGCAATCAGCAGGAGCGGCAACAGCCAGCCGCTGAACCGGACGCGCTTTTCCATTCAACCTCCCCCGAAAGGCAGATGCGGGCCCCGAAAGGCCCGCATCGGGACGGTTAGCCGTTGGCCTGTTCGAACCGCCGCAGCAGGGCGTCGCCACGCGCCTTGGCGCTGTCCATGGCCTCTTGCGGGGTCTTGTCGCCCGACCAGATTGCCTCGAGCTCCTCGTCGATGATCCCCCGGATCTGATCGAAGGATCCCAGGCGCAGCCCCTTGGAATTCGCCGTCGGCTGGTTCGCGGTCATCTGGATGACGGCAACGTCGGTTCCGGGATTTTCATCGTAAAAGCCCGACGCCGCGGTTGCGTCGCCGGCGGCCGTCGTGATCGGCAGGTAGCCGGTATCCTGGTGCCATTGCGCCTGAACCTCCGTTGACGACAGGTAGGCGAGGAATTCGGCCACGCCGGCGTATTCCTCGGGCTCGTGACCCGCCATAACCCAGAGCGACGCGCCCCCGATGATGGTGTTTTGCGGCGCGTCCGTGATCGCGGCCCAATAGGGCAGCGGACGGACATCGAAGTCGAACTCGGCCTCGGCGCGGATCCCGGCGTATCCGGCAGAGCTTTCGGTGAAGAGCGCGCATTCGCCAGCGCGGAAATTCGCCCCGCCCTCGTTCCGGCGACCGGTGTAGATGAACTTCCCTTCCTCGGCCCATTTCTGCATCGCTGTCAGGTGCGCCACCTGGGCTTCACCGTTCAGCATCAGCTCCGTGTCGAGCCCGCCAAACCCGTTGTCCTTGGACGCAAACGGCACGTTGTGATAGGCCGAGAAGTTCTCCAGATGGATCCAGCTTTGCCACGCGGTGACCAGCGGGCAATCCTCGCCCCCGGCCTTCAGCGCATCCAGCGCCTCGCCCACGTTCTCCCAAGTGGACAGGTCCATGTCCGGATCGACGCCCGCGGCTTCGAAGGCGTCCCGGTTCACCCACAGGACCGGCGTGGACGAGTTGAACGGCAACGACAGCATGTCGCCGTCGGTGGAGGTGTAGTATCCCTTGACCGCGCCGATATAGGCGTCCGGGTCAAAGGTCGCACCGCTTTCCTCCATCACCTCATAAACGGGCCGGATCGCGCCCTCGGCCGCCATCATGGTCGCGGTTCCGACCTCGAACACCATCAGGATATGCGGTTGCTCCTGCGCGCGAAACGCGGCGATGCCGGCATTCAGGGTCTCCGAGTAGTTCCCCTTGTGGCTTTGCACGACAACATAGTCGGACTGACTTGCGTTGAAGTCCTCCACCTGGGCGGCGACAAGCTCGCCCAGCCGCCCGGTGAAGGCGTGCCAGAACTGGATTTCGGTCTGGGCCATCGCGGTGACGGGCGACAGAACCGTGGTGGCGGCAATCGCGCCAAGCAGAAGTCTTTTCATGTTTTCCTCCCTGGCATCTGGTCAGATGCTGTTTTCCTCCGATTGCCGTGTCACGTCGGGGCAATTGTCCGGAGACTTCGACAGTAAACCCGGCGAGGCATAATGCAAGCGGGCTGATTGCCCAAACCGCATAACATCATATTATGGGCGTCCGCGATCCAAACGAAACGGCGCCATGTCCAAGACCCGCACACCCCGCATCCGCCAACTCGAAGCTCTCATGGCGGTCATCAGCAACGGGTCCGTAACCGCTGCCGCGGCGGATCTCGGGATCAGTCAGCCGGCCACCAGCCGGTTGCTGACCGATCTGGCAAAGGAGTTCGATTTCCAGCTTTTCGACAAGCGGGACAATCGCCTCGTTCCGTCACAGGAAGTGCGCCTGCTGGAGGCCGACATCCGCCGCGTGCTCGAACTGATGCGGCACATTTCCGACTCGTCGGCCAACATCACCAGGCGAAAGGCCGGACACATTCGGATCGCCTGCCTGCCGGGGTTCGCCACCAACCATTTGCCCGCCGTGGTCGCGGATTTCCTGCCGGATCGACCCGGCGTCACGCTCACGATCGAACCCGATCGCCCGGAACGCATTCTGGAATGGATGATTGCCGAGCAGTACGACTTCGGCATCACCGACGGTTTCTTCGGCCATCCCGCGATCGATCACCGGGATATCAGGGTGCGCACGGTTTGCGTGTTTCCCGCCGGGCACCGCCTCGCCAAGCTCGACAGGATCGGTCCCCGGGATCTCGCCCGGGAACGCATCATCCATCCGCGCAGGGACAGTCTGTTCTTTCAACAACTGGAGCGCCGGTTTCAGATGGACCAGGTGGAGCTTCAGTCCTTTGTCGAGGTTCGGCAATTCACCGCGGCCTGCGAGCTCGTCTGCAAGGGTGTCGGCGTGTCGGTCGTGAGTGAACTCGACGCCGTCAAATACACCGGCCAGGGCCTCGACTTTCGCCCCTTCCGGCCCGCCCTGCCACACGTGCTGTCCCTCGTTCGCCCGATCCACAAGGCGCCCTCCCTGATCACCCTGGAATTCATGGAGGTCTTCGAAGCCAGCCTCGCGCCGTTTCTTTCGGAGGCGGACTGACGCGGCCGCGGCATCAGGCCAGTTCCAGATCGTAGCTCCCCTCGGCCCCGGTGAGCACGGCGACCTCCTCGGGCAGGTGCCAGCGCTCCCGGTCCTGTGACCGCTCCTCGGCCACGGCCAGTTCCACGACGCCGTCATCGAGGTTGCGGTAGCGCAGCCCCGCCGTATCGGCCCCGGCAAAGGTCTGCATCTGCGCCAGAAGCACGGTTTCGCCCTGAACGGCGGCAAAGTCGACGGCGGTGAAATCGTGGTCCAGCCCGCCATCGACAGCGCCCACATCGAACAAATCGCCGACGTCGCCGCTGATCGCGATCCAGTCGACCGTTTCCGGGGCACGCTGCCGGTCGGCGGCGGCTTCTTCCTCCGGCAGCCTGAACTCGAACGCGTCGGCGGTCACGTTCATCAGTCTCGTGGTCACGGCGGTCGCCTCGTTGGCCGACGTCACCTGCGCAAACACGGAGGGCGTGTCGCCGAACCCGTCAAGAGCGACGGAGACCGGGCTGGTGAGGGAGGCACCGGACTGCGCGCTGCCCGCCGCGATCACCTGCCCGGACGCCAGTTCGTAGGTGCCGGCAGAGACCGCCATCCAGCCGATGCCCTCGGTGGTGTGCCAGCCGTCGAGATAGGCCCATTCGTTGATCTGGAATTCGAACCCCGTCGAGGTCACGTTGCGGACCTGGGCCACGGCATCATCCGGGCCATTGTATTCCATCGGTCCCATGACCACGACGGCGTTCTCGATCTCTTGCTCGAAGACAACCGAGAACCACGTGTCGCGATTGGGCTGCAGGATCCGCTCGTATCCCAGTTCGAACTGTACCGTGTCCGGAACTGGATCCGGGTCCGGATCGGCGCCGGGATCCCCGCCGAGGACGGACGGATCGTTGCCATTCCCGGCCAGAAGGATCGCGTCGAACGGGCTGATCTCCTCGTCAAGCACCGCGACATTCGAAATCGTGCCGTCGAAATACCAGTCGAGATTGTCGTCATTGTCGGTGCGCCGCCTGCTCGAGGCTCCGATCACCGTGGAATTGTCGTTGCCCAGCATCCCCGCCGCGAAGCCGTCATCGCTGTCCTGCAGGACGCCGTCGACGAACAGGTCGATCCGCTCGGACGAGTAGCTGAAGGCCGCGTCATAGGTCTGGCCCGCCACGATGTCCTCGGACATGTGCAGGGAGCGCTCCCCGTCATCGGACTGGAACCGCACCTTCAGGTCATTCCAGTCGGTGATCCAGATCGTCAGGTGCCCGCCGTCCTGATAATTGGTGAAGTCCTTGGACAGCAGCGCCTGATGTCCCTCGCCGGGTGTGTCGGCGGTAAAGCTGAACAGGTAGGTCCCGGCCTCCTGCTGTTCCGCGGCATCGTGCGCCATGACGGCGTGGCCGGTGCCATCGAACGTGCCGCCGGGATGGGAATTGACCGCGGCATTGGGGGCGTTCCCGGCGCCGGGCCAGTCAAAAAGCGGCGCCGCCTCGTCCATGAACGGATTGACCGAATAGGCCAGCGGATCGGAAGTCAGCGGCCGCCCGGCCACATCCCGGTCGTCGTAGCCAAAGACATCGCCCGGCCGGGTCACCGATGACGGGTCATCGGACGGCGCCAGCGCCTCCTGCAACTCGTCGATCGTGGTGACGATGCCGTCGAACGCACCGGCGTCTGTATTGACCATGTCCTCGGTCACCATGTCGCCGATCACGGCAAGGATACCAAGCTCGTCCTCGTCATGGGCGCCGCCGCCGTTGCCTTGCTGGGAATAGGCACGGATCAGGGACAACACGCTGTCGTCGATCCCGTCGCCGTCGGTGTCCACCGCGTCATAGCTGATCTCGATATTGGTGGTGTGACCGATGATCGAAATCTCGTCCTCCTCGGCATTGAAATCGCCAAAGATGTCGATTCCGAACCCGTCCACCCAATGCATCATGGATGCGGGCGTTTTCGCCGGCGACGCCCTGCCAGTCGATCTCCCGGCTGCCATCTTCGAGGTTGTGGAGGATCGCGTCCTTTTTGCCGTTGATATAGGTGTTGACATACATGTGGTCGCGGCCCGCGCCGCCGAGGAAGATATCATCGGCGTAGAGCGGCTGATCCACCCAGTCCACGAGCTTCAGGAGCGCGGTGTCGATCGACGGTTCGGGGAAGGGACGGGACGGTTCGCCAAGCACAAGCTGGCCCGCGCGGTCCTCGCCCACATCGCCGCCCGAGATCATCAGGTCATCGCCCGCGCCGCCCATCACCAGGTCGGACCCGCGCCCGCCATTCAGCGTGTCGTTGCCGTCACCGCCGTCGATCCGGTCGTCGCCATAGCCGCCGTGGATGCTGTCACTGCCCGCGCCGCCCTTGAGATTGTCGTTGCCCGCATCGCCCCTGATCGTGTCGTTGCCCGCGCCGCCGTCGATGAGATCATCGGACGCCACCATCGGTTGCGGTCCCGACGGGTTGGTCAGCGCCGCGCCCGGACCCTCGGCGATGAGCAACGCCAGATCGGCCGCGTCCAGCGCGTCGGCGGGGCCGAAGCCGCCCCGGACCCCGAATTCCGCCAGCGCGCCCTCGAAGGGATCGACAAGGCTGGTGCGGTCGGTCGCGA
The DNA here is from genome assembly GCA_964391555.1 of uncultured Rhodobacterales bacterium. GTDB lineage: Bacteria > Pseudomonadota > Alphaproteobacteria > Rhodobacterales > Rhodobacteraceae > JAMWZF01. Next base: position 6,286 of record CAYMMT010000141.1, read on the forward strand.
ATGCGAGGGCGGTGTCGTTGAGCTTCGTGATCCGCTGGTCGGCGCCAAAGACAAACGGCTCCTCGTTGCGCAGAAGATAGGCCTCGACATAGGTGCCGGGGCTCGGGACATCCCCTTCGTCCGGGGTCCAGAGGTCATCGCCGATGGCCGCGCCATCCTTGTAGACCGTGACACTGCTGGCCGTGAAGCTGACCGCCAGATGCGCCCAGACACCCTCTTCGAGGACCGGAACCGTGGTGTTCCACGCCACGTTGGACCCACCGTCGCCGGGGGCAAACCGCAGCTGCAGGTTGCCGTCTTCGAGCTGCACAAGCCGGAAATGCCCGCCGTCGCCGGACCCCCGCTGGTCCTTGGTCACGATGGCGCCCGCATGGGACAGGTTGTCGGCCCGGACCCACAGCGCGATGGTGCCCTGGCTCACGATGAAGGCCTCCTCGTGGCTCAGGTACGCGAACTGATCCTCGCCATTGAAGGTGAGCGCCGTCGTGCCGGGCCGGGGGCCGGCATCGCTGCTGTCGGTGTTCAGCAAGGCCTGCCGCTCGTAAAGCGTGTAGGCCTTGACCGCGCCCGGCGCGCCCCGCGCATCGGCATAAGCCCCCTGATCCCCGTCGCCGAGGTTCCACAGGCCAAGCGCGCCGGGAAGACCGTCCACCGCATCGGGAGACGGGGGTTCGAGGACGTCGTCACCGGCGGTGCCGAACAGGGTGACACCCGCCGCCTCCACGAAGCCGAGGGGCTCGAACGGGTCGCGTGTCAGTTCGATGTCCGGCTCTGGGGTCGGGCCGGTGACGAATGTCTGCCCCTCGTCCCAGAACGGCGTGTCCATCAGATCCCGGGGATTGCCGGCCGGCGCCACGTCGTATTCGCCCGCGCCTCGGTAGTCATAGCCGTCAAAGGTCTCGCCCCCTTCGGTGACGGACTTGCTGTCGCCCTGCCGGTTGATCGCCTGCGCCACGTCATCGAATGCCTCGACGACACCATAGGTGACCCCGCTGTCGGTCTTGATGTCCTCCGCGTCGACAAGGTCGCCTTCGACGAACACCACCCCGATGAGGTCCCGGTCATGGGCCCCGCC
>CAYMMT010000142.1:0-7338 GCA_964391555.1 uncultured Rhodobacterales bacterium
CTATGACCGGATGCACACCCGCGACATCGACGCATATGGCGGACTGGTGAACCGGATGCCGGCCTATGCGCTGATCTTCATGCTCTTCACGATGGCAAACGTGGGCCTGCCCGGGACGTCCGGCTTCGTCGGTGAATTCCTGACTCTGATTGGCGTCTTTCAGGCCAACACGTGGATTGCCACGGTGGCCGCCACCGGCGTCATCCTGTCGGCAGCCTACGCGCTCTGGCTGTACCGCCGGGTGGTCATGGGCGACCTGATCAAGGAAAGCCTGAAGTCGATCACCGACATGTCCCGGCGCGAGCGGGCGATCTTTGCGCCGCTGGTCGTGATGACGCTGCTTCTGGGCGTGGCTCCGTGGCTGGTGACCGACATCACCGGGCCAAGCGTGGCTGCGCTGGTCAGCGACGTGACAACGGCCCAGGCCGACTTCAACGCCGCGACGATGGTCGCCGAGATTGCGGAGTAACTGACGATGGAAATCGCCGACCTCGGTATCATCCTGCCAGAGATTGCATTGAGCCTTTTTGCCACGGCCGCGCTGCTGGTGCCCGTCTACACGATCAAGGACCGGGCCGGGCCGATCCTCGTGTGGATCACGGCGGCTGTCTTTGTTGTTCTCGGGATCTGGATCGGAACCGGGATCGAGGGCACGAACACCGCTTTCCAGGGATCTTTCATCGATGACGGTTTTGCGCGCTTTGCCAAGGTCGTTATCCTCTTCTCCGCCGCCGCCGTGCTGCTGATGAGCCAGGACTATTTGAGCCGCGCAAACCTGCTGAGGTTCGAATATCCGATCCTCCTGGCGCTGGCCGTGGTCGGCATGATGGTCATGGTCTCTGCCGGGGACCTGATCACCCTCTACATGGGGCTCGAGTTGCAGTCGCTGGCGCTCTACGTCGTGGCCTCCTTGCGACGCGACAGCGTGAAATCCACGGAAGCGGGTCTGAAATACTTCGTCCTTGGCGCCCTGTCCTCGGGCCTTCTGCTGTACGGCGCGTCGCTCACCTACGGCTACGCGGGAACAACAACCTTCTCGGGCATCTTTGCAGCCGCCGAAGACGGTGTCTCGCTGGGGTTGCTCTTTGGTCTCGTGTTCCTCTGCACGGGCTTTGCCTTCAAGGTCTCGGCCGCACCGTTCCATATGTGGACACCCGACGTCTACGAGGGCTCGCCCACACCGGTCACCGCGTTCTTCGCCACCGCGCCCAAGGTGGCGGCCATGGCGCTTTTCGGGCGGGTGGTTTTCGATGCCTTTGGCGGTGTTGTCGGAGATTGGCAGCAGATCCTCGCTTTCCTGTCCGTCATCTCGATGTTCGTTGGCGCCATTGCCGCGATTGGACAACGCAACATCAAGCGCCTGATGGCCTATTCCTCCATCTCTCATATGGGATTTGCTCTCATGGGGCTGGCGGCGGGCACGGCGCTCGGCGTGCAGGCGATGCTGGTCTACATGTCGATCTATGTGTCCATGAACATCGGCACCTTTGCCTTCATCCTGATGATGCAGCGTGACGGCATGCCCGTGACGGAAATCGACGCGCTGCAAATGTATTCCTCGCGCGAACCCACAAAGGCATTGGCGATGCTGGTGCTCCTGTTTTCACTGGCGGGTGTGCCTCCGCTCGTCGGCTTCTTCGGCAAGTTCTACGTCTTGCGCGCGGCATATGATGGGGGCCTTGCGTGGCTGGCCGTCGCGGGTGTGGTCGCCTCGGTGATCGGCGCTTTCTATTACCTGCGCATCGTCTACTTCATGTATTTCGGAGCCGAGCGGGAGCCGATGGACAAGGCGTCCTCTCCCATACTCTGGGGCGCGCTGATGGCGTCCGCGGCGGTCATGGTGTTCGGCGTCATCAACCTCTTCGGGATCGAACCTCTGGCCGCGGCCGCGGCGGCGACGCTTGTCAACTGACTTCGAAGGCTTCGGCGGGGGCCGGGAAAGCACCGGCCTTTCAGTTTGGCCCGAGGGCCATGACCTGATCCTGCTGGATATCTGCGACAGCACGATGACCGAGGCTGCAAACCGCGCGGGTGATATCGAGCGGCCCACGTGGATCATGGCCCGCCGCCAATTGGCCGGCAAGGGGCGGCGCGGGCGAGCCTGGACGAGCCCGGACGGCAATCTTTCGGCCACTCTGGTCTTCAAACCCTTCTGCACCCCGGCCGAGGCTGCCCGGCGGTCGTTCCTCGCCGCGAACGCGCTGCTTGAAGCCTTGTCCATCTATGTCGACCGGAGCCGGCTATCGCTCAAATGGCCAAACGATGTCCTGTATGACGGCGGCAAGGTGGCAGGCATCCTTCTCGAAAGCTCCGGATCAGGACCCTTCATCGACTGGCTCGCCATCGGTATCGGCGTGAACCTTCGGACCGCCCCCGCGGCCGAGCCCGGAGCGGCGTTCGAGCCGGTGGCCCTTGGCCTCGAGGCGGCGCCCGCCGAGGTGCTGGCCTGCCTCGCGTCGGACTACGCCACGCAAGAGGCCAAGCTGGCCCATTACGGATTTGACCGGATCCGGGAGGACTGGCTCGCCCATGCCGCCCGCTTGGGTGACGTCATCACGGCACGCACCGGCAAGGAAGAGATCCGCGGCACCTTCGATACCATTGACGGAGAGGGCAACCTCGTGCTCATCACCGGGACCGGCCCCCGGGCGATCCCTGCGGCGGACGTGTTTTTCTGAAACGGAGGCGGGGCCATGCTTCTCTGCATCGATTGTGGCAACACCAACACCGTCTTTTCCATCTGGGATGGCGAGGACTGGCTCTGCACGCTTCGCACGTCGACCCACCATTCCCGCACCGCCGATGCCTATTTTACCTGGTTTTCCACCCTGATCCGCCACTACGGCATAGAGCCCGAGATCGAGGACGCGATCATTTCCTCCACCGTGCCACGGGTTGTGTGGAACCTGCGGGTTTTCTGCGACCGGTTCTTCGGCATTAGACCATATGTTGTTGGAAAGCCCGGTTGCGACCTGCCGGTGGAACCGCGGGTGGAGGCCGGGGTGGCCGTCGGACCAGACCGGCTTGCCAATGCGGCGGGCGCCTTTGACCGACATGGCGGTGATGCGGTTGTCGTCGATTTCGGGACGGCAACGAACTTCGACGTCGTTGCCGACGATGGCGCCTACGTGGGTGGGGTCATTGCACCTGGCGTGAACCTCAGCCTCGAAGCGCTGGCTCATGGCGCCGCGGCACTGCCTCATGTGGATGTATCCCGCCCCGACAAGGTCATCGGCACCAACACCGTCGATTGCATTCAGTCCGGCGTTTTCTGGGGCTATATCGGTCTCATTCAAGGCATCAAGGACCGGATCAGGGCGGAATACGGGCGCCCGATGAAGGTCATCGGTACCGGGGGACTTGCCCCCTTGTTCGCGCAGGGTGAACTGCTATTTGACACGATCGAAGATGACCTGACGATGTACGGCCTGACCGTCATCTATCGCCATAACAAGGACAAGGAATGAGCAGCGACAGGCTGATTTACCTCCCCCTCGGCGGCGCGGGGGAGATCGGGATGAATTGCTATGTCTACGGGTACGGCCCCGAAGATCACGAGCGGCTCATTATCGTGGATCTGGGTGTGACCTTTCCGGATATGGATACAACGCCGGGCGTCGATCTGATCCTGCCGGATATCGCGTGGCTGGAGGCGCGCAAGGAACGGATCGAAGCCATCTTCATCACCCATGCGCACGAGGACCACGTCGGCGCGGTGGGTCATCTCTGGGACCGGTTGGGTGCCCCGGTCTACACCCGCGCCTTCACCGGGTTGCACGCGGCGCGCAAACTGGAAGAGCACGGACACGATCCGGATGTGATTGAGGTCGTGCAACCCTGGCCGGAGCGGGTGGATGCGGGTCCGTTCAAGGTCAGCTTCGTGCCACTCAGCCACTCGATCCCCGAAAGCTCCGGGCTGCTGATCGAAGCGGGTGATGCGCGCGTGGTGCATTCCGGCGACTTCAAGATCGACGAGACGCCGGTGGTCGGAGACCCCTTCGATCGCGCGCTCTGGCGGCAGGTGGCCGACGGGGGCGTGACGGCGCTCATCTGCGACTCGACCAACGTCTTCACGGATCATCCGGGCCGTTCCGAGGCCAGTGTCGGTCCGGCGATCGAGCAGTTGATGGCGGGTGCTTCGGGGCTTGTTTGCGCGACGACCTTTGCGTCCAACATCGCGCGGTTGAAGACGCTGGCGGTGGCCGCGCACCGCTCCGGGCGGTCGGTGTGCCTTCTGGGGCGGGCCATGCGGCGAATGGTGGAGGCCGGGGTGCAATCCGGCGTTCTGTCCGACTTCCCCAAGACCATCAGCCCGGAGGATGCAAACCAGATACCGCGTGAGAACCTGATGCTTCTCGTGACGGGATCGCAGGGTGAGCGTCGCGCGGCGTCGGCCCAACTCGCGACCGGCAAGTATCTGGGGCTCGAGTTGAAAGAGGGGGATACCTTTCTCTTTTCCTCAAAAACCATTCCGGGCAATGAGCGCGGCGTGATCCGGATCGTCAACCGGCTGTCCGAAAAGGGCGTTACCGTGGTCGATGACGCTTCCGACAAGTATCACGTGTCGGGTCATGCAAATCGTCCTGATCTCAAGGAGATGCACGCCATTCTTCATCCGGGTATGCTGATCCCGAACCATGGCGAACACCGTCATCTGAGAGCCCACGTCGGTCTGGGTGCGGAATCGGATATCCCGGGTGTCATCGCGACCAATGGGTCAATGGTCACGCTCAGCGAGGGGCTGCCACGGATTGTCGACCACGTGGAGGCAGGACGGGTCTATGTGGACGGTTCCGTGCAGATCGGTGCGCTTGACGGCGTGGTGCGCAACAGGATCCGCATGGCGTTGAACGGTCATGTGACCGTGACCCTGCTCATCGACGAGGATGGCGAACCCCTGGGAGAACCGTGGTGCGAGCCGCTGGGCCTGCCGGAAGTCGGGACATCAAACGCACCTCTTGCCGAGCTGATTGAACACGACCTCACTCAGTTTCTGATGCGCGCGGGCGGGAAGACCTTATCAGACGACGATGCTCTGGAGCGGGAGCTGAGGACAATCGCGCGGCGCACGGCGCAATCGGAAATCGGCAAGAAGCCGGAAGTGACAATCGTCGTCAGCCGCCTTTCGTAAACGGAATCCGCCCGCTGACCTCATCGACCCGCGTCGAGGGGCGGCGGGGCCGGGACGGCACCACGCGCTGTTCGGCGCCATCGTGATAGCCGGATTGGGTGGCCCCGTACCGGATCAACGCCTTGACGAGTCGATTGAGTTGGGCGCGTTCTTGCTGGTCAATCTCGAACGTGACGCCGGCGTGATCCACGTTCCGCCAGCGAATTTCGATGGGCAAGGTGCGGATCAGCGTCGAGGACAAATGCCAGCCGGGTCCAAACAGATGTACGGCAGCGTCATCCTCCAACCGCAGGCGCGCGCCCGAGCTTGAGATATCTTCGATGACGCAGCTGAGCACTCTGGTGTCGTTCGAGACCCGGGCAAGCGCATCGAGGGCCACTCGTGCACTCGTACGCTGTGCCATGGCATCAGCGATTTTCGTCTTGTTCCACATGAACGTCACCGGCAGCGGCAAGAAAGGTCGCTGCCACCATCGTTCAAAAGTATGAACAATACCCTAAGCCGCGTCGGGCGCTATTTGGTCCGACGTCTCCGGAACGGCCGTCTCGGTCTCGTCGTTGCCTCGTCGCTCGTCGAAGCTTTGCAGGATGAATGCAGGCGTATCGTCGCCCATGCCCACGACCGGCGCGCTCCGTGGTGGTCCGCCACGGCCTCGTCCGCCGCGCGACCGGCTGCGACCGCGCTTTTCATCGGGGGCTTCGGCGGGCTCGTCGTCCGCGGCAGGGGGCGGTGCCGATTCCGCCTTGCTCTTTGTTTTCAGAGGATTTTCGACTTTCGGAACGGAAATTTCGATGAGCCGTTCGATATCTTCGAGGTTCCGTTCGTCCCGTGGGACGCAGATCATCAACGCCGTGCCGGTCTTGCCTGCACGACCCGTGCGACCGATCCGGTGAACGTAATCCTCCGCATGTCCCGGCACATCGTAGTTGAACACATGGGACACGTTGGGAATGTCCAGCCCGCGCGCAGCGACGTCGGAGGCGACGAGAAACTGCAACGTCCCGTCCCGAAAACCGTCGAGCGTGCGCATGCGGTGGGATTGGTCCAGATCACCATGGATCGGGGCGGCATTCAGACCGTATTTCTTCATTGATTTTGCAACGATATCCACGTCCACCTTTCGGTTGCAGAAGATGATCGCGTTGCGGCAGGCCTCTCCTTCGGCCTTGATGAGGGCGCGCAAGACCGCGCGCTTTTCGCTGCCCTCGCGGTCCCGGCGCGACGCATTGAACATCACGACGCCCTGGGTGATCGTCTCGGACGTCGTGGCCTGCCGGGCGACTTCCACTCGGGCCGGGTTCGACAGGAAGGTGTTGGTCAGGCGCTCGATTTCGGGCGCCATGGTCGCGGAGAAGAACAGCGTCTGGCGCGTGAACGGGACAAGGCCGAAAATCCGTTCGATATCAGGGATAAAGCCCATGTCGAGCATGCGGTCGGCTTCATCGACAACCATGACCTTCACGTCCGAGAGGATCAACTTGCCCCGTTCGAAGTGGTCCAGCAGCCGGCCCGGTGTGGCGATCAGCACATCGACGCCCTTGTCGATCAGCTGGTCCTGTTCCTTGAAGCTGACCCCGCCAATCAGGAGCGCCTTGGTCAGGCGCGTGTGCTTTGCATAGGTGTCAAAGTTTTCGGCAACCTGCGCGGCCAATTCGCGCGTCGGGCATAGCACGAGGCTCCGAGGCATCCGTGCCCGCGCCCGACCACGGTAAAGGGTCGAGATCATCGGTAGTGTGAAACTGGCCGTCTTGCCGGTCCCTGTCTGGGCAATACCAAGCACATCGCGGCCCTCAAGGGCAGGGGGTATCGCCCCTTCCTGAATGGGGGTGGGGGTTTCGTAACCCGCCTCCTCAATAGCCTTGAGGACTTTGGGGTTGAGCTTCAGCTCCGAGAATTTGGTCAAATCGCGCCTTTCCGAAAATTGCGGCTGATCCCGGCCGCAATTTGGAACGCGGCCTGCCCGGGCCGGATTGCCGGGGCATTCATCACTGACGGTCCGATAGTACGAGGCGGCGCAAAGGTCAAGAAATCCCGCGTAGGGCTGGACACGGGCAATCGGAAGGTTTGCGTGCTCACATGTCGACGCCCACGTCCTGACGAGGCCCTCGAGGTCTGCCTTTGGCCCGGCTGACGTCGGCGGGGGGCACCTGTCAGACCGGTGTCAGACCATCATCTCTTTCGTTGCTGACAGCGTGACCTCGGGATAG
>CAYMMT010000143.1:0-7229 GCA_964391555.1 uncultured Rhodobacterales bacterium
CTCGCCGCGATGTAACCGCCCATGACCCCATAGGCCTTGGCCAGGGTTCCGTTGATGATGTCGATCCGGTGCATGAGACCATCGCGCTCCGCCACACCGCCTCCGCGCGGGCCATACATGCCGACGGCGTGCACTTCATCGATGTAGGTCAGGGCGCCGAATTCATCGGCGAGGTCGCAGATCGCCTCGATCGGAGCGAAATCGCCATCCATGGAATATATGCTCTCAAACGCGATGAGCTTTGGCAGGCCACTGTCATCCGCTTCAAGTTTGGCCCGCAAGTCTTTCAGATCATTATGTTTGAAAATTCGCTTGGACCCGCCGTTGCGGCGTATGCCCTCGATCATGGACGCGTGGTTCAGTTCGTCGGAATAGATTACCAGCCCCGGCAGCAGCCTTGGCAGGGTCGACAGGGTCGCGTCGTTCGCGATGTAGGCGGAGGTGAACAGCAACGCGGCTTCCTTGCCATGAAGATCGGCCAGTTCCGCTTCCAACCGGTTGTGGTAGACCGTGGTGCCGCTGATGTTGCGGGTTCCGCCCGACCCCGCCCCGGTGCAGTCCAGCGCCTCGTGCATGGCCTCAAGAACCACCCGATGCTGACCCATGCCAAGGTAGTCATTCCCACACCAGACCGTGACCTGCTGCTCGGTGCCATCCGGCCGCACCCATCTGGCATGGGGGAACTGGCCCTTGGACCGTTCAATATCCATGAACGTCCGGTAGCGGCCTTCCGCATGCAGCCGGTCGATGGCCGCATCAAGCGCCACCTCAAGCCGCGCGTCCTTGCTGTTGGGTCTGGTCATGGACATCGGCAACAGCCTTTCTTGAGTCGCCCTGCGAGTGGAACCACATATAATCCACCCGTTACCGCAAGACAGGTCACATTTTGCCACCCCCTGCCTGCGATGGCGCCAGCTATCAGGTCCGCTGCCGCTGGACAACCGCCATGGCGCGCGCCAGTGTCGCGCCAGATCCCCTTCACCTTCAGGAGCCGAAATGACCCTCGCCCCCGTTCTCGACCGGATTGACGCTGACCTCGACGTGTCGCTGGACCGTCTGATGACCTTCCTGCGCATCCCATCCGTTTCGACAGACCCGGCGTATGCGGCCGATGTCGATCGGGCCGCGGAATGGCTGGCGGCAGACCTCGCCTCACTTGGATTGACCGCCGCGAAGCACCCGACAACCGGGCATCCGATGGTTGTGGCCAAGGGGGGTGACGGCAAGCGGCATCTCCTGTTCTATGGCCACTACGACGTTCAACCAGTTGATCCTGTTGAACTTTGGGATCGAGACCCGTTTGATCCGGCAATCGAGGACACGGCGGCCGGCAAGGTCATTCGCGGACGCGGGTCCGCCGATGACAAGGGACAGTTGATGACCTTCGTGGAGGCCTGCCGCGCCTGGATCGCGGTGCACGGGTCCCTGCCGTGCAAGCTGACGTTCTTTTTCGAGGGAGAAGAGGAGTCGGGCTCGCCGTCGCTGGTGCCGTATCTGACCGAGCAAAAGGCGGCCCTGCAGGCTGATCTCGCCCTGATTTGCGACACCGGGCTTTTTGACAGCCGCGTTCCTGCGATCACGACCTCCCTGCGTGGACTCCTTGGCGAAGAGCTGACCATCACCGGCCCGAACAAGGACCTTCATTCCGGCTCCTTCGGCGGCGCCGCCATCAACCCGATCCGGGTTCTGGCCCGGATCATCGCGAGCCTCCATGACGAGACCGGGCGCATCACCGTGCCGGGGTTCTACGACGGCATCCCCGAGCCCTCGGATGCGATCAAGGCGCAATGGGCGGCGCTTGGGTTCGACCCCGCGGCCTTTCTGGGGGATGTGGGCCTCAGCGAACTGGCCGGAGAGCAGGACCGGACGGCGCTCGAGATGCTGTGGTCCCGCCCCACCTGCGAAGTCAACGGAATCACCGGGGGCTACACCGGAAACGGCTTCAAGACCGTGCTTCCGTCGCAAGCCACGGCCAAGATCAGCTTTCGCCTCGTGGCCGGGCAGGACCCGCTGAAGATCCGCGACAGTTTCCGGGCCATGGTGCGGGGGGCCCTGCCACCGGACTGCACGGTCGCGTTCTCCGACCACGGCGCGTCGCCCGCGTCGGCCATGAACACGGAGGATCCGGCCTTCGAGGCGGCCCGTCAGGCGTTGTCGGACGAATGGCCGGACGAAGCGGCGTTCATCGGCGCGGGCGGATCGATCCCGGTGGCGGGCTACTTCCAGTCGATCCTTGGCATGGAATCAATGCTGATCGGCTTCGGCAAGGACGACGACCAGATCCATTCGCCGAACGAGAAATACGACGTGGAAAGCTTTCACAAGGGCATTCGCAGCTGGGCGCGCATCCTCTCGGCCCTCGCGGAATAGCGCCGGGCGCGCGGCGACGGGGTGCGCAGTCATCAACGGCTCGCGCGCCGGGTTCTTGCCGACGCTTGGGGGGCTGGGCCATGACCTGTGCCGGGCCCGGTTGGCGGGTCAGTCCGCGTCGAGCCACGCCACTATCTCGTCGCGATTTTCATCGAGACCGGGAGATGGCCCCCGGGTCGTCGTATCCTGTAGCCCGGACATCTTGATCGGATTGCCTGCTGCCTTGAACGCCTGCCCCTTCGGCCCGACGAGATCGACAATCATCTTTCGGGACAGAAGTTGCGGGTCGGACATCGCCTCGGCCACGTTCTGGATCGGACCCGTGGGAATGCCGGCGGTTTCCAGACGCTCGATCCAGTAGGCTTTCGGAAACTCCAGGGTGACCGCCTCAATGAGACGCTTGAGCAATCGGCAGTTGTCGCATCGCGCCGCATTGGTCGAGAACCGCGCGTCATTCGCCAGCGGCAGCTGCAGAGTGTCGCAGAGCCGCGCGAACAGCGTGTCGTTGCCGGCGGCGATAACGAACAACCCGTCGGAGGCGTGAAAGGTCTCGAAAGGTGTGATCGAGGGATGCCGCGCCCCGGACGGACCCGGCACCTGACCGGTTGCCGAGGTCAGGGCGATGGCGTGTTCCACGATCGCCAGCATGCTGTCGAGCATGGCCACGTCGATCTTCTGCCCCTGACCGGTTGCATTGCGGCTGACGAGCGCGGCGAGAAGCCCGTGGGCCAGAAACATCCCCGCCACGATATCGCCCACCGACGCGCCCACGCGCACCGGTTCCCGATCCTTTTCGCCGGTGATCGACATGATACCGCCCCGGGCCTGCACGACCATGTCGTAGGCCGGGCGCAGGGCATCGGGACCCGAATGCCCGAACCCGGACACCGCGCCGTAGATCAGGCCGGGATATTGTTGGTGGATATCTTCCCAGCCATAGCCCAGCCGCTCCATCACGCCGGGGCGGTAATTCTCGACCAGAATATCGGCGCGGGACAGAAGCTTGTCGAATATCGCGCGGTCCGCCTCTGCCCGAAGGTCGAGCGCGATCGATTTCTTGCCATGATTGATCGTGGCGAAATACGCGCTGTCACCATCAATCATCGGAGGAAACGCACGCGAATCGTCGCCGGTGCCCGGTCGTTCCACCTTGATGACCCGCGCCCCGAGATCACCAAGGATCATGGTGCAATAGGGGCCCGCGAGGACATGGGTCAGATCGAGGATCGTGATGCCGTCGAGTGGCTGGGCGGGCATGGGGGCAGGCTCCGGGCATTGTTCATACCCCAATCCAGTAGCGCGCGCCCGTCCCCGCAGCCTTGAGACAGATCAAGCGCTCTCGCGCAGGGTCCGGCTGTGGAAGATGTACCCCAGGAGGTTCATCAGAACCTGCGCGGCCAGAATGGAGGTCGACCCGGTCGGATCGTAGTCCGGGGCCACCTCGACAAGGTCGATCCCCACGACATCGTGGTCCCGCACGGCGGCCTGCAGCAGTTCCATGACGTCGTAGTAAAGAAACCCGCCATGGGACGGCGTGCCGGTGCCCGGGGCAATCGATGGGCAGAACGCGTCGATATCGATCGTAATGTAAAGCGGCACGCCGTCGGGCAGTCGCGCGGCCGTCGCCTCCGGTCCGAGTGCGCGCACCTGCCGGACCGACAGGATGTCCGAGCCGCGGGCGCGGGCGTCGTCGTAGCCATCACGGGCGGTGGACGACACGTTTCGAATGCCAAGCTGCGTGAGACCGGACACGTGGTCCTGCTCGGAGGCGCGGCGCATGGGGTTGCCGTGCCCCCGTGTCACGCCATGACGGCTGTCGACGAAATCCAGATGCGCGTCGATCTGCAGAACATGGAACGGCACGTGGCCGGAAAAAGCCTCGATGCAGGGGATGTTGACGGAGTGATCCCCGCCCAGCGTCACCGGCAGGGCCCCTGCCCTGAGCGCCGCCTCGACACCGGCACGGATATTGGCGTGGCTTTGGGCCGTGTCCGTGTGGACGATATCGGCGTCGCCCATATCCACGATGCGGATGTCGGGGCCGAGGTACGTGACATCGTCCTCGTGGTCGTAGGCCCCGGCATGGCCAAAGCTGAAGAGCGTGGACGCCTCCCGTATGCCCCGGGGCCCGAACCGGGCACCGGCCCGCCATTGGGTCCCGGCGTCAAAAGGCGCTCCAAGAATGGCGATATCGGCCTCCAACGCGTCCCAGTCCGGTTGATACGGGCGTTTGCCAAAGGTGCAGATGCCCGTGAACGGCAGGTTCAGTCGGCCGGTCTCGTAATCGTGCATGAAACCTTCTCCGGGTGGGAAAGTGGCGCGGTTGACGGGGCTCGAACCCGCGACCCCCGGCGTGACAGGCCGGTACTCTAACCAACTGAGCTACAACCGCGCAAACGCGTCGCGGGTCCGTCCGGGGCAAGCGGTGGCGCGGTTGACGGGGCTCGAACCCGCGACCCCCGGCGTGACAGGCCGGTACTCTAACCAACTGAGCTACAACCGCCCAAGCTTGCCGCCCGAGGACCCCGGGCGTGAAGGGCGTTCTAGGTTTCACGTCCTCTGCCGTCAAGCGCGATTGCGCTGGCCCGGCTCGAAATCCGACGGTTCAGGTTCGCCGTTGCGGCCGGCCCGTTGCGACCCGCCGCCGGAGCGCCCGTTCGCGCAAGAAAACGTAGACGCCCGCGGCCCCGATCAACCCGATGCCGGCCAGGGTTGCAGCACCGGGGAAGTCACCGAAAATCAGCCATCCCCAAAAGATTGCCAGCGGCAGCGCGACGTATTCGTAAGGCGCGATCGTGGCCGCATCGCCCAGTCGATAGGCCGCCGACAGGCAGTAGCCGACGCCGCCGGCCGCCAGTCCGATCACACCCAGCCAGATCCAGTCCTCGGCCCGTGGCCAGACCCAGGCGCGAAGGAGGAACACAAGGCTTTCGTTCGAAACATGCTCGACGTATCGCCCATCGCCCGCCACCAGCCAGAAGAGGCCCGACACGGCGATGAACATGAGCTGGATGTAGATCGCCAGCGCGGAGGGCGGCGAATTCACGCCCAGTTTCCGGGTCAGAACCTGCATGCCGGCATAGCCCGCGGCGGCGAGGATCGGCAGGGTCAGGACCCAGAACGGCACGTCGAATTCCGCCGCCGTGCCGGGGCGCACCATGACCAGAACACCAAGAAATCCAACCACGATAGCCCCCATCCGGTGCCGGCCCACCTGTTCCCCCAGAACCGGAATGGCCAGCAGGGTGATCATCAGGGGCGCCACGAAGAACAGCGCCGTGACCGTGGCCAGAGGCATCACCGCGAGCGCCGCAAAGAACGTCATGTTCGCAAAGACGATCAGCAACCCCCGCAACGCGTGAAGCCACGGCCTGTCGGTTCGGAGCATCCGGAACCCGCCCTCGAACTGCAGGATCGCGACCGACAACCCGATCCCGATCACCGAGCGCAGAAACACCAACTGGTGCAGGGGGTAGCCCCCCGACAACCGCTTGATCACCATGTCGTTGATGGAGATGAGCAGCATTCCGACCAGGATCAATCCGATCCCGGCCAGACCGTTGTTGGGGCTGGAAGGCGCGTTGGGTGAGGTCATACCCGCCGCCTATCGCGCCCGCCAATCGGCGGTCCCGCCTGTTTGCGTCATCCGGGAGGTCGCTCTTTCGTCCCGGTCGGCAAACGCGAAACCGCGCGGTCACATCTCGGGCAAGGGAATGAACTCGTCACGATCGGTCGGCGGCAACTGAAACCGCCCATGCTCCCAGTCGCCCGCGCGCCATGCTTCCTTCGCCGCCTCGATGCGGTCCTTTGACGAGGCCACGAAATTCCACCAAATGTGCCGAGGTCCTTCGAGCGTCGCTCCGCCCAGCAGGATGACCCGTGCGCCCATCGCGCCCGCCGTCACGCTGACCCGGTCGCCGGGACGGAACACCATCATCTGACCGGCGTCGAAGGTTGCGCCGCCAGAGACCACGGACCCGCCCACGACATAGACCCCCCGGTCCTCGTGATCGTCGGGCATAGGCAGTTTTGCCCCGGGTTGCAGCAGCGCATCGGCATAAAACATCTCGGACGGTGTTTCGACCGGGGCTCGCTCCCCATAGGCATGGCCGAGGATGAGACGGATCTCCTTTCCCTCACCGTCCATCATCGGAAGATCCGCCTTGGGCGCGTGGACAAAGTCGGCGGGACTGTCTTCCCTGGCCTCGGGCAGAGCGATCCACGTCTGAATCCCGAAAAGCTCGTTCGGAGATTTCAGCATCTCCCCGTCGATCCGCTCGGAATGGGTGACGCCGTGACCGGCGGTCATCAGGTTCACCGCGCCGGGCTCGATCCACTGATCCGTGCCCAGGCTGTCGCGGTGGTGAAACTTGCCCTTGTAGAGATACGTCACGGTTGCCAGCCCGATATGAGGGTGTGGCCGGATATCGACCCCCTGTCCGGTCACGAATTCCGCCGGGCCCATCTGGTCGAAGAAGATGAATGGACCGACCATCTGCCGTTTCGGCGCGGGCAAGGCCCGCCGCACTTCGAAATCGCCGAGGTCGCGCGCGCGGGGCACAATCACGGTCTCGATGGCGTCAACGTCGTCTCCTGTCGGGCAATCGGGGTCGAGTGCTGGGTTCCAGGACATGGTCTTTCTCCTGTCGGATCATCTGTCACCACCAGAAATAGCACCTGCCGAAATGCACAAAAGATAAGCTCGGGAACGATTCATGTGCGCAGTATCACAGAGCGACGACGGCGAACCGGCAGATCCGAAGGTCGACCCAATTCATCGAACGCAACAATACGGGAGAATTGCTGGTGGGTGGTGAGGGGCTCGAACCCCCGACATCTTCGGTGTAAACGAAGCGCTC
>CAYMMT010000144.1:0-7171 GCA_964391555.1 uncultured Rhodobacterales bacterium
CACCGCGTGATCGAAGGCTTCATGGCCCAGACCGGCGATGTGCAGTTCGGCAAGATGGGCGGCGACATGCGCCGTGCGGGTATGGGTGGCTCCGAATACCCCGACCTTCCGGCCGAGTTCTCGGACATCAATTTCGACCGGGGCATCGTCGGCATGGCCCGCGCCCAGGACCCCGACAGCGCCAATTCGCAGTTCTTCATCATGTTTGCCGAGGGGTCCTTTCTCAACGGCCAGTATACCGTCGTCGGACAGGTCACGTCGGGAATGGACGTGGTCGATGCCATCAAGCTTGGTGCGGGGCCCAATGGTGCCGTCATCGGTCAGCCCGACATGATGACCGCCGTGCGGGTGACGGAGTAGGCGCGGGCAAGACGGCGTGACGGGATCGCAACCGACCTGTCCCACCGCAACGAAAGGGGGCGCCCGCTGTTGGAGCGCCCCTTTTTTCATGACCCAAAGCAAGTCGGCGAGACCGCAACGACGGGCCCACGACCGTTCACGTCTGTGTCAGGCGCTGCCGCTGGGGGATATGCGGACCACGCGCTGCGGGGCATGATGGGGCCGCCCGATCAAGGAGCCTGTCCCATGCGCCTCATCCTCGCCGCCGCCCTCTCCGTTTTCGCTACGCTGGCCTCGGCCTCTCCCGAGTGGTGGAGTTCCGAATGGCCACGCACGAATTTCGACGTCACGCTGATCGACGATTGGTCGGAGATCATGTCCGGCGGTCCGCCGAAGGACGGCATCCCGGCCATCGACGCCCCGGAGTTCCTGCCGGTCAATGCCGAAACCCGGCTGACCGACCGCGAACCGGTCATCACACTCGAGATCGAGGGTGAGACCCCGCGGGCCTATCCGATCCGCTACCTGATCTGGCACGAGATCGTGAACGACGAGGTCGGCGGCCTGCCCGTCGCGGTGACGTTCTGCCCGCTTTGCAATTCCGGCATCACCTTTGTCCGCGAGGTTGACGAGGGTGTCCTGACCTTCGGCGTCTCGGGCAAGTTGCGGTTTTCCGACATGGTCATGTTTGACCGCGAAACGGAAAGCTGGTGGCAGCAGGCGGTCGGCGTGGCAATCGTCGGGGACATGACCGGCACCGAGCTCGACACGCTGCCAAGCTGGATGGAGAGCTGGTCGGAGTTCCGGGACCGCAATCCCGGCGGTCTTGTCATGGACCAGCCCACTGGGTTCCGCCGCGCCTATGGTCAGAATCCCTATGTTCGCTACGACAGTTCCAACAGGCCGTTCCTCTTCAGCGGTGAAATGCCGCCCCACGACATTCCGGCCCTCGCGCGCGTGGTTCGCGTCGGGGACCGGGCCTGGCCGATGGCCCGGCTGGCGGAAGAGGGCGAGGTGTCGGAAGCGGGCGTGGTCCTGTCGTGGAGCGCGGGTCAGGCCTCGGCGCTCGATGGCCGCGAGATCGGGGCGTCAAAGGACGTGGGAACGGTCCGGGTGCGGGACGGGCAGGGCAACGACCTGCCCCACGACGTCATGTTCGCCTTTGCCTACCACGCCTTCTTCCCTGACGGGACATGGATGCTGGGGCAATAGAGCTGCGTTGACTCTGCCGTCCCGGCGCTGTCCGGTCGGGCCATGACGAGCAAGGATCGGATCGATGGGTTCGGCGCGCTGTGCCTGACGGGGTTTGCCCTGCTGCTGGCGTTCAACCAGGTCGTGATCGCGGTAACCAATGGCGGACTGCAACCGGTGTTCTTTGCGGGGCTCAGGTCCCTCGGGGCCACGGTCCTGGTCGGAACATGGATGCTGATACGTGGGATTGCCCCGGGATTGTCCGCGTGGCGCCCGGGGCTGGTCATCGGTTGCGTCTTTGCCGCGGAATTTCTGTGCCTCTTCATCGCATTGGACCTGACAACCGTGGCCCGGTCCGCGGTCATCTTCTACACCATGCCGGTCTGGATGACGCTGGGCGCCCATGTCCTGATCCCCGGTGACCGGATCGGACCGGTCAAGGCGCTGGGGCTGCTGCTGTCGGTCTTTGGCGTGGCCCTCGCGCTGCTGACCCGCGACAGCGACACCGGGTCGCTCGCCGGAGACCTCTTTGCCCTCGGCGCGGGGATGAGCTGGGCGGCGGCGGGCCTGATGTGCCGGGTGACGAGGCTCAGGGACATCCGACCGGAGGCGCAACTCTTCTGGCAGGTCCTTGTGTCCGCACCCATTCTCTTGCTGGTCGCGCCGCTCTTCGGGCCGCTGATCCGCGACCTCGAGCCCATCCATCTGGCGGGGCTCGCGTTCCAGATTGTCGTGGTGGTCAGCGCCGGGTTCATCTTCTGGCTCTGGCTTCTGTCGATCTATCCGGCCTCGGGCGTGGCGTCCTTCGCCTTTCTCGCGCCGGTGTTCGGCGTCACGCTGGGGTGGCTTCTGATGGGTGACCACGTGACATGGGAATTGATCGCCTCCCTTGTCTGCGTGGCCGGCGGCATCGTCCTGATCAACCGCCCTCAGGTGCCGCAGAACGTCCGGGGGACAACCTCGTCCGGCTGAGGCGGGGCGGTAAAACGCGGCGCGACGGGTTCGAAGGGCCGGGTCACGACACGGAGCAGGTCCTCGAAGGGGGACAGATCGCCGGCGACGGCCTCCGTGATCACATGTTCGATCAGGTGCAGCCGGGGGATCACGACCGGGTTCGTGGCGCGGGCGATCTCGAGATCCGGATCGGCGGCTTGCCACGCCGCGCGCCACTCGGGCGGCCCGATGTCCTTGCCCTCGGCCAAGGCGCGGAACGTGTTGGTGAAATCCAGTTCGTCCTCGGCCATCCAGGTCAGGAACCGGGTCGCAAGATCCGGGTCGGCTCCGGCGGGCAGACCCAGCTTTGCGTTGAAAAGGCGCGACCATTCCACTTCATAAACGTCAGCAAAGCCGTTGATGATGCTCGTGAAATCTTCAACAGCCTCATCGCGGTCCGGCATCAGGGGAACGAGGCTGGTCGCGAGTTGAGCGAGGTTCCAGACGGCGATTTGCGGCTGGTTGCCATAGGCATATCGCCCGCCGCGATCGATCGAGGAAAACACCCGCGCGGGGTGATATCCATCCATGAAGGCGCAGGGGCCGTAGTCGATGGTCTCCCCGGAAACCGCCATGTTGTCGGTGTTCATCACGCCATGGATGAACCCGATCGACATCCATTTCGCGACCAGGCGGGCCTGTGCGGCGGTCACCAATTCCAGCAGATCAGCCGGGCCGGAGGCATCGGGGTAGTGGCGTGTGATCACATGCTGTGTCAGTGCGTCGAGCGCCTCCAGATCGCCCCGGGCGGCGAAATACTGGAAGGTCCCGACCCGGACATGGCTTGCGGCGACCCGCGTCAGAACGGCGCCGGGCAGCGGGCCGGCCTCCCGCACAACCGGTTCGCCCGTCGCGACAGCGGCCAAGGCGCGGGTGGTTGGTACCCCCAAGGCCGCCATGGCCTCGCTCATGATGTATTCGCGCAGAACCGGACCCAGCCAGGCCCGGCCGTCGCCCCTCCGGGAATAGGGGGTCGGGCCGGATCCTTTCAGCTGAATATCAAAGCGTTCAGGGCCGTTCTTCACCTCGCCCAGCAAGAGCGCACGACCGTCCCCAAGCTGCGGATTCCAATGCCCGAACTGGTGTCCGCCATAGACCTGCGCCAGCGGCGACGCACCGTCGGGCGTGGTGTTTCCGGAAAAAAGCTCGGCCAGCGTCGCGTCCCCCACGCCGTCAGACACGATGCCGAGGGTTCGGGCGAGGTCGTGGTTGAAGGCGACAAGGCGGGGGGCGGCCACGGGCGTTGGCGCCATGCGGGTAAAGAACCGCTCGGGCAAGGTCGCGTAGCTGTTGTCGAAGGGAACGTGCAGGGTCATGGGCCGAATATAGCGCGCCGACGGACCAGTTACAGCCGCCGGGTCGCGCGCGTCAGTCCGCGGCGTTCCGTCAACCCCGCCCGGGTCGCAAGCCGGTGCAGGATGTCGCTGTCGAAATCCGCCGAAAGGGCCGTGATGCCGCCGTCGCTCAGCGCTTTGGACAGGGCAAGCAGAACCTCTGTCGCGATCCCGCGCCGACGGATCGCGGGACGGACAAAGATCTCTTCAACCGTCGCGACCGTACCGCCTTCGGCCACGGAATACCGAAACGAAAGAACAACATAGCCCGTGGGTGCCTTCGTCGGGCCAAACAGCCAGGCCGCGCCCTGGGCGGTCCCGGCCAGCAGCGGTGCGATGAGGTCGACAAGGGTTTCCACCGTGACGTCCTGTCCGGCTTCGGCCCGGGCGCGGACCATCAGGTCCGCAAGGCGCGCCGCCTCGCGTTCGCCGCAGAGGTGAATGGATGTGGTCACAGCGCCGCAATCCGCTCGGTCAGAAGGCCGAAGAAGCCGTCCGCATCCACATCGCCGATGAACAGGGCGTTCGGGGCGCGGTCCGTAACTCCCCACCAGTCCGCGACGGTCATGCCACGCGTGAGATCGCTGCGGGTCTCGATCTCCACGTTGATGCGCCGCCCGGCAAAAAGGTCGGGCCGAAGAAGGTAGGCGATCACGCAGGGGTCGTGCAGGGGCGCCCCGGGACTATCGTACTTCTCCATGTCGAACCTTTCGAAGAAGTCGGTCCAGGCGGCGACCGCCGATCCCACCATCGTCCCCATGGCGCGGAACCCCGCGACGTGGGGTTCGGTGGTGAGCGCCTGGTGCGTGGCATCCAGCGGAAGAACCGTCAGATCAACGCCGGATTTGAAAACGATATCAGCGGCTTCCGGGTCAACGTAAATGTTGAATTCAGCCGCCGGTGTGATGTTGCCAACCTCGAAATAGGCCCCCCCCATGAGAACGATTCGGGCCACGCGATCGACGATGTCCGGTGCGCGGGTGAAGGCGGTGGCGATGTTGGTCAGCGGGCCCAGCGGACAGAGCGTGACGCTGCGCGCCGGCTCCTTTCGCAGGGTGTCGATGAGGAAATCGACCGCATGGCGATCCTGCAGCGGCATCTGAGGTTCCCAGAGCTCTATGCCGTCGAGGCCGGTCTTGCCGTGCACATGTTCGGCCGTGACGAGCGGACGGGTCATGGGCCGGTCGCAGCCGGCGAAAACCGGGACGAGAGGGCGGTTGGCCAATTCACAGACGATGCGGGCATTGCGCGCGGTCAGCTCGAGCGGCACGTTCCCGGCGACGCAGGTGATGCCCAGCACCTCCAGTTCGGGCGAGGCAAAGGCCAGCAGGATGGCGACGGCGTCGTCCTGCCCCGGGTCGGTGTCGATGATGATCTTGTCGGCCATGGGCAAGGCTTAGGCGGGAACGACGGGGGCCGCAATGTCAGAAAGGGGGCGGTGCCCGCCCGGGATACCGGGAAGCGGGCCTCCGGCTCAGACGCGGTCGGCGGACGCGAGACGGGCTCTGAGCCTGTCTGCCTCGGGTGCGCCGGTGTCGAGTGCCCAGATCCATGCGTGGGTGAGGTAGAACGCCGCGGCATCGGGGTCCGCGGTGCTGTCGGCCGCTTCGGTGTAGAGCCGCACGAGGGCCGCGCCATCGCCGGCCCCATGGGCCGCCAGAAGTCGTGTGTCGAGATCGGCCATGTGTCAGGGCGCGGTTTTCATCCGCTCCGCGACCCAGCTGTGGAAAAGATGGGTCGGGCCATCCATGGCCGGGGAAAACCGGCCGCCGTCGAATTGCGGCGCGGCGCGGCCACGTTGCATGCCTTCCACGACGAAGATGTCCTCGATGAAGACTTCTTTCCAGAGCGCGGCATTCCGGGCGCGGAGGTCCGCATCACTGTCCGGAACCGCGTAGTAGAGGTGGACCTGCTCGCGGGTGTGGCCTTGATCCAGCGGCTCCAGCACGATGGCAAACGCATGGTCACGATGCACGCCCATCAGCACGTTGGGATAAACGGCAATGTATTCGGCGGCGGCGTCCCATTTCTCGGAGAGGTCGGCAAAGTCGGGGAAGGTCAGCTCGCCCTCGCCCTTGAGTTGACGGTAGACATGGGTGCCTTGTCCCGAGAAACGGCCCGGGGCCTCGATATGGTAGTGATCCTCCAGCCGGGAATAGCTGTTCAGGCCCGGATGGACCCACGGCAGGTGATAGCTTTCGCAATAGTTTTCTACGGCGAGCTTCCAGTTGCAGGCGACATCGAGGGTGAATTGGCTGCCCCCGCCGCCATGGTGGAGCGGCTGTTCGAATTCCGCCCAGCGGGCGATGAGGTCTGCATGGAGTTCTTCGAAGGGCGCGGCGGTGCCGGAGAGGTTGATGAAGACAACGTCCCGCCAGATGTGGCTGCGGACCTCGTTCAGGCCGAGGCTGGTTTTGTCGAGCCCCTCGTAGGTGTTCTGGCCCGGCCCCCCGATATGGGGCGTGGCCACGAGTTTGCCGGCAGTGGAATAGCACCACGAGTGATAGGGGCAGCGGATCGCGCCTTCGATCTTGCGGGGGGCATCGACGAGGATCATGCCCCGGTGCCGGCATATGTTCTCAAAGACACGGACGTCGCCGTCCCGGTCGCGGATCAGCAGTAGCGGCACGCCGAGAAACGTCAGGGGCTTGGCATCACCGGGCTCCGGGACGTCGGCGGCCACGGCAAGACCCGCCCAGGTGCCGTGCAGGCAGGCGGCGCTCTCGGCGTCCCAAGTCTCAGGGTCCGTGTAATGGGCATTCGGCAGCCCTCGGGCCTTTTCGATCGGCTGGGTGACGGCGTCGAGCGCGGTGTCCGGGTTGTCCTTGGCCATGGGGCTCTCCGATGGGGTTGATGGCCGAAAATACCATTTGAGGATGGATCGTGTCTCATCGCGGGTGCGACCGGTTCTTTTCTCACTGCGACGTCCGCGAAACGGGATTGGCAGGGCTTTGCCGGAATGGCCGCAGCCCGTCGGAGACTTGCCGCTCAGGGGCGATTGCCGGGCGGGACGATGCCGATGGAGACGCCGCCGCGCGGCGGCGAGGTGCCGGAAGTCGGGGCGTTCGATCCGGTCACTGGAATCGGCAAGCGGAAACCGGTCTGACGAAAGCGGAAGGCCGGGACCGGCCTTCGAACGTTCTGTGACCAAGGAGAGATGACATGACCAAGCTGACTGCTCTGATCCTGCCCCTGACCCTCGCCGCCGGGGCCGCGCTGGCCACCATGGAGGTTGATCCGAATATCGATGCGGATGGAGACGGCTTCTACTCCTTCCCGGAGATGAGCGCGGTCTACACCGATATGACGGCCGA
>CAYMMT010000145.1:0-7127 GCA_964391555.1 uncultured Rhodobacterales bacterium
CCAGAACCCGATGTAGCCCCGCAGTTTTGCCGACCGGAAATGGCCCTCCGGACCAAAGAGTTCGACATAACCATAGGTGTCGAGAAACCGCTGGCCAACCTCGGCTTCGGCGTATGTCTGCTTCCAGTGCAGTTCCGGGGCGGCCCGCCTGAGCGCCCGGATCACCGGAGCGGTGCTTCGTGTCCCGCGAAGACTGCGCACGCCAAGTGTTTCGGACGCCGCGCAGGTTTCGGGCAGGATTTGTCGAGACGACAGGTCGTCCGGCCACGGCGCATAGTCGCGCAGGTCAGGCGTCGCTTCGTGCAGCCTGCGCACTGCCGAAAGGAGCCGGGTGACAGCCGACACCTTGGTTACTCCGCCGGTTCGACCACAGCATCGCTGCGGGGCAAGAGGCTGTGCGGATCGTAGGCGGGTTCGCCCAGCACCGTCGCGGCACGGGGCGCGCCATGGATCAGGACCTCCAGCGCCGTCCCCGGTTCGGCCGCGGCGGGCTTGATGTAGGCGAACGCGAGGATCTTGCCCACGGTCGGACCGTATGCGACCGAGGCCGTCGACCCCACGACCTCGCCGTCCAGCAGTACCGCCTCGCCGCCGTGACCGTCGATTTCTCCATCGGGGTCGATGGCAAGGTAAGCGCAGACCCAGTTTTTGGCGGGTTGCAGCGTCAGGTCGCGGCCGAGGTAGTCCTTGTCGGCCTTGGCAAAGCGCAGGACATCGGCCTCGGCCAGCGTGACTTCGTTGGTCAGTTCCCCGGCCCCTTTGAAGCCCTTTTCCAACCGCATGACATTCATCGCAAAGCTGCCGTAGTCGACAATCCCGTGGGGCTCCCCCGCCTGCCAAAGCGCTGCGTAGACATCCGACAGGGCCGCGTTAGGCAAGTGCAGTTCCCAGCCCAGTTCCCCGGCATAGGACATGCGGAATGCCCAGACTTGATGGCCCGCAATGGCGATCTCCTGCGCCGAAAGCCAGCGGAACCGGGCATTGTCGAGCGGCGCGTCGGTGACCTGTCCCAGCACGTCGCGGGACCGGGGGCCGTTCAGCGAGAGCGCCGACCACCTTGTCGACAGCGCCGTGACGGTGACCTCCTCGCCGTCGCGTTGCTGCGCGAGGTGGTCGAGCAGGCGCTGCTCGAAGAAGGCCGCACAGACGAGGTAGAACCTGTCCTCGGCCATCCGAACGACCGTCGTCTCAAGCTCGATCCGACCGCGCCGGTTCAGCATATGGGTCAGCGTGATCGACCCCAGCTTCTGCGGCATCCGATTGGCGGTCAGCCGGTCGAGCAACGCATATGCGCCGGGGCCTTCGACCAGGACCTTCGTAAACGCGGTCACGTCCATCACCCCGACCCGCTCGCGGACGGCCTTCACCTCCGCATTGACGAGGTCGTCCACGGCAGTCCGGCGAAACGCGTAGTGATCCTCCTGCGCCACGCCGTCCTTCGCGAACCAGCGGGGGCGTTCGCAGCCATAGACCTCTTCGTAGACAGCGCCCTTGGCCCGCAGCCTGTCGTAGAGCGGAGAGGGCTTGACCGGTCGGCCCGCGAGGCGGTTGAAATGCGGGAATGGGATCTCATGTCGAAGGCAATAATCTTCTTTCGCCTTAATGACTTGCCACTCCTTGTTCGCGTAACTCCCGAACCGGCGCGGGTCGTAATCGCGCATGGAGATATCGGCGGCGCCATGGACCATCCAGCGCGCGAGTTCCCGCGTCAGCCCCGGCCCCCAGCCGATCCCGATCTGTGTGCCGCAACAGCACCAGTAGTTCCGGACGCCCGGAGCCGGACCGATCAACGGGTTGCCATCGGGCGGGTGTGAAATCGCGCCATGAACCTCCCGCGTGATGCCCAGATCCGCAAAGATCGGCATCCGGTTCAGGCTTTCTTCGAGCCACGGCATGATCCGGTCGTAGTCGGCGTCGAACAGCTCGTTCTCGGCCTCCCACGGACAATGATCCTCCCAGACCGTATTCGGATTCTCTTTCTCGTAAATCCCGATCAGCCCGCGTTTCTGCTCCATCCGAATGTAGCCAGAGACCTTCCTGTCGTCGCGAATGACTGGAAGTTCGCGCTCCAAGTTGTTGAATTCCGGTACAGGTTCCGTGACGAAGTAGTGGTGTGTCATGGACGTCATCGGCAATTGCAGGCCGGACCATTCGCCCATCTGGCGCGCATAGGTGCCGCCGGCATTGACGACATGCTCGCAGGTGATGGTGCCCCTCTCGGTCTCCACGACCCACGCGCCATTTTCGGCCTGGGTGATGTTGGTGGCCCGGCAGCGGCGGATGATCCGGACGCCCTTGGCGCGTGCGCCGGCGGCCATGGCCATGGTGACGTTCGTGGGGTCCACATGGCCGTCATCGGGCGTGTAGAGGGCCCCCAGAACGCCTTCGAGATTGTAGAACGGATGCAACTCCGCGACTTTCTCCGGCCCGACCAGTTCGATGTTGAACCCCAACGACCGGCCGACCGAAAGCGTATGGCGCAGCCAGTCCATCTCGTCTTCGGTGTAGGCAAGCCGGAACGAGCCGCAGCCATGCCATGTGACGGCCTGACCGGTCTCGGCCTCCAGCGCTCCCGAATAGAGACCGATGTTGTAATCCACACAGCGGCCGAGCGAAAAAGACGACGTCGAATGGGTGATCTGCCCCGCGGCGTGCCAGGTGGACCCGGACGTCAACTCCGCCTTTTCGAGCAGGACCGTGTCCCCTCCCCAGCCTTCGTGACCAAGGTGGTAGGCCAGACCCACCCCCATGACGCCACCGCCGACAATCACCACGCGGGCATGGGTCGGGAACTCTTTCTCAGCCATCCGGGTCGTCCTTCATGTGGGTCGTGTCGCAAAGTCGATGGACAGGCTAAGCGTACGTATGTATCACTGTCAATCATGGATGGCACAAATGTATCAAATCCGGTCCTGGCCCGCCTGAGCGAGGACTGGGACACGCTGACACCGGAAGCGCAGAAGGCCGCGCGATACGTGCTCGAGAATCCGCAGGATGTCGGTGTTTCGACCGTGCGCGAGATCGCGCGGGCCGCGAATGTGAACCCCAACACGTTTGTCCGCATGGCACGACAGGTGGGGTTCGAGGGGTACGAAGACTTCCGCGCGCCGTTCCGCGAGGCGATTCGCAAAGGGGCTTCGGGATTTCCCGACCGCGCGCGCTGGCTGCAGGATATTCGCAAATCCGGGGATTTGGGCGGGCTCTATGCCTCCATGGCGGAGGCGGCGATCAGCAATCTTGAGGAGACATTCGCCCGCATCGATGCCGCCGCCCTGCAGGCCGCCGCGCAGGACGTCTGGAACTGCCGGCAGGTCTTTACCCTGGGTGTGGGTGTCAACAACTCGAACGCGCAGACCTTCACCTACCTCGCCTCGACCGGCATGGTGCAGTTCCACGCGATCCCGCGCCCCGGGTCCACGCCCGTCGACGACCTGGCCTTCGCGGACAACCGCGACGTGCTGATCGCCATTACCAGCCACCCCTATCGGTCGGAGGTGGTCGAGGCCGTCCGCATCGCCAAAGCGCAGGGCATGACGATCGTGGCGCTGTCCGACAGCGCCGCCAGCCCGATCATCCGGGCGGCGGACCACGGATTTGTCGTGGGGGTCGAAACCCCGCAGTTCTTCCCCTCCTCGGTCGCCACCATCGCACTCCTGGAGACGCTGCTGAGCTTTGTCATCGCCTGCGCCACCGACGAAATCGTCGGACGCGTGGACAGTTTTCACCGCCGCCGCCACCAGCTTGGCCTTTATCAGGAGGACCCCGAATGACAGCGCCCATCCGCTCCCTGGCCGCCCGGTATTACACCGATCCGGCGGTGTTCGAGGTCGAGAAGGCGGGGCTTCTGGCGCGCAGCTGGCAATTCGCCTGCCACGCGAGCGCCCTGGAAAACCCCGGCGACTATCTGGCTTTCGAATTGGCCGGGGAGAGCCTGTTTTCCATCAAGGGCCGCGACGGGGAAATCCGCACCTTCTACAATGTCTGTCAGCACCGGGCCCATCAACTGGTCTCGGGCGAAGGCTCCACCCGGGTCATCGTCTGTCCCTACCACGCCTGGACGTACGAATTGACGGGCGGTCTGCGCGCCGCGCCGAACTCGAACGCGGTGCCCGGCTTTGACAAGTCGGAGATCTGCCTGACGGAGGTTCGCACCGAGGTTTTTCTCGGTTTCGTTTTCGTCAACCTCGACCCCGGGGCAGAGCCGATGGACGCCTGGTTTCCCGGAGCCCGGGGCGAACTCGAAGCTTTCATACCCCACTGGGCCGGATTGCAGCCGCTTGAATGGGTCGAGATCGAGGAAAACTGCAACTGGAAGGTGTCGGTCGAAAACTACTCGGAGTGCTACCACTGCAGCCTGAACCACCCGACCTTTGCCACCGGGGTCATCCGGCCCGAAACCTATGACATCCAGCCCCAGGGCTACTGCCTGCGGCACACGACGGAGTGCAATGACCTCAGCCAGATGAGCTATGACATCAACAGCGGGTTCGAAAACAATACCCGCTATTCGTCCTGGTTCCTCTGGCCGATGTTCTCGTTCCAGGTCTATCCCGGCAATCTCTTGAACACCTACCATTGGCGGGCCGTGGGGCCGGACAAGGTCGTGGTCTGGCGCGGCTGGTATTCGTTGGGCGGCGTGGACGATGAAACCGTGCGGCGCATGGCGGCACAGGACCGCGCCACGACGGTGGAGGAGGACATTCACCTGGTCGAAAGCGTTCAGCGGGGCCTTCACTCCAGAGGCTATGTGCCCGGACCTTTGGTGGTTGACCCGAACTGCGGATTGAATTCGGAACACTCGATCATGCATCTCCAGCGCTGGATGCGGGAGGCGATAGATGGCTGACCCCATCACCGGTCGCTGTCTTTGTGGCGCAATCCGCTACGAGGCCCCGCCGAAGCCGCTCTGGACCGCGCTGTGCCATTGCGAAAGCTGCCGCCGCGCGGCTTCCGCGCCGGTTGTCGCGTGGATGGGGTTCCGTGCCGAAGCCGTCCGGTGGGAAGGAGAGCGCAGGTTCCACAACTCATCCAAGGTCGCAACGCGCGGGTTCTGCCCGACATGCGGGACGCAGATGAGCTTTGAAAGCACCCGCTGGCCGGGGGAAATCCACCTCTATGCCGTTTCCCGCGACGATCCCGACGCGTACGAGCCGCAACTCCACTGCCACCACGACGAACGTCTGGCGTGGTTGCATATTGACGACACGCTGCCCCGGCACGGGGCCACCGCAGACCTCTGACAGGACCATCAGTCATGGACATCGCACCCTATTGGCAGAACTACATCGACGGAACCTGGGTCGATGGCGGCGCGGGAAAGATCGTCGTTGAAAACCCCGGCACGGGTGAGCCGCTGGCCGAACAGGCCTTGGCCGATGCGGCGGATGTGGACCGCGCGGTGCAGGCGGCCAGGCGGGTGCATCGATCCGGCGCGCTCACGGCCATGCGTCCGATCGAGAGGGGCCGTATGGTGCAGGAGATGGGGCGCTCCCTGCTGGCCAATGCGGACGAGATCGCGCGGCAGCTGACCCTCGAACAGGGCAAACCGTTGTGGGAGGCCATGATCGAGGTTCAGGGCGCGGCGCTCTATTTCGAATACTACGGCAATCAGGCAAGCACGCTTGAGGGCCGGTCGATCCCCCTTGGCGCCGGCTACTTCGACTGGACAGAGAACGAACCCTTTGGCGTTTCAGCCCAGGTCATACCGTGGAACTACCCGCTGGAAATGACCGCGCGGTCCCTTTCCGCCGCCCTGGCGACGGGCAATGCCTGCGTGATCAAGTCGCCGGAACTGACGCCCCTGACCAACGCGTGGTTCGCCCGCGCGGCCGAGGCCGCTGGTTTTCCGCCGGGCGCGGTTAACGTGATCTGCGGTTTTGGCCACGAGGCGGGTGCGGCGCTGACCGCCCATCCGGACGTCAACCAGATCGTGTTCACCGGTTCCGTTGCGACGGGCATCGCCATAGCCACGGCCGCGGCGCGGAATGTGGTGCCCTGTGTTCTGGAGCTTGGCGGCAAATCCGCCGCCATTGTCCACGACGATGCCGATCTGGACGCCTTCGAAAACGACATCCGGTGGGGCATCTACTTCAACGCCGGTCAGGTTTGTTCCGCCATGAGCCGCGTCATCGTGCACGAGAGCCGCGCCGATGAACTGATTGAACGGGCGGAAAAGGTCGCCAGGTCCCTTTCGGTCGGCCCCGGCATCGACCGGGTCGAGTTCGGGGCCAACATGGGCTCCATGGTCTCCGAACCGCAGCGCGACCGGGCCGTTCGCATGGTCGAAACGGCCCAGGCCCATGGGGCGAGGGTGGCCACGGGCGGCCGCAAGCTCAATGCGCCCGGTGCGTTCATGGAGCCAACCGTTCTGGCCGATGTCACGCCCGACATGGAGGTCGCGCAGACCGAGGTCTTTGGCCCCGTGCTGTCGGTTCTCTCGTTTCGGGAGGACAGCGAGGCAATCGAGATCGCCAATGGAACGAAATACGGCCTCGTCGCCGGAGTTTTCACCCGCGATCTGGACCGCGCCACGCGGGCCGCAAGCCAGCTTCGCGCCGGTCAAGTCTTTGTAAATGAATGGTATGCGGGGGGTGTAGAAACTCCGTTTGGGGGATACGGGAATTCCGGCTACGGTCGGGAGAAGGGTCGCGAAGCGCTTTGGAACTACGTTCAGACCAAGAACGTCGCGATCAGGAGGGGATGAGATCCCGGGGGACACCAACCCAGGCGGTCGGTGGGGACTCATGAGAAAACTGGGAGAACCAAGAATGTCTATCAAACCTCCGCTGACCGATCTGCCCATCAGGATCGCCGAAAGCGGCTTTTATCGCGGATTCACCAAAGACGTCACCATCACCGCCAAGATCCTTGTCGGCGCACTTATCGTCTGGGCCGTCGCCTTTCCCGATCAGGCGGGAGCGGTGCTGGGGGCCCTGAACGGCTTCATTCTGGCGACGTTCAGTTTCTGGTACGTCTACGTGATGGCCTTCTTTGTCATCCTGTGTTTTGCCCTCGCGCTCTGGCCCTCGGCTGGTCGCATGAAGCTGGGTCTGGAGACGGATCAACCCGAATTTTCAAATTTCTCCTGGTTTTCGATGATGTTCGGTGCCGGGATCGGCATCGGGATG
>CAYMMT010000146.1:0-7063 GCA_964391555.1 uncultured Rhodobacterales bacterium
CTAGTCCGGAACGTTGTCGATCCCCGAGCCACCCCAGGGATGGCACCTCAGGATGCGCCGGAAGGCCAGCCAACCGCCCTTGATTCCGCCGTGTTTCCGCAGGGCCTCCATCGCATAGGCCGAACAGGTGGGATGATAGCGGCATCCGTGCCCGACCCAGGGCGAGAACACCAGGCGGTAGAATCGCACCGGCACCGACAGGACCCAGGCCAGCGGCGTCACCGATGTACCTCCGCCACGGCGGCGGCCAGATCCGCCCGCAGCTGCCCGAACGGCAGCGCGGCTGTCCGGTCCCTCCGACCAATCAGGACATAATCCCAACCGGGTCGGGCCACGGTCGGCATCTCAAGCCGGGCCGCCTCGCGCAGGCGCCGCTTGGCCCGATTGCGCGCCACGGCATTCCCGACCTTCTTGGAACAGGTGAAGCCGACCCGGAATGCTTCGCCGTCTCCCCGGTCCCGCGCTTGTAGGACAAACCCGGGACGCCGCGCCACCAGCCCGCGCGCGGCAGCGAGGAAATCGGCCCGCTTGCGCATCGTCTCAAATACGAAAACCGCCGCGCGGGCCCCGGCGGCGGTCTCTTCACGTTCTGTCCCAGGGGCCATCGACACCCCGACCGATCCGGCTCAGGCGCTGAGCTTCTTGCGGCCGCGCACACGGCGGGCGTTCAGGATCTTGCGACCGGCCTTCGTGGCCATGCGCGAGCGGAACCCGTGACGGTTCTTGCGAACCCGGTTCGAAGGCTGGAATGTACGCTTCATTGCGGCTCTCCATCATGCGGGCGCAGCGAGCCGTAAGAGACTCAGTGGCGGCGCGAAAAATCTCAAGAACCCGGGCAATACTGAGGCAATGGCCGTGTGTCAACGCACCGGTTGCCGTGTTGCAGCAGATTCATGGCGAGAGCTTGAACAGATTGGCGGATATGGCCGGACGCGGACAATCGATTGCTCGGGTCCACTCTCAACGGCGCGTACCATCACCTGACACTTGGCGCACAAAACCCCTGGCGGACAGATTTCCGATTGTTACAGAAGTCCGGCCCCCGATCCCGTTTCTGAAACATCCACCCGTCCCGCATCAACCGCCCGTGATAGCCCTAACACCGGCGCTGGTGTCTGGCCATGTGAGGCTCAACAACAGACACCAGACCCGGAAAACAGCCCCATGACCGATATGCCCGACAGCCAAGGCCCTGCCTCAAACCCGATCCTCAAGCGCCTGCCACTGATCGCAATTTTGACCGCTGCCGTGCTCGGCGCGGTGTTCCTGCGCGATTACCTGAGTTTCCAGGCCCTGGCGGAGAACCGCGAAGCACTGATCGCCTTCCGCGATGCCAATTATCTCGGCACGGTCGTGGTCTTTATCGCGCTCTACACTGTGGTGGTGGCCTTTTCCCTGCCCGGCGCCACGGTGATGACGCTCACCGGCGGATTTCTTTTCGCCACTTTTCCCGGCGCGCTCTTCAACGTGACCGCCGCCACGCTGGGGGCCATCGGCATCTTCCTCGCTGCCCGCTGGGGCCTCGGCGAACAACTGGGCCGGAAGCTCGAAGGCTCCGAAGGGGCCGTGAAGCGGATCAAGGACGGGATCGACGAAAACCAGTGGTCCATGTTGTTCCTGATCCGGCTCGTTCCCGCTGTGCCCTTCTTCCTCGCCAACCTGATCCCCGCGTTCCTCGAGGTCCCGCTCCACCGGTTTGCTGTGTCGACCTTCGTCGGCATCATCCCGGGGGCCGTTGTCTACACCTCGGTCGGTTCCGGTCTGGGTGAGGTCTTTGCCCGCGGCGAATCACCGAACCTCGGCATCATCTTTGAACCGCACATCCTGCTGCCGATCCTCGGTCTCTGTGCGTTGGCCGCTCTGCCCGTCGTCATCAAGGCCGTCCGTGGCCGGAAGGAAGCCTGATCCCATGAGCCGTATCACGACAGACATCTGCATCATTGGCGCTGGCTCGGGTGGGCTCTCCATCGCGGCCGGGGCCGCCCAGATGGGGGCCCGGGTGGTGCTGCTGGAAGGCCACAAGATGGGAGGCGACTGCCTGAACTACGGATGTGTCCCGTCCAAGGCGCTGCTCGCCGAAGGCAAGGTCAGCCAGACCACCGGCAACATCGTCGATTATGCCAGCGCCAAGGACCACGTTCGCGACGTCATCGCCGCGATCGAACCTCACGACAGTCAGGAACGCTTCGAAGGCCTTGGCGTTCAGGTGATCCGCGAGTTCGGGCGCTTCATCTCCCCGACCGAGGTGCAGGCCGGCGAAACGATCATCGAAGCGCGCCGCTTTGTGGTTGCCACGGGCTCCGGTCCCCTTGTCCCGCCGATCCCCGGCATCGAGGACGTCGAAGTCCATACCAACGAGACCATCTTCGAGCTTCGCGAGCGCCCGGATCATCTCCTGATCGTCGGCGGTGGTCCCATCGGGCTGGAGATGGCCCAGGCTCATATCCGCCTCGGCTCAAAGGTCACCGTGATCGAAGGTCTCAAGGCGCTTGGCAAGGATGACCCGGAAATGGCCGGCATCGTCCTCGACAGGCTTCGGGCCGAGGGCGTGGAAATCATCGAAGACGCGCTGGCCGACAGGATCGAAAAGACCAAAGACGGCGTCACCGTGCACACGAGCCAGGGGAGCTTCTCCGGCACCCACCTCCTGATGGCCGTGGGCCGCAAGGTGAATGTCGAAAAGCTTGACCTCGACAAGGCCAACGTCGCCTGGACCCCCAGAGGCGTGGAGGTCACGCCGTCCCTGCGATCCACCACCAACAGACGTGTCTATGCCGTGGGGGACGCGGCGGGTGGGCTGCAATTCACCCACCTCGCGGGTTACCACGCCGGTGTCGTCGTGCGTCAAATCGTGCTTGGCCTGCCCGCCAAGGCCCGGACCGACCATATCCCGTGGGCGACCTACACCGACCCCGAAATGGCGCAGGTCGGTCTGACCGAGGCACAGGCAAAGTCACGCCACGGTGCCGGGCTCACCGTTGTCCGTGCTGAATTCGAAGGCAATGACCGGGCGATCGCCGAACGCAAGACCACCGGTTTCCTCAAGGTCATGGTCGTCAAAGGCAAACCCGTCGGCGCTTCGGTCGTGGGCCCCAACGCCGGCGATCACATCGGGATCTGGGCCATGGCGATTGCCAACGGGCTGAAAATGAGCGCGATTTCGAACACGGTTTTGCCCTATCCGACCATGGGTGAGATTTCCAAACGCGCCGCGGGCGCCTATTTTACGCCCAAGCTGTTTGATAATCCGACGGTGACGCGGGTCGTGCGGTTCGTGCAGACGTGGCTGCCTTAGTCGGGCCTTGGACCCAAGCCCCGGGGCGTTTGCGCCCCGGTTCGCCCCCCACCCGCCCCCGAGGGTGGGAGCGAACCCCTGAAACGCGAACGGGCGGGAACGGAGAGAGACGATGAATTCGCTGTCCGGGCGATTTCTGATCCTGACCACGGTGTTCGTCATGATCGCCGAGATCCTGATTTTCGTGCCGTCGGTTGCGCGGTTTCGGGAGGATTTTCTGCTCCAGCGCCTCGAACGCGCCCAGATCGCGTCTCTCGCTCTTCTGGCCGACGACATGATCGACATGGACCTCGAGGACGAACTGCTTGCGAACGCAGAGGTCTTTAACGTGGTGCTTCGCCGCGACGAAGTACGCCAGCTCGTCTTGTCGTCCCCCATCCCCGAGCCCATCAAGAACACGTTCGACCTGCGCGAACAGACCGCCTGGATGCTGATCCGCGATGCGATGATGCGGCTCCTGAATCCCGAGACCGAAGTGATCCGGGTGATCGGGGAGCCGTCCCGACGGGCGGGCCTGTTGATCGAAGTGACGGTCAGCACCGAAGATTTGCGCGCCGAGATGATAGACTACGGTCTGCGTATCCTGGCGTTGTCGGCTTTCATTTCCGTGATCACCGCGGGACTTCTCTTCATTTCCGTGCGCGTCCTGCTGGTGCGTCCCATCAAGGGCGTGGTGGACGCGATGAAGCTTTATGCGTCGGCCCCGGAGGACGCCCGCCGCATCGTCATGCCATCGGCCACCGTGACCGAGTTGCGCGAGGCGGAAGAAACGCTGGCGACGCTGCAAACCGATCTGACCGGGGCCTTGCGTCAGAAGGATCGTCTGGCCCAGCTTGGAGGCGCGGTCTCCAAGATCAGCCACGATCTGCGCAATATCCTCACGACGGCCCAGCTGTTTACCGACCGGATCGAGGATTCAGAGGACCCCATGGTCCGCCGAATGGCGCCGAAGCTGATCAACTCGATATCCCGTGCCGTGAACCTCTGCGAAAGCACTCTGGCCTTTGGCCGGGTGGACGAACCGCCGCCGCGGCTGACCCGCGTGCCCCTGTCCGCGATCGTGGCCGATGTCATTGACGGCGAGCGGCTGGCCGCCGGAGAGCATGACATCTCCTTTGCCGAAGACGTGCCCGCCGCGATGGTGGTCCGGGCCGATGGAGAACAGTTGTACCGTGTCCTTTCGAACCTCGCGCGGAACGCCCGGCAGGCGATTGTCGCGTCAGGATCGGCGGGCGAGATTTCCATCGCCGCAACCGAGGATGATGACGCGTGGTGGATCCTTGTGACCGACACCGGTCCGGGGCTTCCCAAGAAAGCGGTGGAATTCCTCTTCCAGCCCTTCCAGGGTGGGGCGCGCAAGGGCGGGTCCGGTCTTGGTCTGGCGATTGCGGCCGAATTGATCCGGGGCCACGGGGGCAGACTGGAGCTTCGCAGGACCGACGAACAGGGCACCGAATTCGCCATCTGTCTCCCCAAGTCCGATGCCGCGCTGCCGGATGCGGCGGCATGAGGCGGACGATTGGCCGAGCGCGGTCGTGACCGGTCGCCGCCAGCCCCGTGATCCGTTTTTTGGACCGTGCTTTCGAATTGTCTGGTTAGGGGACATTCCGGCGACCGCGGCGCGGCGAATTCCGATCGGTGGTCCGGCTTGAATCGGGGTCCCATCGACAACTCTGGGCTGGTTCTTCTTCGTCGTCCGATCACCGAGCAGTGCGCCCGGCCACATTGTGTTGACACCGATACAATACCGACAGCTGATTTCGGGGTTTGACCGCTGCGCATTGGGCGCGGCGCAGAGCTGCCCGCCTATACCATACCGACCGCATTACCCCTTGCATCGACGAACCGGCCCGGCTACATCCCGCCTCCACGGACCGATAGCTCAGCTGGATAGAGTACCTGACTACGAATCAGGGGGTCGGGGGTTCGAATCCTCCTCGGTCCGCCACATACGCCCCGGAAAGCGCTGAAAGATTTTGCACGTCCTCAGGCGTGGCTTGTGTCCCCAGATCCGTCCCGATTCTGTCGTTTCCTGTTGATGCGGATTGAATTTGCGGACCTTCCTGCTGCGACCCCGATACGATCATTTTGCCGGTTGGCGGGACGGGTGTCAGACTGATCGTCGGGACGCCTTTGGAAATCCGGTTCGCGCCGCCGGGGTCTTCGCTCTTCCCGGCCCGGGTCACCGGCCCTGGCATGCGGTCGGTCCGTGTCACCTGAGAGGTCACGATGCCCGACTGGACACGAGTCCGGGGTTCGGGGTCATTGCGGCGGCAAGCGCTTCTTCCCGCGGCAGGGGGCGCCCGAACAGGAAGCCTTGTGCGCATTCGGCGCCCATCTCGCGGACGATGCTCGACTGTTCCTCCGTCTCGATTCCCTCGATGGTGACTTCGAGCTCCAGGTTGCGTGCCATTTCCAGTACCGACGACAGCAGGAGCCGCGCCTTCCCGGACACATCCAGCTCCATGACAAGTGAGCGGTCGATCTTGAGCTCATGCGCCTTCATGATCCGCAAGTAGGCAAGCGACGAAAAACCGGTCCCGAAGTCATCAATCGCGATCTTGCAACCGGTTGACTTGAGATCACCGATGATCCGGCGCGCCTGCTTCCAGTCGCGCATTTCGGTTGTCTCGGTGATCTCGAGCGTCAGCAGTTGCGCCGGCAGTACCGCATCCCAAAGCGCTTGCTCGACCCAGTGGCAAATCCGCTCCGAATTGAAGTGCAGGGCGGACAGATTCACGCTGACGGAAAAATCCGTGTCATGTGCCTTGTTCCATTTCGCGATCAGGCGGGTCGCTTGCCGCAACACGTAGTGATCGATATCGACAACCAGTCCGCATTCCTCTGCGATGTTGATGAAATCGCCCGGCGGGACGAGTTCGCCGTTTCGGCGCCAACGCACGAGCGCCTCAAAGCCATAGGCCCGCCCGTCGCGCAAATGCACCTTGGGCTGAAGGTAGACTTCCAGTTTTTCCTGTTCGATTGCCTTGGGAAGTTCTTCGATCAGCGAGCGACGTTCCCAGAACCTCTGCTCGATGACATGGTCGTAGACCGTGTAGCATTTCCGGCCCGTAGCCTTGGATGTGTAGAGTGCGAAATCGGCGAAACGCGACAGCATGTCGACAGTGATATCCTCGGTCGAATGCAGTTGTTTCGTGGTTGCAAGTCCCAGGCTCAGCCCGATGTTGAAGCTCTCACCCTCGAACCAGTAGGGTTCTGCCGTCGCCGAAATGATTTCCGCGCACAGGGCATTCAGACACTCGATGTCATCGGAGGGGATGACCATCGCGAATTCATCGCCAGCAAGGCGGGCGGCAAAGCCGACGTGAGACTCCGAAACGGCCATCAGCAGGCGACCGACATGGGTCAAGACCGCGTCTCCTGCCGTGTGGCCGTGAGTGTCGTTTATCAGCTTGAAGTCATCCAGGTCGGCATAGATGAGCGCGGCTGGACGCTTGGCCAGCAGGACCTCCTGGAGCCGTTCCTGGAATTGGGCGCGGTTGGGAAGTTTTGTGAGGGGGTCGAAATAGGCCAGAAACTCGACCCGCTTCTCCGCCCGTTCGCGTGCATGCCTGGTCAACACTTCCATGCGCAGGAAGTACAGGGCCAGGGATCCGACAAGGGTCAGCCCCACCAAGTTGGCGAGGACGACAATCTGCTGCTGTCTGACAGCGCGGGATTGGGCTTCGAGCACCCGTTCACCCTCGCGCCTCATGTCGTCCAGAAACTGCACGAGATGCGTCCGCGCGACGGCGTTGGCGGCCAGCA
>CAYMMT010000147.1:0-6940 GCA_964391555.1 uncultured Rhodobacterales bacterium
TGCTGGATTTCTTGGCCGACGTCTTCAACTTGGCTTCGGTTTTCTTGGCTGGCTCGGCCGGCTTCTTCTGCGCCTCGGCGCCAGTCGCAACCAACGCCAGCGCCATGGCAAAGACCAGCGCCCGCGTGCCCCAGCAG
Organism: uncultured Rhodobacterales bacterium; assembly: GCA_964391555.1. Taxonomy (GTDB): domain Bacteria; phylum Pseudomonadota; class Alphaproteobacteria; order Rhodobacterales; family Rhodobacteraceae; genus JAMWZF01. The sequence goes on from CAYMMT010000147.1 coordinate 138, forward strand.
ATCGAATGCATCACAGCGATCACCTTCCCTGATTGAACACCGCATCACCTGACGCTGTTTTGTAACCGATGAGAAGGCCGTTGATACTATGAGGTTAATTGAAACTGTCTTGCCGTCGGCGCATGATTCGCCGATGCCCAATCCCGGCCGCTATGTCGGTCACTTGATCGGCGTGAGCATGCGCCCGGAGCGGTCGTCGCCGTCCGGAGATAGCGACATGAAGATGATCTCGGCCCGCCCGACAAGGTTCTCGAACGGCACATAGCCGACGGCCGACAGTGCCCGGCTGTCGGTCGAGTTGTCCCGATTGTCGCCGAGCATGAAGTAGTGATCGGCCGGCACGTCGAATGGCCCGACATTGTCGAACGGGCCGTTCGGCTCGATATCGAGAACCCGATACGTGGCACCGTTGGGCAACGTCTCCTCGTACTGCCTCGCGGTCGAGTTGTATCCGGGACCGCGCAACTGGTAATCCTCGACACGCCGCCGCTCAACCGCCTTGCCATTGATGTAGACGACGCCGCCGCGCAATTGGATGCGGTCACCGGGCAAGCCGATGATGCGCTTGACGTAGTCCGTGCGGTTGTCGCGCGGCAGCCTAAAGACAACGACATCGCCGCGCTTCGGAGCCGCCGCCAGGATGCGGCCCTTAAACAGCGGCGGGCTGAACGGTACGGAGAACCGGCTGTAGCCATAGGCATACTTCGACACGAACAGGTAATCGCCGACCAGCAGCGTCGGAATTTGCGCACCGGACGGAATATTGAACGGCTGCCACAGCAACACGCGAACCGGCACGGCAACGACGAGGCTCGCCACGACCAGCGCCAAAACATAGGTGATAGCCGCCCGGATCACACCGAAAGCCGCCACCTCCTTCAACATGGCAACCGTTATGATGAGCGACCAGATGCTCGCCGCACCAACCACGAAGCCGATGGCCTGCGTGGCCGCAGCGCCGACGAGCTGCCAGCCAACGGCCAAGAGAACAACGGCGATCAACGCGGACCAAAACAACGGCACCGCCCCCCACGCCAAGGCGTGGCGCGTGGTCACGCTTCCGGCCCTGCCGCCAAACAGCCTGGCGAACAGCGCAGCAACGAGCGAGGTCAGATACAGCATCGCCACGCTTACCACCGCGGCGAGAGCCGCAATCAACACAATGGCCTGCAGATCCTGCCACCCGGCCCAAGCGTCGGCGAAGATCGACAGGATGTTGGCAACTCCGACCACCGCGAACAGCAACACCGTCACCATCACGGACGTCGAACCGGCGAGGCGGCGAATGACGGCGCGCGGCTGGAACGGCGCGCTCAGCAATGCCATCCAAGGCCGCAGTTCGTTTGCTTCCGGCTCCGCCACGCCATTCCCCGATGCTCAACTTCGATCGCGCCTGCATTCAGGTGGGCCGGATTTCGGGTTTCGGGCTTCTGGAGATGTCGCGCCAGCGCCTGCGACCGGGCATGCTCGAAGCCACGACGCAGCCCTGCCCGCACTGCCATGGCACCGGTCTCCTGCGGTCCGACGACAACGTCGCGCTCGGCATCCTGCGCCAGATCGAAGAGGAAGGCGTGCGGGGCAAGTCCCGGGAAGTTCTGGTGAAATGCCCTGTGACCATCGCCAACTACCTGATGAACCAGAAGCGCGAACATATCGCGGGGATCGAGGCGCGTTACGGCCTTGCTGTGCGAATTGAGGGTGACCCGGCCCTGATTCCACCCGACTACGCGATCGAGAAATTCAAGACCGCCACCCGGGCTGTGGCGGCGGCAACGGTTCCGGTCATTTCCAGCGACATGGGGGCTGTCGAGGACGAGGAAGAGGTCATCGAGGCCGAGGTCGAGGCGGCGACTGACGAGGACAACGCGGAGCGGCCCAAGAAACGCCGCCGCCGCCGCCGCCGTCGGAAAGGCAATGGCGGGGCCGAGGGCGACGCGCAGATCGAAGCCGGCTCGGAACCGACGACCGGCTCCGAGGCTGACGCTGCGACCGAGGCCGGTGACGAAACCTCGACCGAGGCGCAGACCGAAGCGCCTGCCGAGGCGGAGGAAACAACCGAGGCGCAGGCCCCGGAAGAGGCTGGCGAGGCCGCGCCCAAGAAGCGCAGCCGCTCGCGGACCCGGTCCCGCAAGAAACCCGCCGCCGAGGACGCGGCGGAGGTCACGGTTGACGAGTCCGCCCCGGTGACCGAAGCCGCCGCGGATCAGGCGGACCCTGCAGAGGCCGCAGCCGAACCGGCCGAAAAGGTCGAAGAAACCCCGAAGAAGCCACGGCGCCGGAGTCCCAAGAGCCGCAAGACGGACGCTCCCGCCGAGCCGGCTTCTGACGATCGGCCCGCCGCCGAGGAGACGACCCCGGCAGAGGTCGCCGCTGCTGATGCCTCTGTGGGCAACGACGGGCCCGACGCGCCCGAGGTCGAAGCCGCGCCAGCCGAGGCTGTGGCGGCGGAATTGGTCGCTTCGCCCGCTCCGGATGTTGTTGAGGCCTCTGACGGACCCTTCCCCGAGAGCCCGCAGCCCGAACCGGTCACGGCAGATGCGGAGCCCGCGGACCCGGCAAAGCCCAAACGCCGGGGGTGGTGGAATATCAGTCGCTAGTCATGGCGTGGCGGGCCAGGAGGCCCGCCTTTTCGTGCGATCGACGGGTCAGCCGCCCTTGCGGATGAAATAGACCTGCGCCGCCTCCTCGGCGCCGGTCTCTATCAAGGAGTGGCCCGCCTCGGTGCAGAAATGCGGGAAGTCGATCACGGCAGCCGGGTCATCGGCCAGGACCTTCAGAACGTCGCCATTCGCCAGCCCCGACAACCGCTTTCGGGCCTTCAGAACGGGCAGGGGGCAAAGAAGTCCCCGGGCATCGAGCAGCGTAACGTCGTTTGTCATTCCCCTGATCTGGTTTGCATCAAGCTCCTTGTCCACCCCTGACTGACATCACATTGACAGGGACGTGAACACTTGGAGAGTGACCACGGCGCGACCAGCCGCTAAAGGAATGCAGACGACAGAAGGACCGCCCGATGCTTTCGATCGAAGTCTTCATGGATGCCACGCTCCTGCCGGCGATGATGATCGCGATGGCGGCGGGCCTGTTGTCGTTTCTCAGCCCTTGCGTGCTCCCGGTGGTGCCGCCTTATCTGGCCTACATGGGTGGCGTCTCGGTGTCCGATCTGGGCGACAGCGACGAGCGCGCCGCCCGGCGCCGGACCCTGATCGCCGCGGCCTTCTTCGTTCTCGGCCTGTCGACGGTTTTCCTGATGCTCGGCGCTGCGGCGTCGGCGATCGGGCGGCTTTTCCTGCAATATCAGGATTGGTTCCTGATCGGGGCCGGGGTCGTCATCATGATCTTTGGCCTGCATTTCCTGCACATTTTCAGGATCGGCTTCATGGACCGGGAGGCGCGGGTTGATGCGGGCGACCGGGGCGGGTCCGCGTTGGGCGCCTATGTGCTTGGTCTTGCCTTCGCCTTTGGCTGGACACCTTGCCTCGGGCCAATCCTCGGCGCGATCCTTGGCCTGGCCTCGTCAGAGGCCGACATGGCCCGGGGGACAACGCTGCTTGCGGCTTATGCGTTCGGGCTGGGCATCCCGTTCCTTCTCGTCGCGGCATTCTTTCCCAGGCTCGGCGGCGTGATGGGCTGGATGAAGGCGCGCATGGGCGTGATCGAACGCATCTCGGGACTTCTGCTCTGGACCGTCGGCCTGATGATGATCACCGGCCAGTTCTCGGCCTTCGCGTTCTGGTTGCTCGAGAGTTTCCCGTCGCTGTCCATGCTGGGCTAGACCCCGGGGCTGCCTTCCGGTTACACCCGTCCGGCACCCGATCAGGAGCCGAGACCGTGAAAGACCTCTCCGACATCCCCGCGCTGATGCAGGACATCGGCCGGCGCGCCAAAACCGCGGCGGCGGAGCTCGCTTTTGCCGCGCCAGAGCAGAAGCGGCAGGCGCTCGAGGCGGCGGCCGATGCGGTCTGGGCCCGTCGGGACGAGATTATCGCCGCCAATGCCGAAGACATGGAATTCGGGCGGAAAAAAGGGCTGAGCCCGGCGATGATGGACCGGCTGATGCTCGATGAGGCCCGTGTCCAGAGCATGTGCGAGGGGTTGCGGGCCGTCGCCGCGCAGGAGGACCCGGTCGGGCAGGTCACCGAGGAATGGGACCGGCCCAACGGGCTGCATATTTCCCGCGTGCGGACGCCCCTGGGTGTCATCGGCGTGATCTATGAAAGCCGCCCCAATGTCACGGCGGATGCCGGCGCGTTGTGCCTGAAGGCCGGCAACGCCGTCATTCTGCGCGGCGGATCGGAAAGCTTTCATTCGGCCGGCGCGATTCACGCCTGTCTGCAGGACGGTCTGCGCGCCGCCGGATTGCCCGAGGACGCGATCCAGAAGGTGCCCACCCGCGACCGCGCCGCGGTGAGCGAAATGCTCACCATGACCGACCATATCGATGTGATCGTGCCCCGTGGCGGCAAGGGTCTTGTCGGTTTGGTTCAACGCGAGGCACGGGTGCCGGTCTTTGCCCATCTGGAAGGGATCGTGCACATCTACCTCGACAAGGCGGCGGACCGCGACAAGGCGCTGGCCGTGGTTCTCAATGCCAAGACACGACGGACCGGGATCTGTGGATCGGCGGAGTGCCTTCTGGTGCACCGCGATGCGCTGGCACTGGGTCAGGAGGTCGTGGACGCGTTGATGGCGGCGGGCGTGGAGGTTGCCGCCGAGGGGCTCAGCGGCAGTCGGCCGGCCACCGATGCGGATTGGGGCAAGGAGTTCCTCGAAATGAAGATTGCCGCGAAAGTCGTTGAGTCTATTGATGAAGCCATCTCCCATATCCGCCACTACGGTTCCGATCACACCGATTGCATCCTGACCGAGGACGACGCGGCCGCGGAGCGGTTCTTCTCCCGGCTCGACAGCGCGATCCTGATGCGGAACGCCTCGACCCAGTTTGCCGACGGTGGAGAATTCGGCATGGGCGCGGAAATCGGCATCGCTACGGGCAAGATGCATGCCCGCGGTCCGGTTGGCGCGGCGCAACTCACCAGCTTCAAATACCTCGTGGTCGGCGACGGCGCCGTGCGACCCTGACCCCGTCAGAAGGTAATCGCGATCCCATCCGCGCGTTCGGCCCAGCGGACCTGGCGGCCGATGTCCACCGCCGCCTCCGGCAGGAGGGCAAAATGGACGTCCGACGGCAGGATCGGGTCCGCGTTGCCCTCGTCGGAGAGGTGCTGCCACAGATCCTCTTGCAGGCGCCGGGTTTCGGTGCGCCCATAGACGTGCCAGACGCCACCGGAGGCGCTGATGGTCAGCTGTCCGCCCATGGGCATGGCGCTCTTGATGCACAAAAGCGCGAGGAAGGCGCAGCGCACTTCGGGGCGGGAGGCCGCCTCGGTCACCTGCCAGTCGTAGGTGAGCTTGCCGCCGACCGCGAGGTCGCTCAGGAGCCTGCGCGCCTCCTCGGGGCCAATCTGTGCTTGGGCTTCGGCCCGGCCAAAGGCAATCCGAAGAAAGCGGACCTTGGCACTGGCACCTGCGACGCTTTCCGAGATCAGCTTCAACTCCGGACTGGGGGGACCGCCCGATAGGGTCAGCAGTTCTATCCCATTGCCGATCGCCCCGATCGGGCTGATAAGGTCGTGACAGATGCGCGCGCCGACAAGGCCGGGAAGGTCACGTTTGGACATGGCAAGAGCTTTCTAGTGGAATGACGCAAAAATGCATGATTTCAACGATTTCCTGGAGCCGGGGATGCTGGTGAAGCACCCTGACGAGCCCGATTGGGGGACCGGACAGGTCCAGTCCAACATCGGGGGGCGGATAACGGTGAACTTCCCGGATGCCGGGAAGGTCGTCATTGACGGTCGCCATGTGGCGCTGATCATTGTGGATGCTCCCTGAGCGGTAAAGCACCCGGCCGTCCCCACCTGGCCGCGGCACAACCCACGGTATAGTTGATCTCTGCGCTGTCAACCACGAATTCCGGTGAGGTTGCCAAGATACGGCGCGCTGCTTAAGGAGCCGAGCCAAGACATGGAGAGCAGGCTGATCGATGACACTCCATACGGCGTCACTGAAACTGCGACTGGCCGAAAGCGAGGCCGATCTGATCGCCGCGCTGCGCCTTCGCTACCGTGTCTTCGTGGAGGAGTTGGGGGGCACGGGCCCGCTTGTCGACCACGCGGCGCGGCTGGAACGGGATCATTTTGACCCCTTCGCCGACCACCTCGTCCTGGTGGACGACGCGCGTCCTGCGGGCGACCATGTGGTCGGTGTCTATCGTCTGATGACCGAGGCCGGGTCCCTGGCCGCCGGTCAGTTCTATACCGACAATGAGTTCGACCTCGCGCCCTTGCGCGCCACCGGGCGGCGCCTTCTGGAACTGGGCCGGTCCTGCGTCGACGTGGAGCATCGGACCGGAGCGGCGATGTTCCACCTCTGGACCGGGCTGGCCCACTTCGTGAAAGCACATGATATCGAAATCCTCTTCGGCGTGGCGAGCTTTCACGGGACCGATCTGGACAAGCTGGCGCAACCGTTGTCGCTGTTGCACCACCGGCACCTTGCCCCGCCGGCGCTGCGCGTAGCGGCCCGGCCTCCGGGGGCGCGCGCCATGAACCTGATCCCCGAACGGGCGCTTGATCGGCGCTCCGCCATGGTGGCGGTTCCCCAGTTGATCAAGGCTTATCTGCGGTTGGGGGGTGTCGTCGGCGACGGTGCCTGGGTCGACGACGCGTTCAACACGACCGATGTGTGCCTGATCATGGACACGGCCCGGATGAACGCGAAGGCGGCCGGGGTCTACACGC
>CAYMMT010000148.1:0-6876 GCA_964391555.1 uncultured Rhodobacterales bacterium
GCGGCCTTCTGAACCGGGCGGTGGGCGGGATCCTGCATCTCGAGGACCGCAAGCTCACCTACTACGGCACGCCGTACGACAAGTTTGCCGAGGTCCGGGCCGCCCGGCTTGCCGTCACCGAGGCGGAAAACGCCAAGGCCAAACAGCGGATTGCGCATCTTCAAAGCTTCGTTGACCGGTTCCGCTACAAGGAATCAAAGGCCAAGCAGGCCCAAAGCCGCCTTAAGATGATCGAACGGATCAAACTGATCTCGACCCCGCAGGAAGCCGCCTTGCGGGCCTTCACCTTTCCCGAACCGGAAGAGTTGTCCCCCCCGATCATCAACATGGAGGGCGCGGCTGTCGGCTACGACGATCTGACGGTTCTCGACCGGCTGGAGTTGCGGATCGATCAGGACGACCGGATCGCGCTTCTTGGCCGAAACGGAGAAGGAAAGTCCACTCTTTCCAAACTCTTGGCTGGCAAACTTGATGCTCAGAAGGGGCGGGTTCGTCGGACTGCAAAACTGCGGATCGGGTACTTCGCGCAGCATCAGCTGGAGGAGTTGAGGCAAGAGGAAAGCCCACTGGATCATGTCCGCCGGATGCGCCCCGGCGAAAGTCCGGGCCAGCTACGATCGCGGCTCTCGGGCTTCGGCCTCACGGCCGATCAGGCCGAACTGCCGGCCGCGAAGCTCTCGGGTGGGCAAAAGGCGCGTTTGTCGCTGCTTCTGGCCACCCTTGATGCGCCCCACCTCCTGATCCTTGACGAGCCGACCAACCACCTCGACATCGAAAGTCGCGAAGCGCTTGTCGAAGCGCTCACCGCCTACACGGGCGCCGTGATCCTGGTGAGCCACGACATGCACCTTCTGAGCCTTGTGGCCGATCGGCTGTGGCTTGTGAAGGACGGTCGGGTGACGCCGTTCGACGGTGATCTGGAGGCCTATCGCCGCCTGCTACTGGGTCAAGATCAGGCCGCAAAGGTCGAAAAAACCAGAGAAAAAGCCCGACGTGCCAGTCGCGATACGATTCTGGAGTTGCGCGCCGACGTTCGAAAGTGCGAAGCCCGCGTCACCAAGATCGAAGAGATGCGCGAGAAACTGAGCCGGAAGCTCGCGGACCCGGCACTCTACGAAGATGCCCGCGCCGGGGAGCTCGAGACATGGAACCGGAAATACGCCGAAGTCATGGATGGTCTGGGCCGCGCGGAATCACTCTGGATGGCGGCGCAGGAGCGGCTTGATGCGGCAGAGGCGATCTGAGCCGGGAGCACGTCCGCGCAACCGGAACGACACGTGAAATGACCGTTGCGTCCACCCGCCGAGTAGGCCACCAAGCGCCATGGAACTCGCGGCCCTCGTCACGGCGTTCACGACGCTTTTCGTGATCATCGACCCCATTGGTCTGACGCCGATTTTCGTGGCGTTGACGCCGGGCATGACGCCCGCCGTGCGGCGCGTCATCGCCTTCCGCGCCTGCGCCCTGGCGGCGATCATACTTCTGGCGTTCACATTGTTCGGCGAGGCCCTGCTGGACACCATCGGCATTTCCATGCCGGCCTTCCGGATCGCGGGCGGCGTGCTGTTGTTTCTCACCGCGCTCGACATGCTGTTCGAACGCCGCACCGCCCGCCGCGAAGGTCAGGCCCACGAGGAAGAAGACCCAACGGACGATCCCTCTGTCTTTCCTCTGGCGATCCCCCTGATCGCCGGACCGGGCGCCATCGCCACGATGATCCTGCTGGCGGGTTCCGCCGAAGGCGCGGCCGGAATCGCCGCGATCCTGGGCGTCATGGCAGCCGTTGTCGGCCTCACCTTCCTGTTCTTTCTTGCCGCGCCACCGATCGAACGGGCCCTGGGCCGCACGGGGATCGTCGTGGTCACCCGCCTTCTCGGTATGTTGCTGGCGGCGCTGGCGGTCCAGTTCATCCTCGACGGGCTACGCTCTTTCGGTTTCGCCGGATAACCCTACATATAGCGCATGAACGGAGATCAGATCGCCCAACTCGCCTACCTTGGTCTGCTTGGCGCAGCCGTGGCTGGCTGGTTCTTTTCGCAGAATTCCCAAAGCCTTGGAAAAACCACGCAGCAGCTCGCGGCCTGGGTGCTGATATTTGTCGGCGCGATTGCGGCGGTCGGCCTCTGGCAGGATATCCAAGGCACCCTGGTCCCGCAGCAATCCGTGATCTCCGAAAACCGGATCGCCGTGCCGCAGAGTTTTGACGGGCACTATTACCTCACGCTGTCGGTCAACGGTGCCCCGGTGGAATTTGTCGTCGACACCGGCGCGACCGAGATGGTGCTGACGCGCGAGGACGCGGCGGCGATTGGCATCGACACCGGCTCGCTGAATTTCATTGGCACCGCCTTCACCGCGAATGGCGCCGTCCGCACGGCCCCCGTCTGGCTGGACGAGGTGCGCCTCGGACCGCTCGTGGACCGAAACGTGCGGGCGGTCGTGAATGACGGAGAGTTGTTCGGCTCCCTCCTCGGAATGGGGTACCTGGAACGTTTCAGCTCCATAGAAATCCGTGGGGATGAACTGATCCTCACGCGATAGGGCCGGGACCGCCGGTCATGCCTTGCCCGCCGGGGCAAGGAGGGCGACCCGGTCAATTCGGCCCGGCAGGTCAGAACGGCTGTCCGCCGCTTTGCGCCTTCGTGGCATTGCGGGTCCGGTCAGGTTTCCGCCTTCTTTTCCCATTTGCCAGCTTCCTGGCTCCAGTACTGGGCCGCGATACCGGCGCCCGAGAACGTCTTCCACTGGGTGCGGGCCAGGGCCACGGCATCGTCGTCCTGCCCGTCGAAGAGGATCAAGACCCGTTCCAGCGCGCCGATCTCATCGGGCGCCACATCGGCGCCGCCCACGGACATGAGCGCCGTGGTATTCGGCGCGCGCTCCTGACCGACGACGGTTAGAAGAACAGGTTGCTGCGCGTCGTGCGGTCCGCCGGCGCGACCGTGGGGCAGGAAACCGTCCTCCGGTCCGAGCCAGAGTTGCGCATCCAGCCGTTCGGCCACCCGATCATCCGGACAGCGAAGCTCCACCCGCCACCCGGCATCGAGCGATTTGCCCAGAAGCACCCGGGCCGTCTCCTCCAGAGACGACCGCGTCAGGTGGTAGAAATACGCCGCGCCCATCAGCCCTCGAACCGGTCCCGGACCAGCCGGTCCAGCGTCATCACTCCCCACCCGGTGGCCCCTTTGGGCGCAAGGGCGCTCTCGCCAGTGGCCACCCCCGCGATATCGATATGGGCCCAAGGCATGTCGTCCTTGATGAACCGCTTCAGGAACTGCGCGGCGGTGATCGCGCCGCCCCAGCGTCCGCCAATGTTCTTCATGTCGGCCACCCGGCTCTTGAGCAGTTTGTCGTAGGCCGGCCCCATCGGCATCCGCCACGCGCCCTCGCCCTCTGCGGAGGCCGCCGCAAGCAAGGCGGCGCAAAACTCGTCATCATTGGAAAAGACGCCAGCGTTTTCATGACCCAGCGCCACCACCATGGCCCCGGTCAGGGTGGCGAGGTCGACAATTGCCGCCGGCTCGTAGGCCTCCTGCGCATGCCAAAGGACATCGGCCAGCACAAGCCGCCCTTCCGCGTCGGTGTTGATCACCTCGATCGTGTCGCCCTTCATCGAACGCACGACGTCGCCCGGCCGCTGGGCCTTGCCGTCGGGCATGTTTTCAACGAGGCCCACAAGGCCCACGACATTCGCCTTGGCCTTCCGAAGGGCAAGGGTCCGCATCACGCCGGCCACGACGCCGGCGCCACCCATGTCCATGGTCATGTCTTCCATGCCGCCCGCCGGCTTGATCGAGATCCCGCCGGTATCAAAGACCACACCCTTGCCGACCAGAGCGAGCGGCGCTTCATCGCCGCCCCCCCGCCAATTCATCACGACGACTTTCGAGGCGCTTTCGGACCCTTGGCCGACGCCCAGCAGCGCGCGCATTCCGAGGTCGGCAAGCCGGTCTTCTTCAAGGATCTCAACGTCTAGCCCGAGGTCTTGCATGGCCGCAAGTCGCGCCGCAAAATCGTCTGTTGTCAAAACGTTGGCCGGTTCGTTGACCAGGTCGCGGGTAAAGAAAACACCTTCGGCCAGCGCCGCATGGGGCGCCGCCGTCTTGGCGGCCGCTTCGGGTTTGCCACACATGATTGTTGTGGCCCCGGGGGCCTCCGAACTGTCCGTCTTGTGGTCCGTGAAGGCATAACCGCGGAGCGCGAGGCCGAGGCTCAGGTCCGCCGCGCCATTGTGGAACTCCGCCAGGACCGTCAGGTTGCCGTTGCCCCGCGCCGCCGCGATGGCGGCACCGGCCTTGCGCGCCTCAGCGGCATCCGCCCGGCGGGGCAGTTTCACCACCAGGAGAGCCTCCGTCGCCAGTCCGGTCGGAAACCCGAGGCTGACCGCCTCCCCGACCGCCAACTTCTCGAACCGCTCGCTTGCGATCAGGCGCGTCAACGCCTTGCGCATCAGCGTGTCGAGCCGTTTGCCGCCTTTCGCCATCCGTCCCTCACCGTCGACCAAAAGCGCGATGCATCCGGAGAGGTCCTTTATCGCGCCGGTGTCGGTTTCGGCGAAACAAATCTCGGCAGGTGTGGTCATGGGCGGCCTCCGGGGCTGATGGGGGTCCCGGGCCAACAGCCGGGGTCGCCCAAGGGTTAGCCCGCTCCCGCGCGGTTGACCAGAAGCGGTTTCCCTCCGGCCACCAATTCAGGTAAGGTTCCCGGCAAAAGACTGAGGGGCGCGGGCGTGTCGCGGTTCGACCGGTATATCCTGTCACAGCTAATGGTGCTCTTTGGCTTTTTCAGCCTCATCCTGATCCTTGTCTATTGGGTGAACCGGGCGGTCATCCTGTTCGATCGGCTCATCGCGGATGGGCAATCCGCAGGTGTCTTTCTGGAGTTCACGGCGCTCAGCCTGCCGGGGATCATCAGCATCGTGCTGCCCCTGTCGGGATTTGTGGCGGCGGTCTACGTCACGCATCGGCTGAGTTCGGAATCAGAGCTTGTGGTCGTGCAGGCGACGGGTTTCTCTCCATTCCGCCTCGCGCGGCCGGTGCTGATCTTTGGCCTGATCGTGGGATTGCTGGTGATGGTTCTCACACATTTTCTCGTCCCCCTCGCCGCCCGACAACTGGCGGAAAGGTCAGCGGAAATTTCTCAGAACGTCACGGCACGCCTGCTCACTGAAGGTCAGTTTCTGGATCCGGCCGACGGGGTCACGGTCTACATTCGGGATATTAGCGCGGAGGGCGAACTGCTCGACGTGATGCTGGTGGACCGCTCGGACCTCGAGACCGGAGAGATCACTTATACCGCCGCCCGCGCCTACCTCGTCAGAACAGAGCGCGGGCCGCAACTGGTGATGCGGGACGGCATGGCGCAGACAATGCGGGCCGAAAGCAACAGCCTGATCGTCACCACTTTCACGGACTTCGCCTACGACGTCGGCAGCCTGATCCCGCCTCCCGAAGCGGGCCCCCGCCGGATCCGGCAGGTGCCGACACTGGAGTTGCTGTCTCCGACAAATGACCTGATCGAGGAAACCGGGCGGTCGCGGGCGGAGCTGATCGCCGAGGCCCACGATCGGTTCGGGCAAGGGCTTATCGCGGTCGTGGGGGCCCTGATCGGCTTTGCGACGCTTGTTGCGGGCGGATTCAGCCGGTTCGGTGTCTGGCGACAGATCGTGACGGCGGTGGGGTTCATCATCCTCGTGAAGATGGCCGAGACCCTTGGGGCCTCCCTGTCGCTGAGAAACCCGGCATTCTGGCCAGCGGTCTATCTGCCGTTCCTGCTTGGGGTCGTCTTGACCGTTTCCCTTCTGCTTTGGGCCGGTCGAGAGAGGCGCCGCCCGGGACACGCGGCGGTGGCGGCATGACGCTTGCGCTCTATTTCGCCCGGCGGTTCGCGGTAACCTTTGTCGGCCTCGCGGTCGTGCTGTTCCTGATCCTGCTGTTCTTCGACCTGATCGAGCATCTGCGACGATATGCGGACGACGATATCGCATTCGGGGAAATACTCGGCCTCACACTTCTGAACGGACCGATGTCGTTTTACCGGATCCTGCCCCTGGTCGTGATTTTGACGACCATTGCAATGTTCTTTGCTCTTGCGCGTTCGTCGGAACTCGTGGTGACGCGCGCGGCGGGTCAATCGGCTCTGAGATCACTGCTCGCACCCGTGGCTGTCGCGTTCCTGATCGGTTGCCTGATGCTCGCGGTCATGAACCCGATTGCCGCCGCCACGGCGCGCGAATACGACAATCGGGTCGGATCCCTCAAATCCGGCGGAGCAAGTGTTCTGGCGCTGTCGCAAGGCGCGGTCTGGCTGCGGCAGGGCGGCGAAGCGGGTCAGACCGTGATCCGAGCCGAGGCGGCGAATCTGGACGGGACCGTTCTGCGCAACGTCTCTTTCCTGTCTTTTGCGCCCGAAGGCGGGCCGACGCGGCGGGTCGAGGCCGGAGCGGCGCGACTGACCGAGGGGGCGTGGCTTCTGAGCGAGGCCAAGATCTGGCCACTCACCAACACCGGCAATCCCGAAGCGGCCGCACGCGAGGTGCCGAACCTGCGAATTCCGACGGAGCTCACGGCCAACGAAATCCGCGACAGTTTCGGAACGCCGGCCTCGGTCCCGATCTGGGAACTTCCCGGCTTCATTTCTCGCCTGCAGGATGCCGGGTTCTCGGCCCGCCGGCACGCGGTCTGGTTCCAGATGGAACTGGCGATGCCGGTCTTTCTGGTGTCGATGGTCATGATTGGAGCCGGGTTCACGATGCGCCACCAAAGAGGCGGGCGCGCCGGCATGATGGCGCTGACGGCGGTCTTGCTCAGTTTCGGGCTCTACTTCCTTCGGAACTTCGCCCAGATCCTTGGCGAAAACGGCGATATTCCCGCAGGC
>CAYMMT010000149.1:0-2844 GCA_964391555.1 uncultured Rhodobacterales bacterium
AGATGACCAAGAAGCTGCGGGCGCAGGGCAAGGAGGTGCGGTTCGCCATTCACCCGGTCGCCGGGCGCCTTCCGGGCCATATGAACGTGCTTCTGGCCGAAGCCAAGGTGCCCTACGACATCGTGCTGGAGATGGACGAGATCAACGACGACTTCCCCGACACGGACGTCGCCATCGTGATCGGGTCGAACGATATCGTGAACCCCTCCGCACAGGACGATCCCAACAGCCCCATCGCCGGCATGCCGGTGCTGGAGTGTTGGAAGGCCAAGCAGGTCTTCGTCTCCAAGCGCGGCCAGGGCACGGGCTATTCCGGGATCGAGAATCCGTTGTTCTTCAAGGAGAACACCCGGATGTTCTATGGCGACGCCAAGAAGAGCCTCGACGACCTCCTGACCCGGATCGAGTGATCCGCCATCCCGGGGATTGGCTCGGGAACCAGAGTTTTGACGCCTTCCACCCTGCCGGTGGGGGCGTTTGTCGTTGACGGGTCGAGGTCGAGAGGAAGGTCGCCGACGATTGGTGGGCTGGTCGCGGCATGGTGTTCGACGCTCCGGCCCTTGGCTTGGCCCGCGCCAACGCGCCGGCGCCAGTTGCTCTCGCCGCCACTGCGCCGACCCGACCTGTGCGGGGCGCAGAATTGCCGCTGGCGTAAAGCTCGGTTTAAGGGGTTGGTCGTAGGTATCGGGCATGTTTGCTCGCATCCTTGCCCTTCTGCTGACCTGCCTGTTGCTCGCGTCGTGTGGCGGGGGCGGGCCACCGGCGGCCTTTCAGAACCAGGTTGACCGCGCGGATCTGGCGAACCAGCTCCGCTCCGACCTCGCGACTGTTCCGGGAACCGCCTACACCGCGATGCCGACCAGCGGCAGCGCGACGTTCGGGGGATATGTGCTCATCGGGATCGACCCCGTGGCGGGCCAGTCCGGTGATGACCTGGCCATCCTGGGTGATCTGGAGTTGACCGCACGTTTTGAGGGGCGCGGGCAGGTGACCGGCCGGGCGGACAATCTGGTTGCCCAGATCGGGTCCACTGCCAGTGCGCAGGTGACGGGGGACATCCTGATCGGACAACGGGACAGCCAGATCGGATATGATGCAGGCACACCGGGGCGGCTCCTGCGACCCAATGAATGGGTGGCCGACTATGGTGGCCGGCTTGGTGTCGGCGGGGCCGTGCATGTCATCGCCGGTGAATTGGACGGGCAATTCCTCGGGACGCGACCGGGGGAGGCGGCGGTCATTCGGGGCGTCAGCGCCTCGGGCGCCGGGACCACCCAGACCGGCGCCCCTTATGGCATCACGATCTTCGCCGAGAACTGACGGAGTTTGGCGGGTGTCCTGCGCGCAACCGGCATTCGTGGCGTGCGGCCCCTGCAGACCGACCCGGCCCGAGCCTGCGCCAGCGCGTTCGATCTTCGGTCCCTAGCCGTTCCGCCACGCGCCCGGGGCCAGCCCATCCAGCGTCCAACCGCCAATCTGCCAACGAACCAGCCGCAGGCAGGGCAGGCCGACATGGGCACACATGCGGCGAACCTGCCGGTTGCGGCCCTCGGTGATGGTGATCCGCAACCAATGGTCCGGCACCGACTTGCGGAACCGCACGGGCGGGTCCCGGTCCCAAAGATCGGGTGCGGAGATCACCTCGACCTGCGCCGGTCGCGTGGGGCCGTCCTTCAGCGTCACGCCGCGGCTCAGCTGGTCGATTGCGCCCGCGTCCTCGGCCCCCTCCACCTGCACCAGATAGGTCTTGGGGGTTCCGGTCTTCGGGCTTGCGATCCTCGCCTGCTGGCGCCCGTCATCGGTCAGGAGCAGGAGCCCTTCGCTGTCCCGGTCGAGCCGTCCGGCCGGGTACACGCCTTTCGGCAGGCCAAAGCCGGACAGGGTGGGCCGCTCGGTCGGGCTGCGGGCGTCGGTGAACTGGCTCAGCACGCCCATCGGCTTGTTGAAAAGAACCAGCGTCACCCCCTAGCCGTCCCCGTGTTCGAGCCACCGCTGCTCCTCGGGGGGCAGGAGCGTGGCCATGCGCTTGTTGTAGGCGGCGATATCGTCATCGGTCAGCACACCGGCCCACTTGTTGCTGGTGCCGCTGTCGAAAAAGGCGGAGTCGTTGCGCCAGAACCCGCCGTCCCGCGCGAGGCCAAAGCGCTCCGCATTGGCCTTCATGCTGCCGAAGGTCGACGCCTCGACGATGGCGTCCATCACCTCGGGCGGGTGCGGGGTGTCGACAAGAGCGGCGATCGCGGCCACCGCGCGCGCGAGGTCCCGGGTCATGTCCAAGTAGTGCAGGCGCAGCAGGTTGTCTCGCGGTTCGAGGTTCCGGGTCTGCCGATAATGGTTCACGATGGAAGTCACGCTGCCATGGTCCTGCTCGTCGCCGTCGACAAAGATGCGAAAGCTCTCCCGCGGATCGTCGGGGAAAAGCGCCGGGTCAAATCCCATCGCCTCTTTCGATACCGGCAGGTAGTTGGCCACGTGTTTGCGGGCCGAGAAATGCTGGTCGATCGGATGCCGGTAGACGGTGATGTAGAAGACGTCGTTCCAGATCGGCAGCCCGTCGAGCGGGGTATGGGACTTGATCTGGCGCCGGCCGGTCTGTCTTTCGAAGATGTCCAGCACGTCTTCGAGGTTCTTCATGCGGTTGTCGAGCCATGGTCCGTTGCCGCTCGGGTTGGCGTCGACGCCGGGGTCGCCTGTAAACAGCATCGCGAGGATGCCCTGGGTCCATGTCGTGCCGCATTTCGCGGGCGTGGTGACGATCACGTCGCCCGGTCGAGAGTGAAACGCCGCCCACCGTTCGGAGCGCGAGAGGACGCCGGCGTACCGGGTTCGGGCAGGGATATCGGC
>CAYMMT010000149.1:2944-6832 GCA_964391555.1 uncultured Rhodobacterales bacterium
ATGATGTTCGGCGACAACTCGCGCGGCCCGAACCGCGTCTCCCCGTCGTGGAAGATATCGCACAACAGAGGCGAGACCTCCAAGGGCACGCCATTGGCCTCGGCAATCTCCTGGAACAGGCCAATGTCCTTGTTCACGAGGTCCATCGTGAACGAGATGTCGCGCGATCCGTTCAGGATCACCTGGCTTTCGGTCTCGTGGACGAAGGAATTGCCCGACGAGATGCGGAACGCCTCATAGGTGGTGGCGAGGTCCAGCCCGGCGGCTTTCATCGTGACCAGCGCCTCGCAGAGCGTCACGAGGTTTGCCGTGGCAAGGTAGTTCGTCGCCACCTTCAACGTCGAGGCAGAGCCGATATCCCCGGTATGAAGCACAGCGCGCCCGAGGATCGTCAGGATCGGGAGCGCCGCTTCGAATGCGGACCGCGACCCCCCGGCAAAGATGGAGATATTGCCCGTCGCCGCCCTGTGGCATCCGCCCGACACAGGGCAATCCAGCGCCTGTCCACCTGCGGCCTCGACAAGGGCGGCGAGGCGTTTCACCTCGCCGGCGTCGGTTGTCGACATCTCCATCCAGAGCGTGCCGGGGGTGAGCCCGGCGAGGATCCCGTCCTCGCCTTCCAGCACCGCGGCACAGGCGGCGGGCGACGGGAGGCAGGTGATCACCGCATCGCAGTCCCGCGCCATCTGGGCCGGGGAGGTGCCGACCGCGGCGCCCTTGTCGGCAAAGCGTGACTGGGCGGTGGCGTCGAGGTCGCGCACCACCACGTCAACGCCATTTGCCATGAGGTTTCCGGCAAGCTTGCCGCCGACATTCCCCAATCCGATGAATCCGATCTTCATGGCACTTCTCCAGTTGGTCCGGAACGAGTGAACGTCGGCGGTTGGTCACCGGACCGTTCGGAAACGACATCTGGAGGGAGATTTGGCCAGTCGACCGGTTTTGGCCGGGCGGATTGGCGACACGGACCGCCGGCAACCCTTCGCCGCCGGTCAATTCCGCGATGAAAAGCAATCCCCGGCCCCGCTCAGGGACGCCAGGTCAGGAAGTTCGCAATGAGCCTGAGACCGGCAGACTGGCTCTTCTCCGGGTGGAACTGTGTCCCGACAACGTTGTCCCGGCCCACGATTGCCGTAACCGGCCCGCCATAGTCGGCAAAGGCCAACAGTTCGGACGGTGCTGCCACGCTCATCTGGTAGGAATGTACGAAATAGGCGTGGTCGCCGGTCGACACGCCGTCCAGCACCGGGTGCGCGCCGGTCAGGACAAGGTCGTTCCATCCCATGTGGGGGACCGGCAGGGCCGGATCCGAGGGCACGATCCTGTCCACCACCCCGCTGATCCAGCCAAAGCCCGGGGTTGGTTCGTATTCCTTGCCTTCGCTCGCCAGGAGTTGCATCCCGACACAAATGCCGAGGAATGGCCGCCCCTGAACACGAACGGCCTCTTCGAGCGCCGCGTCCATGCCGTCGACAGCGGTCAGTGCCGCGCGGCACGCGGGAAACGCTCCGTCGCCCGGCAGGACAATCCGGTCCGCCCTTGCCACGACGTCGGGGTCGGATGTCACCACCACCGCGCCGGCGTCGACCTCTCGCGCCATGCGCTCAAAGGCCTTTTCGGCAGAATGCAGGTTGCCCGACTGGTAGTCGATCAGGACGGTTGTGCTCACAGAGCCCCCTTCGTGGACGGGACCTGTCCTGCGGCTCTCGGGTCCGGCTCGAGCGCGATGCGCAAGGCCCGGGCGACGGACTTGAACGCGGCCTCGGCGATGTGGTGGGCATTGATGCCATGGACCATGTCCACGTGCAGCGTGATCCCCCCATGGGTCGAAAACGCCTGGAAGAATTCCCGCACCAGTTCGGTGTCGAAAGAGCCGATCTTTCCGGCCCCGAACGGCACGTTCCAGACGAGGTACGGCCGCCCGGACAAGTCCAGCGCCGAGACAACCTGCGCGTCGTCCATCGCCAGCCGGCAATCGCCGTAGCGCCGGATGCCGCGTTTGTCGCCAAGTGCCTCTGACAGAGCCTGGCCCAGGGTGATGCCCACGTCCTCGACCGTGTGGTGGTCGTCGATCCACAAGTCGCCTTTCGCGCGCACCGACAGATCCAGCATGGCATGCCGCGCCAGCTGGTCCAGCATATGGTCGAAGAACCCGACCTTGGTGACGTTGTCGTATTGCCCGGTCCCGTCGAGATTGACGGCGACCGTGACGTCGGTCTCGGCAGTCTTGCGAGTGACACTGGCCTGGCGCATGGAGCGGGTCCCTGGGGTGATCTACCGGACGCGCTATAAGCACTCCGGCGCGGCAGGCCAAGCCTCGGGCAATTTGACGGAAATTGCTGTGCCCTTTCAGCAAGCGTTAACCGGTTTGATTCTACCGTGGATCCACGGCCCAGAATGGGCCGGATCAGCCGCGAAAGGGCAAACCGATGATCCTGATGCTCGATTCCGATACCGACCGTTTGGCCGCCGTTTCGGCGGGCCTTGCCGCGGAAGGGAAGCCCGTGTTGGGCCTTGATCGCGCCGCCGCGGCGTCGCGGCTGGTGGATACCGGACAATGCGAGCTGATGGTGCTCTCGGACCTCGTGGCCGGTTGGCGGCGGTTCTTGAACCGGGGCGATTCGCCGGTCCTGCTGCTGACGGACGATCCGTCCCGGCCAGAGGCCGAAGGCGCGGCCGCGTCGCTCGGGACCGGGATCGGCGCCGCTTCGGTTCTGCAAATGGCCCATGCCCTGTTGTCCGGCGGGGGGGCATTACGGGTCGATCCCGTGGAACTGCCCCCGATGATCGCGCCGGAGGCGAAGCCAAAGGCGGCCTCCGTGCCGTCCTTCGGTGGCATGATGACGGCACCGGCGGTGCCCGAACCGGGCGAGGGGGATCAGGGCGCGAGCAAGGCCTGGAAAGGCATCGGTCTCTTGGCCAAGCGTCTGGCCGAAGAAAGTGCTGTTGACCAGGACGAGGCGGATGATGCCGCCACGTTCGCGGAGCGGGTCGCCGATGTCCGTCGCCGCGAAGTCGAAGAGGCCCGGGTCGAGGCCGAGCTCCAGGCCGCCACCCATGGGCGCGCAGACAGTCCGATGGACATTGAACCCGCTGTCCCCGAGCCTGTCGAAGAGCCGGTCCTCCATGAGCCGATCGCTCCTCCGGAAACTGCACCCGAACCGCTGCCCGCGGCGGCGGAAGCGCCGCCTGCCGCACCCGCGCGCCATCCTGAGCCAGCCTGGCACACCGCACATCCCGACGCACCGGCCGTGCACGAAATCGAAGATCTGCCATATGCGGCCCCGTTGGTCGCGGAACCCGCCCACGTTTCGACAGAGGCTCTGCCGCCTGTCGACATGCCCGCAGCGGCCAGCGCGCCGCAATTTGCGGCGCCCGCGCCAATATCCGAGCCCCAGCCCGAAGCCGCGCCGCACCACACCTGGGCCGCGCAGCCGGTCCAGCCAGGTTATGCGCCCATGCCCGCGGAAGCCCCGGTCGCACCTGCTGCCATGGCTCCGGCACAGGGGGCGCCATCGGGTATGCCCCCCGCCGCGATGCCGCCATCGGCCATGCCTCCTGCCGCGATGCCGCCTGCTGCGCCCTACGCCGGATCGATGCCGGCGTCGGCCATGGCCCCTGCCCCTGTCGGAGCCGCACCGCGCCCGCGGCTCGCCGCGGCCGTGCGTCAGGCCGCCATGGATGCGTTTGCCTCCGCGCTGACGGCGGCGTCGGACCGCCACCAGACACCACCGGGGACATCCGACCCCGCTGCTGCCGCCGCAGCCGGAGGGGCGTCACCCGCAGGTCACCTTCAGACCTCCGCCGGCCCCGGGATGCCGACCGGCCAGCCGGCCGCCACAGGGATGCCGCCACAGGCGTCCGGCGCGGGTCTGTCCGAGGCCCCTG
>CAYMMT010000150.1:0-6802 GCA_964391555.1 uncultured Rhodobacterales bacterium
ATGCCGGAAGTCTTCCGTTACCAGCGCATGGGCATCGGGCCAGACAACAAGATCATTGGCCATTTCACGGCCACCGGCGTGCGGTCGCACTACTCGGAGCGCTTCAAGCTCTGGGGCTACGACCTGCCCCCGGCCATCTTTGAACCAGTGGCGGCACAGTAACATGGTTATTTCTGCAGAACCGATAATCTACGGCCTGATCTTCGTCGCGGTCCTTGTCCTTGTCGAGGGCATCTACCTGACGGTCTTCGGGAAATCGATCTCGCTCAACAGTCGGGTCAACCGACAGCTCGACATGCTCGAGAAGGGTCAGGGTCGCGAAGAGGTTCTTGAGCAACTGCGCAAGGAGATGAGCCAGCATCTCAAGAGCCAGAGCTTCCCGCTGTATTCGATCCTCGCGGCCAAGGCGCAGAAGGCCAACATCGCCTTCACGCCCAGCCAGATCCTTATCCTGATGGGGGTCCTGTCGGCAGTCGCCTACGTGGGCCTGACCGTCGGCACCGCCGCCGGTCCGCCAGTGCGCTTGGCCGTCGCCGCCGCGATGGGCATCGGCGGGGTCTACATCTGGATCAACAACAAGGCCAAGAAGCGCATGAGCATGATCGAGGAGCAGCTCCCGGATGCCGTTGAGCTCATGGTGCGGTCCCTGCGCGTTGGTCATCCCTTCTCCTCGGCCATTGGCATCGTGTCGAACGAAGTCGCCGACCCACTGGGAACCGAGATGGGCGTGATTGCCGACGAAGCGGCCTATGGTCGCGACATGGGCGAAGCGCTCAAGGCCATGGCCGAACGCATGGACATGCAGGACCTGCGCTTCCTTGCCGTTGCGGTGACGATCCAGCAGCAGGCCGGTGGTAACCTCGCCGAGATCCTCGACGGTCTGGCCAAGGTGATCCGCTCGCGCTTCAAGCTTTTCCGGCGGGTGAAGGCCATCACGGCGGAAGCCAAATGGTCGGGCATGTTCCTGTCGGTTTTTCCCATCGTCGCCCTTGTGATGATCAACGTCATCCAGCCCAACTACTATGATGACGTCAAGGACACCTCTGTCTTCATCCCCGCCTGCCTGGTTGTCGCCGCCTTCCTGGTCGCCAACATCTTCGTCATGCGCGCGCTCGTGAACATCAAGGTTTGATCCCATGGAAATTCTCGACCAGATCAATCAGACCCTGACCGAACTGATCGGTCCCTTTGGCCCCCTCGCCGTCGTCGGCGGGCTGGGCCTTGTCATGGTGCTGATCACCCTGCCGGTCCTTCTCAAGAAGCAGGAAGATCCGCTCGACAAGCTGCACAAGGCGACGCGATCCGATGCCAACAAGCGGTCGGAGAAAAAGCTCCGCACTGCCGGTGGCAAGGACAAGCTGGAAAAATACGCCGACTTTCTTGAACCCAAGGACAAGGAGGAATACTCCGCCGCGCGCCTCAAGCTCATCCAGGCCGGCTACCGCAGTCCAAACGCGGTGCGGATGTTCCACTTCGCGCAATTCGCGCTGGGCGTGTTGTTGCTGCTGCTGGGTGTGGCTTACGCGATCTATTCGAGCGCGACCGGAGACCCCGAGACTCACAAGATCGCGATGTACATCATCATCCCCGGCATGGTCGGCTACATGGCCCCCAAATACTGGGTCGAAAAGCGCAAGGGCCAACGGCAGGAAGAGATCACCAACGGCTTCCCCGACAGCCTCGACATGATGCTGGTTTGCGTGGAAGCCGGTCAATCCATGGACCAGGCCATCATCCGCGTGAGCGAGGAAATCCGGTCAGGCTTCCCCGCGCTGGCCGATGAATACCAGATGGTGGCGCACGAGATGAAAGCCGGCAAGGACAAGACCAGCGTTCTCAAGGACATGTCCGAACGCGCCGGTGTGCAGGACGTGACCTCGTTCGTGACCGTGCTTGTCCAGTCCCAGCAATTCGGCACCTCGATTGCCGAGGCGCTGCGCGTCTATGCGTCGGAAATGCGCGACAAACGCGTCATGCGCGCCGAGGAGAAGGCCAATACCCTGCCCACAAAGATGACCCTGGCCACGATGATGCTGACCGTGCCGCCGCTTCTGATCATCCTGATCGGGCCATCCGTCTATGGCATAGCGGAGACACTTTCGGGCACCGGAAGCCCGTTCTGATCCCACAGCTAGCCCGGAGGCCCCGGCGAGACTACAACCGGGGCCGATGGCACGTCTTCACTTCCTTTTGGCCCTCGGCCTTTCCACCCTCGCGGCCTGTTCGGACCCCGGCCTGAACCGCGGCGATGGTGTCTTTGCGCCCGGCGTCTCGGGCGAAGCCGATGTTGACGGGCTCATCGTCGGGCACCGACTGATGGAAGCCGGACAGTTCGAACTGGCGCTCAAGGCCTATACCCGCGCCGCCGCCCAGCAGGGTCTTAATGTCGATACCCTTTCTGCCCTTGGCTCGGCCAACCTGCGTCTTGGCCGGCTGAATCAGGCCGAACAACTCTTGCGGCGGGCCGTGGAGGAGGACCCGGCCTTCCCGGCGGCGTGGAACAACCTCGGCGTAATCCTGCTCGAAACCGGCCAAACTGGCGAAGCAGTCGAGGTGTTCCGTCGCGCCTTTGCAACGGATAACGGCCAATCAGACCAGATTCGCGATAACCTGCGCTTGGCGCTCGCAAAATTCGAGGACCCCGGCTACCTTTTGCAAAACGAGACCGAAACGGTTCAACTGGTTCGGCGCGGCACGGGTGATTACGTCATTCTCGCGTCGCCGGTCTGAGGCAAGAGCAGCAAGAGGACGCAGAAAAATGCGCCACGCGACCCGGGTTATGATCCCCGTTCTGGGGCTATTTGTCCTGTCCGCCTGCGAACAGAGCGGGGAGGCAGAAGTCAACCGCGCCCTTCGGGACGTCAACGTGGTTGATGAGACCAATCTCAACGATGTGATGTTGACCATCGGCGATCCCGATGAGGCCGTCACCTATTTCTCCCGAGCGTCCGCCAACGATCCCGGCCGGATCGACCTGATGCGGGGCCTGGCCAAGAGCCTCGTCCGCGCGCGCCGTGCCGACGAGGCGACAACCGCCTGGGAAGCCGTGGTTGCCCATCCGGAGGCGACGGCGGATGACCAGGTGGACTACGCGGACGCCTTGATCCGCGCAAACATGTGGGGCGAAGCCGAAGCCGTGCTTGACCAGATCCCGCCGACGCATGAGACGTTCAAGCGCTACCGGCTCGAGGCGATGATCGCGGATTCCAACGAAGAATGGGACCGCGCCGACAGTTTCTACGAGACGGCCGTGGGCCTGACCACGCGGCCCGCCGCGGTGCTGAACAACTGGGGATTTTCGAAACTGACCCGCGGAGATTTTGCCGGCGCGGAACGGATGTTCGCAGACGCGATACGCAATGACCCGCAGATGTTTACCGCCAAAAACAACCTTGTCCTCGCCCGTGGTGCACAGCGAAACTACGACCTGCCCGTGGTGCCCATGAGCCAGATCGAACGCGCCCAGCTTCTGCACACGCTGGCTCTGTCGGCGATCAAGCAGGGCGACGTGACCATCGGTAAAGGGCTTCTGAACGAGGCCATTGACACCCATCCGCAGCATTTCGAAGCCGCGGTGCGTTCGCTCCGGGCGCTCGAAAACAACGTGTCGAACTAAGAGACATGGATCTCAGCGCCAGCGCGGCGGCGTGGTTTCTGATCCCGCTGACGCCGCTTTGCCTGCATGTGATCTGGTCTGATCTTTCCAGCTTGAAGATCCGCAATGGCGCGGTCGAGGCCATCGGCATGACCTACATCCTCCTGGGTCCATTCCTCTTGCCGTGGGAGATGTATCTTTGGCAATTCAGCCACTTGCTGATCATGCTTGGCATCGGGATCGTCTTCAACATGGCCGGGGCCATGGGCGGTGGGGACGTGAAGTTCCTCGCCGTGGCCGGACCGTTCGTGGCGCGGCCAGACCTGAGTTCCGTGATGTACCTGCTGGCCGGGGCGATGCTGTTCAGCTTTTTGGTTCACCGGCTGGTAAAACACTCCCGCCTCCGCGATATCGCCCCGGACTGGGAAAGCTGGCATTCGGGCAAGAGATTCCCCATGGGTTTTCCCTTTGCGACAACGCTATGGGTCTACCTGCTGCTCAACGCGCTGGACCGCCTCTAGCGGGTGACGGGATCGGTTGCGCTGGCCGGCCCGTCGTCTGTCAGGGAGTGGACAGGCGCCCTTTTTCGGCCTCTCCGTCCCTTGTTTCTCAACCCAGCGACCGCGCCAGGCCAAGCGCTTCCATCGACTTCCAGTCAGTCTTGCCTTGTGTCGACGCAGGGCTCAGCCCTTTGCATAAAGCACATAGAGCGGTGTCCGACGCACTTCCGTCAGCCCGTCGGTCCCCATTTCGGTAATCTGATCCAGAATCTGCTTCTGGACATCCACCGCCAAGGGGCAGAACGGCACCAAGAGGTAATCCGCTGCCTCGTACCCCGGCAGCCCGCCGTAGTACCACGGCGCCCCGCCCGGCACGGGCTCGAGGTCCCCAAACAGCCAATAGGATGTGAAGAGATCCGCGGCAAAGGCACTCCGCCCTTTGGACAGGCCCGCAGCATCCAGATCGCGCGCAATCGCCTCCATGAAAGCCGTGAGCCCAAGCTCGGTCGAGCAATATGCAATCGTCTCCCCCATGAACGTCGCAGGGTCATCCCGATCGGCACGATCCCGGTAGGCTTCCAGCCCGGAGCCGTCACCATCAAGGGCCACGCGACCATCAACCCGCATGGCGCGGACCTCGGCCAGTTGCAGGTCGGCAAGGCGCGGGTCCCCGGTGACCAATGGCACGAACTCACTGATATCCTTGGTAAAGTGCCGCGACGGACTGAACGCGAGGTTGAAGAAGGAAGGCATGGCGAATGCCAACGCCATTGCACCTGCGATGTTCATCGCATGACGGAGGTGCCAGCCGAACATCCCCCTGAGTTCGGGCCCCGGGCGGAATGCAAAAATCAGAATCGGCAAAAGGTATAGCCACTGCGGATCGTTCCCGAAGTTCTGGTAGGTGACGTAGAAGAACCCCGGCACCAGCAGCAGCAGGATCAGGCCCGCCGTATCCGCCTTGGCCTGCCGCAACAGGATCACGGAGAAAACCGCCAGCAGTGACGCGCCCTTGTAGAGCGGTGCGACAATCACGGCGTTCAGGTCTTCTCCCGGTTGCGGGCGGACCTCTGACCCCCGCACGGTCATCAGGTCGGCCAGATAGGCCAGCCAGTATCCGGGGCCGAGCCAGAGGGTCACGGCCGCCGCGATCCCGATCCCGGTAAGGACCGACCAGACCAGTGCCCGCCGCTGACCCGTCATCGCCAAAGCGAGGGCGATCGGGCCTGCAAAGGCCACGAAATACGTGACCTTGATCAGGACCAATGCCGACAGAACGGCGCCAACGATCACCCCATCAACCACGCCGGATTTCGATCCTCGTGGAGGCAGCAGCGCCACGAGGATCGCCACGAAGGCGGCGGCCCATGC
Organism: uncultured Rhodobacterales bacterium; assembly: GCA_964391555.1. Lineage (GTDB taxonomy): Bacteria > Pseudomonadota > Alphaproteobacteria > Rhodobacterales > Rhodobacteraceae > JAMWZF01. The sequence goes on from CAYMMT010000150.1 coordinate 5,467, forward strand.
CCACCGGTTGTAGTGCATGGAGATCGAAATCGTTCGCTCCGCCTCACCGTGGACCAGCGCCAGCATCAGCACCATCGTCACCAGCGAAAACAGGAGTGCGAGCGGTGTCGTGAGCCGAGTCCATCCGACCCACCAGACTGCCGGCAGGATCACCGCTGCGGCCAGCACCTGCGTCCACAGGATCGCGGCCCCGGCGGTCACGCCCATCCCCATGACCCAGGCAAAAGGCGCAAACGCCAGCCCGCCGAGGGGTGTCATGAAGTCGAGATGGGGCACCTGCCCCGCCTCCATCCGCATCACGATCTGCAGAAAATGCAGCGTGTCGCCCTCGTGTTTGCCGAGGAAAAAACCGCCCTTCGCCACGCCGATGCCGCCAAGATAGGCCAGAAGACCCAACAGCACTGCGAGGAGGACGAGAGGGTTGGGTCTGCTCATGCCCATCTGCCTTTGGTCCATGGTTTGCCCTTTTGAGGCCACATTAGGGTGGCACCACACTCAAGGCAAAACCTGTCTGCGGCATAAACGCGGACGCGTCAAAGGCGCGGCGCAGGGGTCACAAACAGGCGCCGCAAGGCAGTATCGGGGCCGTCGGGCCCATGACCAGAAGGCAAAGAGCAGGTTGACGCAATGAACATGCAAGCTCCCACGCAGCCGGGGAATGTTTCCCCCCCGCCGCCGCCAAAATCTCTGCAGGCGATGCAACTTCCTGTCGTGATGATGCGTGACATCCTTATCAAGACGATGTTCCGCAAGAACCTTGAAACCTGCACGGATCTCGCCAAGGCAATCTGCCTGCCGTCCCCCGTTACCCAGGAACTCATCGACATGGCCCGCAGCCAGAAGATGGTTGAGGCCACGGGGACCCTGCATGCCAATTCCGGTGGCGAAATGGGCTACCAGCTCACCGAGAACGGCAAGGCCCGCGCGCTCGACGCGCTTGCCCAGTCGGAATACTTCGGCGCCATGCCCGTACCGCTCGATGTGTACTGCGAGCAGGTCAAACGCCAGTCGATCCGCAACATCCAGATCACCCGGGACCAGCTGACCTCTGCCATGGGGCATCTGATCCTGCCACCCGCGCTGCTCGACCAGCTTGGGCCCGCAGTCAGCGCCGGCCGCTCCTGCCTGATGTATGGCCCGCCCGGCAACGGTAAATCCTCCATCTCCAACGGCATCCGCGACGCCATGGGGGACAAGATCTATGTCCCGCGGGCCATCGAGTATTCCGGCCAGGTCATCACGGTCTATGACCCCATCGTCCACAACGCCGTGGAAGAGGTCGAGGACCCGACGGCGCTCCGGCGCCGAACGGCATTCGACACGCGCTACGTGATGT
>CAYMMT010000151.1:0-6591 GCA_964391555.1 uncultured Rhodobacterales bacterium
GACGGACTTCGTCACCGCGGCGCCGGTGGCCTTGGCCTCCACCGCCTTGATGAACTCGCGCGCCACGGGCAGGGAGACGTCAGCCTCCAACAGCGCCACACGTACCTCGCGCAGCGCGGTCTTCACATCCTCCGCGGACAGCGCGCCCTGCTTCGTCAGCCGGTCAAAGACACCCGAGAGGCGTTCGGACAGATTTTCAAACATGCGCTCGGGCTCCTTCGGACCGGTTTATGTCAGACCCCGATATAGGAACCGGGACCGCGAAATGCACAAACGCCCCCGTGGGCGAAACTCGCTGACGGGGGGCGATCCTGCAAAAGGCACAGGACCGGAAGCACGGAACTTCCGGATGTGGGGCGGCGTTTAGCGGCGCGCGCGGTGCGCGTCAAGCCAGCGGTTCACGGCATCGGCCCCGCGCCGGGCGCCGCGCCCGGATGTATAGGCCAGGGTGAAGGGGTGCGTCCCCGCATCCATCCCGCCGGTCAGAACCAGTGACATGCGGTGGGTCGCGCCGCCCTCGCCGGAGTGGGAGGTCTCGACGATGGCCTCGCCCAGATCGGCCAGATCGTGCACCACCTCGGTATAGTTCAGCAGCGACTTGCGGCGATGGGTGACCGTCCCGGCCTCCGCATCGAGGATCAGCTGGTTGCGGCGGACAAAAAGGACAAAGAACAGGCCGAAGAACGGGATCGTGAAACCCAGCCAGAAGAGCCCGAACCAGACCTCGCCGCTGGCCATGATGCCCGCGCCCGACCCGACGAAGACCAGCGCCATGACCGACAGCAGGACGGTGATCAGCACCGGCCTGTTTTCAAGGATCAGCTGTTGCGGGATATCGCGGACGATTTTCATGGACGCAAACTCCGGCGGCGCGTTCGGGCAGTGGCCTCGCCCCGCCATAATTGCGCATCGGTGGCCGCGATCAAGGGATTTCCCGCTATGCCCGGCAGCGCCGCACCTTTAGGCAGGTGAGAGTCACTCGGAGGGCGCTTTGGAAGGCCTCATCATCCTCGTGTTCCAGCTGATCCTTGTCATGCTGGCCCCGGTCCTTGCGGTTGCCTCGGCGGTCTTCGGCCTGCTGCTGGAACTGGTTCTGGTGGTCTTCGGCGGCTCCGCGTCCGGGCCGCGCCGCAAATGGCGCATCGCCTTGCCGCCGGGGGTCTGGCGGTGGCTCAACCGCGTGCTGCTGACGGTTGTCGGGCTTTCGGCACTGGTGTTTGCGGGCTTGGCCGCGCTCAACGCCTTCGCCTTCGAGCGCAGCATCGACGTCGCGCTGGACCGGGCCAGGGCCGTGTCGGGCTACGCGGCGACCTACGATGCCGTCGACGGGAACCTTCTGACCGGAACGGTGGCGTTCGAGGGGTTGAAGCTGCGGCGCGATGAAGACGCGGGGATCACGCTTGACCTCGACGTGGCGCGCTTCTTTGTCGATGTGGACCTTGTCTCCATCCTCCGCCGGGAGGTTCGGATCGAGGCGTTGATCGTGACCGGGGTCGCGGGGGAAATATCGGTGCCCACCCTGCCGGAGACCCCGGATGGCGCAGGGGAAGGCGACGGTCGGACCTCCGGACGGCGGTTCCGCGCCGATGTCGCGGAGATCCGGGACGTCGATGTCCGCGTGACCCAGGGCGACAAGCGACCGATCGAAATTGCCATTGCCACGGCGTCGGCCAAGCCCTTTCGCAGTCGCGCGGCGGCGTTCGACATCTTCTTCCGGTCAACCCTTTCGGGCCGCGTGGATGGGACGGACCTGTTGATCGAGACGCGCGAAATCTCTGATCTCGGGCGCGAAACGCGCTGGCGGATCGAGGGGCTGCGCACGGACACCGTTCAGGTCTTTGCCAGCGGGCCGCCGACGAACTGGCTCGACGGCGGGGAGATTTCGCTGCGTGTCGACGACCGATGGGACATCGACGACAGGCTCGACATCGATGCCGAGTGGGAAATGGAGTTGACCGGCGTTGCGGTGCGCGCCCCCGACGGCGCGGGGTTGCGCGAACGGGCGCTGGCCGGGGCCCTTGGCGCGGTGCTCGACCGGCGCGATGGCAACGCGACGTTCGGCTTTGCGATCCGGCTCGACGAAGAGCAATGGGCCGCCGCCAGTTCCGCCGACCTGTCGGCGCTCTGGGATGCCGTCACCGCCGAATGGCGCGACAGCGTGACGGAGGAGATGCAGACCGTGCCCGCCCCGCCGGAGGAGGCGGAGGAGCCGGGCGACAGGCTCACGGATCGGATCCGCGGCCTGTTCGACCGGGAGTAGGCGCGGACCCTCTCAGGCGGCGTCCCTGTGTGCCAGCTTCTGCAGATCGGCCTCGGAGGCCACGACGGTGACATCGGTGATCCCGAGGAAGGCAAGCACGTGGCGCAGGTGCGGGGTGGCAAAGTCGCCCGGCCCCTCGATTTGGGTCCCGCCCGAGGCCATGACGATCACCGCGCGTTTGCCGCTCAGCAGCCCCACGGGGCCGTCAGCGGTATAGGCGAACGTGACCTTGGGCCGCGCCACGAGGTCGATCCACGCCTTCAGCGCCGCCGGCAGGCCGAAGTTGTAGACAGGGGACGAGATCAGCACCGTATCCGCCGCCTGCAATTCGGCGACCAGGTCATCGGAGAGGCTCAGGGCGGCGGCTTCGTCCGCGCTGCGGTCTTCGGCGGCGACAAGCCGGGCGGCGGCCCAGAACGCGTCGATCTGGGGCAGGGGGGTCCCGGCCAGATCGCGCCGCAGGACATCGCCGTCGGCGAGGGCCAACTGGGCCTGATCGGCAAGGGCACGGGAGACGGAGCCTTCGGTGCGGGAGGAGGCGTCGATTCTGAGGAGGGTCATGGCGGGTTCTTTCGGGTTTTTGCTGCGTTGCCCCGATCTATCACTCGCCAACCAGCGCACAATCAGCGAAAAAACGCCTCGCTTTGTGCAATCACGAACATATTATTAGCGCACAGGTTGCGTTGCCCCCCGCGCAACGGCTTTTATTCAGGGGTTCGGAATAGTGGATCAGGTGAGGGTTACATGAACAACTGGGATGAAGTGCGGACGGCCTATCAGGTGGCCCGGATCGGGACGGTCAGCGGCGCCGCTGATGTGTTGGGGGTGCACCATGCCACGGTGATCCGGCACGTGGACGCGCTCGAAGCTCGGCTTGGCGTGAAGCTCTTCCAGCGCCATGCACGGGGCTATACCGCCACGGAATCCGGGCAGGACCTGTTGCGCGTGGCCGCCGCGACGGCTGACCAGTTCGCGCAGTTGGAGGGCCGCATCAAGGGGCAGGGCGAAGGCATCACCGGGGAACTCGTGGTCACCTCCCTTGCCGCGCTGTCGCCGCTCCTGACCCCGGTCATGTCGACCTTTCAGGCCGAAAACGCCGACCTGACCGTGCGCTACCTGACCGGCGACCGGGTGTTCCGGCTGGAATACGGTGAGGCCCATGTCGCGATCCGCGCGGGTTCGGCCCCGGAAGAGCCGGACAATGTCGTCCAGCCGTTCAATCACTACGGCATCCGGCTGGTGGCCTCCGAGGGCTACATCGCGCGCTATGGCCGCCCGGAAACCGAAGAGGACCTCACCCGCCACTGGTTTGTCGGCCACGACAATATCGCCTCCCGCGCGCCGTTCATGCGGTGGCTCAGGGAGCGTGTGCCGGAGAGCCGGCTGTCGTTTCGGACCATGGACAATCGCACCATGCTCGACGCGGTGCTTTCGGGCGCCGGGATCGGCTTTGTGCCGACCTGGGAGGTGGAGACCCGGCCGGAACTGGTCGAGGTGCTGCCGCCGGAGCCGGACTGGGTCGCGCCGATGTGGCTGGTCACCCATGTCGACCTGCACCGCACGCCCAAGGTGCAGGCGTTCCTGAAGCACCTCAAGGACGCGGCCAAGACCTGGCCGACGACCTGAAGGCCCTCTGACCGTGTCCCCTGCCGCCGTCGGCCATCTGGCCATGTTCGCCTTCTCGGGTCTTGTCGCCGGGTCCTTCGCGCTGGGCGTCATGGTCGCCAACGAGATCGCGCCGGAGGCGTTTACCGCGCTGCGCTTTGCCATCGCGGGTGTCCTCGTGGGGGCGCTTGCGGCCTGGCGGGGGATCCCGCGGTCGGCGCTGCGGGCGCCATGGCGCTATCTGGTGCTCGGCGGGGTCTTTGCGGCCTATTTCGTGCTGATGTTTCACGGGCTGAAGACGGCCGATGCGGTGAGCGCCGCGGCGGTGTTCACCCTGACCCCGCTGATGTCGGCGGGGTTCGGCTACCTCCTGCTGGGCCAGCGCATGACACGGACCATCGCCGCGGGGCTGGCGATCGGGGCGACCGGAGCGCTCTGGGTGATCTTTCGCGCCGACCTGTCGGCGGTCCTCCGGTTCGACGTCGGCCGTGGCGAGGTGATCTATTTCGTCGGCTGCATCGCGCACGCGCTCTACACGCCGCTGGTGGCGCGGCTCAATCGCGGGGAGAGCCCGACAGTCTTTACCTTCGGAACGCTGGTGGCGGGGTGCCTGATCCTGCTGGCCATCGGCGCGCCGTCCATGATCCGCACCGACTGGGCCGCCCTGCCGTCCGTCGTCTGGATCGCGTTGGCCTACATTTCGGTCTTTGCCTCCGCCGCGACGTTCCTGCTGTTGCAGATCGCGACCCTGCGGATTCCGTCCTCCAAGGTCATGGCCTACACCTACCTCACCCCGTCCTGGGTGATCCTGTGGACGATCCTTCTTGGCGGGGCCGCGCCGCCGTTGCTTGTCGCCGTGGGGGTCGGGCTCACGGTTCTGGCGCTGGTGATCCTGCTGGAGATGAAGGACGGGTGAACGGGGTCGGGTGGTGTCATCGGGTTGAACAGTCAAAGTGCGGAATCAAGGGCCGTCAGGCCCGCCGCACATCGTCTGGCCGCCCCCCGGCCAGGCGATTTGATGGGTTGGCGCCTCGCTCTGATCGTCTTCGGATTTGGCAGCCATGAAGTGAGGGATTCGATCCGTCAGATCGCCTGACCGCGGCCAGACGATATGCCGCTCGGCGCGAGAAAGGCCAAGTCCCCTCCCGGCGACGGCCGGCCGCCCTGGCCCGGGACCCCGGCCGCTAGGTCAAACGATCCTCGTCCAGTTCCCGGCCCAGGAATTGCTCGAAGGCATCGAGGTCGATGGCGTCGAACTGGCCGAACCCCTGCATCCAGACGCTCGCTTCGCGCAGGGCATCGGGCTCCAGCTTGCACCATTTGACCCGCCCCCGCCGCTCCTGACTGATGAGCCCGGCGTTGGCGAGGATGCCGAGGTGTTTCGAGACCGCCGCCAGCGACATCTCGAAGGGCTCCGCCACGTCCGTCACCGCCATGTCGTCCTCCAGCAGCATGGCGAGGATCGCCCGCCGGGTCGGATCGGCAAGGGCGGCGAACACGGTATCGAGCGGCTGGGCCATGGCACGGTAGAGCCGTGGCGGCGGCGGAAAGTCAACCAGATGGTTGAATATACCTCGCCCCCGGGTTGGTCCGTTCGCGGGCGGTTTCGCGGCGAAACCTGATTTGTTTTCAACATGTTAACGCAACGCCCGGTGACCTTGACTCTGCGCTGCGGCGCCCCTATCCCCTGTCGCTGAAACCATGGGGGCATCCGTTGTCCAAAGACCCCGACCCGCAGGACGCCGACCGGCTCAGGGCGCTGGAAGAGCGCCTCGCGCGGCTCAGGGGGACGGAAGACAGCGCTCCGATGGAAGAGCACTACTCCCAGGCACAGATCGCCTGGCGGATGGTGACGGAGCTTGTGGCCGGTCTGGGGATCGGCTTTGGCATCGGATACGGGCTCGACGCCGTCTTCGGCACCCGGCCCTGGTTGATGGTGCTGTTCATATTCCTGGGCTTCGCAGCGGGTATCCAGACCATGCTGCGCACGGCCCGGGAAGTGCAGGAATACGGGATCCGCAAGGGTCCGAACGAGGGGAGCGACAGAGGTGGAAACCGAAACTGACGCATACGGCGAAGGCTCCAGCCTGGCCTTTCACCCGCTGGACCAGTTTATCGTCAAGCCGCTGTTCGGCGGGTCCGAGGTGTATTGGTACACGCCGACCAACGTGACGCTCTGGATGGGCCTCGCGCTCCTCGCGATCATCGCGCTGATGGTTCTGGGCACCAGGGGCCGCGCCATCGTGCCGTCCCGCAGCCAGTCGATCGCGGAAATGGCCTACGGTTTCGTCTACAAGATGGTCGAGGATGTCTCGGGCAAGGACGGCCTGAAGTACTTTCCCTATATCTTCACGCTGTTCCTGTTCATCCTGATGTCGAACGTACTCGGGTTGATCCCGATGTCGTTCACGACGACCTCCGGCATCGCGGTGACGGCGGTCCTGGGTTTCGGGGTGTTCATCACTGTCACGGCGATCGGCTTCATCAAGCACGGCGTCAGCTTCCTGAGCCTGTTCTGGGTCAATGCCGCGCCGTTGCCGCTACGGCCGATCCTGGCCCTGATCGAGGTGATCTCCTATTTCGTCCGCCCCGTCAGCCACTCCATTCGTCTGGCCGGCAACCTGATGGCCGGGCACGCCGTGGTGAAGGTGTTCGCCGGCTTTGCCCAGGTCACCGCCGTGGCCCCCGTGGCGGTCCTCGGCGTGACGGCGATCTTCGGGCTCGAG
>CAYMMT010000152.1:0-6550 GCA_964391555.1 uncultured Rhodobacterales bacterium
GAACGGGATGGCGAGAACCTTCTGGCCGAAGGTGTCTACAGCGTCGGGTCGGAGATCCAGGACGGCTACCCGGAGTTCACCATGCAGATGCTGATGGACCTCGGATGGGACGGCGACCTTACCGACGACGAGCGCGCCGCGATCGACGCGGTGGCGGGACCGAACACCAACTGGAAGACCGACCTGTCGGGCGGGATCCAGCGGGTGGCGATCGCCCATGGCTGTGCGCCCTTCGGCAATGCCAAGGCCCGGGCGGTGGTCTGGACCTTCCCGGATCCGATCCCGCTTCATCGCGAACCGCTCTACACCAACCGCAGGGACCTCGTGGCCGATTACCCGACCTACGAGGACAGGAAGTTCTACCGTCTGCCGACGATGTATGCGTCGATCCAGAAGCAGGACTTCTCCCAGGACTATCCGATGATCCTTACCTCCGGCCGACTGGTCGAATATGAGGGCGGCGGCGACGAGTCCCGGTCAAACCGGTGGCTGGCCGAGCTGCAGCAGGACATGTTCGTCGAGATCAACCCACGCGACGCCAACAACATCGGCGTCAGGGATGGCTCTCAGGTCTGGGTCGAAGGTCCGGAAGGTGGCCGGGTCAAGGTCATGGCGATGCTGACCGAACGGGTCGGAGAAGGCGTGGCCTTCATGCCGTTCCACTTTGGCGGGCATTTCCAGGGAGACGATCTCAGGAGCAAATATCCTGAAGGTGCCGATCCCTACGTCCTCGGCGAAAGCAGCAACACCGCGCAGACATATGGCTACGACTCCGTTACGCAAATGCAGGAGACCAAGGCCACCCTCTGCAAGATCACAGCAGCTTAAGGAGAAGAGAAGATGGCAAGAGTTAAGTTTCTCGTCGACGCCGAACGCTGCATCGAGTGCAATGCCTGCGTTACGGCCTGCAAGAACGAACATGAAATCCCGTGGGGCATCAATCGCCGCCGGGTGGTGACCATCAACGACGGCCTGCCGGGCGAGCGGTCGATCTCGGTGGCCTGCATGCACTGTTCGGACGCGCCCTGTATGGCGGTCTGCCCGGTCGACGTGTTCTACCAGACCGAGGACGGCATCGTTCTGCACTCGAAGGATCTCTGCATCGGATGTGGCTACTGCTTTTATGCCTGCCCCTTCGGCGCGCCGCAGTTCCCGCAGGCAGGCAATTTCGGATCGCGTGGAAAGATGGACAAATGCACCTTCTGCGCCGGCGGCCCGGAAGAGGACATGTCGACCATCGAGTTTCAGAAATACGGGCGCAACCGGATCGCCGAAGGCAAACTGCCGATCTGCGCCGAGATGTGTTCCACCAAGGCGCTCCTCGGCGGTGACGGGGACGATGTCTCCGACATCTACCGCGAGCGTGTGGTGTCTCGTGGCTTTGGCTCCGGGGCCTGGGGCTGGGGTACCGCCTATGGCCAGAAAGGTGGCTGAGACCTCGACGGTCTAGCGGCTTGCGCTAAACTCTATCAGGCGGCCGGTCACACTGGCCGCCTGACTCGCTAGGAGGGGCCGTTTTTGCCCCCGGCCAACAGAAGAAGCCTGCGTGAAACGGACCAGACACGAACAGTATCAGGAGGGAGAGACCCATGGTCGACGAACGGTCATCTGGTTTCGGCGCATTTGCGTGGCTTCTTGTCGTGATCGCACTGGTTGCGATAACTTTCAGCGCGTTCCGTTCGGGGGACGACGCGGCTGCGACAACAGAGATTTCCCGCGAAGCGACGGGTGGTGCGTCGACCCTCGAAGACATCCTGCGGCGGCAGGATGGTCTGCGGGCCGACAATGCGTATCGGAGCGGCAACACCGGCAATCCCGAGATGGCCGCGCCCATGACGGACCAACTCGGAACGCTCGGCGGGGCCTCGGACCCCGATCTCTGGCGCTCTGCCCGCTTCGGCGGCGCGGACATGAGCACGCAAGTGCGCGGCCCGGCGTCTGACCTGTTGATACAGGATACCGGAATGACCTGGCTCCTCTTCCGCCAGGGCCCACTCCTGCGCTGGGGCGGTTATTCGCTGCTCGGCATGATTGGCCTTCTGGTCCTCTTCTACCTGATCCGCGGGCGCATCATGATCGGTGGTGGTGGCCCGTCCGGCATCACCATCGAGCGGTTCAAGCCGGTTGAGCGATTTGGCCATTGGCTTCTGGCCGGCTCCTTCATTCTGCTTGGGTTGACCGGTCTGGTGTCCCTCTTCGGCCGAAAGGGCTTGATCCCATGGATGGGGCACGACGCCTATTCGACGATCGCGACGTGGTCGAAGCTCATCCACAACAACGTCTCCTGGGCGTTCATGCTGGGCCTCGTCATGGTCTTCGTCATGTGGGTCCTTCACAACCTCCCGGGGCGCCATGACATCCGCTGGTTCCGCGAAGGCGGCGGGCTCTTCAGCGAAGACCTTCACCCCCCCGCGAAAAAGTTCAACGGTGGTCAGAAGCTGATTTTCTGGGGCACCATCGTGCTCGGCGCGTCGATCTCGCTCTCGGGCCTGTCGCTTCTGTTTCCATTCGAACTGCCGATGTTCGCCAAGACCTTCGTGGCCCTCAACAAAACCGGCATTCCGCAGGCCATGGGCCTGAACCTGCCAACCGACCTCACGCCCCATGCCGAGATGCAGTTTGCCCAGTCGTGGCATGCCATCGTCAGCTTCGCGATGATGGTGATGATCATCGCCCATATCTACATCGGCTCGGTGGGCATGCAGGGCGCCTATGATGCCATGGGCACGGGTCACGTCGATCTGCAATGGGCGAAGGAGCACCATTCGCTCTGGGTCGAGGAAGAAGAGCGCAAGGGCACGCTCGTCGTCGACAACCCGCCCCAGGGTAACGTGAACCCGGCCGAGTGACGTGCGGCAGACGGCAGCCTCACTCGCCTTCCTGATGGCCGCGACATCCGGGGCCACGGCAGAGGAATTTGCCGTTCTGGAAGGCCACGGCGGCCCGATCATGGCAACCGCACTCTCAGCCGACGGAAGCGCCGCGCTGACTGGCAGTTTCGACAATTCGGTGGGCCTGTGGCGGTTGGACGACGGCTCGGTCACGTGGCTGGAAGGCCACGAGGCCGCCGTGAAGACCGTCATCTACATCAGCGACACCCGCGCCGCGTCTGCCGGTGACGACTTCCGCACCATTCTCTGGGATCTGTCCACCGGTACGGCCCTTGCAACTCTCGAAGGACACAGGGGCCAGATCAAGGCTCTGGCGGCGTCCTCGGACGGTACGCGTCTCGCGACGGCGAGTTGGGATGGCACCATCGGTCTTTGGGACGCGGAAACGGGTGAGAACCTCGCTTTTTTGAAAGGCCACGAAAGCTCTGTCAACGATGTGGTTTTCGCGGATGACGACACTGCGCTCTATTCGACCTCCGCTGACGGGACGATCCGCTACTGGCCGCTGGACCGCCCCGGCCCGTCCGACATCGTGCTGCGCCACGGCTTTGCGACGACCGAGATCCTGATCGACGAACGTGCGGGCTGGCTGGCCTATGGTGCTGTCGACGGCGCGACACGCATCCTCAGCCTTGCGGATCTGACCGAGATTGCCGACCTGTCCGGGGATCGTCGCCCGATACTTGCGCTTGCCGCTGCCCCCGATGGCAGCCAGATCGCGGTGGGCGACGGGGAGGGCTACATCATGGTCGTGGCCACCAACGGCTGGCGGATCATCCACGACTTCCGCGCCGCGGTCAGGGGCCCCGTCTGGGCGCTGGCCTACACTGCCGATGGCACCGGTGTGCTGGCAGGCGGGATCGACGACAAGGCCTACCTTTGGCCGATAGGCGAAACCACGGCCCCACTCTTTGCCGATGAAACCCGGTCGTTCCTGCGCGATCCCGAGACGATGACCAACGGCGAACGTCAGTTTCAGCGCAGATGCGCGGTCTGTCACAGCCTTACCACGTCCAGCCAGCGCCGTGCGGGGCCGACGCTTCACGGCCTTTTCGGACGGCAGGCCGGCACGGTTGCGGATTACAGCTATTCTGATACGCTCGACGGCTCTGATATCATCTGGTCGCAGGAAACCATCGATGCCTTGTTCGAACTCGGCCCGGCCCATTACATTCCGGGTACCAAGATGCCGATGCAGCGTATTGCGGCGCCCGAGGACAGGCAGGATCTGATCGCGTTCCTGAGGGACAACACGTGAGCGCGGAACGAAGGGAGGCACCGATGCGGGCCATGATACTGGCGTTTGTCGCCATTGCGGTGATCGGGATTGGGGCCTACTACGGCCTGCAATATGCGGGGTTCGGATCGGATCAGCGTCAATCCGGCGATGCCGTCCGGCTCGACTGAGCAGAACCGGGACGTGAACCAACCCAAATGAACGAAATCTGGCAAGCCCTCGGGTCGGCCTTCTGGCTGGTCGTCACTCTGGATGCGGATCTGGTGGCGATTACGCTTCGGTCCTTGCATGTCACGATCACCGCCGTGGCCATCGCGGCACTGATCGGGGTTCCGTTGGGGGCCTACATTGCCATCAGCCGATTTCGGTATCGCCGGGCGACCATCGCCGTCCTGAACGCCCTGATGGGCATTCCGCCCGTGGTGGTTGGCCTGATCGTCTATATCCTGCTGTCGCGAAGCGGTCCCTTTGGGGTTCTTGGCCTTCTCTTCACGCCCACGGCGATGATCATTGCGCAGGTGATGATCGCCACCCCGCTCATCGCGTCGATTTCCCATCAGGCGATCCGGGACCTCTGGGCCGAATACCACGACCTTCTGATCTCCCTGAACGCGTCGAAACGGCAACGGATCAGGACCCTGATCTGGGACGGGCGCCGCTCCCTGATCACCGCGACGCTGGCCGGGTTCGGGCGCGCGATCGGCGAAGTTGGCGCGATCATGATCGTCGGCGGCAACATCGAAAACGCGACCCGGGTTCTGACCACCGCCATCGCGCTGGAGACGTCCAAGGGCGACTTCGCCCTCGCGCTCAGCCTCGGCTTTGTCCTGATCGGGCTCGCGATCGCCGTGAACCTGCTCATCCACACGCTGTCCAAGACCGAACGGGAGGGGCGGTGGTGAGCATCCTGCCGCTGCAACTGACCGAGGTTTCCGTCATCCGGTCCCGGAAATCGATCCTGGGTCCTGTGAGCCTGGAGATCGCGCCCGGCGGCTTGACCATCATCCTCGGGCCCAACGGTGCCGGCAAATCGACCCTGCTGCGCGCCATGCACGGGATCGAACGCATCTCCGGCGGCAAGGTTGACTGGCAAGTCACGCGGGCCGAGGCGGAACTCCTCCAATCCTTCGTCTTCCAGTCTCCGATTGTCCTGCGCCGCTCCGTGGTCGACAATATCGCCTTCCCCCTTCTGTTGCGGAAGACGTCCAGGGAAGTTGCGATGCGCCAGGCCGCGGAATGGGCTGAACGGGTGGGCCTGGGCGATGCGCTGGACCGCTCGGCCCCGGTCCTGTCTGGCGGGGAACGACAGAAACTCGCGCTTGCGCGGGCACTGATCACGGAGCCCGAGATCGTGTTTCTCGATGAACCCACGGCGAACCTCGATGGCCGGTCCATGAAGGAGATCGAGGCCATCCTCGCCGACGCCCGGGACCGCGGCACCCGTCTGGTGCTGGCGACACACAACCTCGGTCAGGCGCGTCGCCTCGGGACCGAGATCGTGTTTCTGCTGGGCGGAAAGGTACATGAACAGGCTTTGGTTGACGCGTTCTTCGACAATCCGCAAACAGCCGAAGCGGCCGCATTCCTGAACGGAGATATCGTCGAATGACCCCGATCCGCGCCCTCGTTTGCCTTGCCCTCCTGCTGGCATCGCCCGCTGTCGCCCAGGACACCATGCGCATGGCCGTGACGACGTCCTTCCACAACTCCGGGCTGTCGGAGGTCCTCCTGCCCTTGGCCGAAGAGCAGATCGACCTGCGCGTGGACCTCATCATCGTGGGCACGGGGCAGGCCCTGCGGCTTGGCCGGGCGGGCGATGTCGATGCGATCCTGGTTCACTCGCGCGCGGCGGAGGAAGCGTTCGTGGCCGACGGCTTTGGCACGCACCGGCGCGAGATCATGTATAACGATTTTGTCGTCATCGGTCCGGCCGACGATCCTGCCGGCGTGCGGGATGCCGAAACCGCCACCGACGCGCTGTCGAGGATTCTGCAATCCGAAGCGCCATTCGCAAGCCGGGGTGACGAAAGCGGCACGCATCTGCGGGAAAAGTCCCTGTGGGAGGCGGCGGGCCTGCAGCCCGATGGCGCCTGGTATCGTGCGCTGGGATCCGGCATGGGGGCGACCCTCAACACCGCCGTTGGCATGCAGGCCTATGTCTTGTCCGACCGGGCAAGCTGGCTGAACTTTGGCAACAAGTCGGGCCTCGAAATCCTGTTCGAAGGCGACCCGGCGCTGTTCAACCAATACGCCTACCTTCCGGTTGATCCGGACCGGCATCCCCATGTTCGTGCCGACCTCGCGGCGCGGTTCGAGGAGTGGCTGACGTCGCCGGAGATTCAGGAGACCATCGGCGGGTATCAACTCAACGGCGAGGTGCTTTTCGTTCCGAACGCGGAGGGATGACATCGTGGTGCGTTGG
>CAYMMT010000153.1:0-6506 GCA_964391555.1 uncultured Rhodobacterales bacterium
CAAGCTCGCCCAGGCGATCAAGCGCGCCCGGTTCCTCGCGCTGCTGCCCTACGTCGTCAAGTAAGGAGACCAACCCATGGACGTTATCCTTCTCGAACGTGTCGCTAAGCTGGGCCAGATGGGCGAAGTCGTCTCCGTCAAGGAAGGCTACGCGCGCAACTTCCTGCTGCCGCAGGGCAAGGCGATGCGGGCCAACGAAATGAACCTCGCGCGGTTCGAAACCGAAAAGGCGCAGCTGGAAGCCCGCAACCTCGAGACCCGCAAAGAGGCCGAGGCGCTGGGTGAGAAGCTCGATGGTGAAGCCTTCATCGTGATTCGCTCCGCCTCCGACGGCGGGTCGCTCTACGGCTCCGTGTCGCCTCGCGACGCGGCCGAGGCTGCCACCGACGCAGGGTTCTCCGTTGACAAGAAACAGATCGCGCTGACCGCTCCCATCAAGGAGTTGGGCCTGCACACCGTGAACGTGCGCCTCCACCCCGAGGTCGAGGTTGAGATCAAGCTCAACGTCGCCCGCTCCCCGGAAGAGGCCGAGCTTCAGGCGTCCGGCAAGTCCATTCAGGAACTTGCCGCGGAAGAAGAGGCTGCTGCCGAATTCGAAATCCAGGAGCTGTTCGACGACATCGGTGCCGCCGGTCTCGATCTCGACGACGACGCCGGTCTGGTCGAAACCCCCGAAGGTCAGGCGGAAGAGACAGCAGAAGACAGCTGATACCTGTCTGCCGAAAACAACAATCCGAAAAGGGCCGCCGGTGCGTCGTGCATCGGTGGCCTTTCCTTTTCGGGGCGCAGCGTTGGGTTCCGGCCGCTGGCGCCGAAAACCATTGCCTGAAGGTCCAACCGCACCTGCAGTTGCAGGTGTCGACTTTACAAAGACCGCAGCCGACCCGCGCAAAGGCGGCTGGCGTCGCGGCGGCCTTGGCAAATCCCTTTAGGAGATGTGCGCAAGATCTCACGGGCCCCGTTGCTCAGACCTGCCTTCGATTGTCATCCCGAACACAGCCAAGAAGGCCCCGAAGCCAAGGCCCGGAGCCTTCTTCCTGCCATCTCGGGGCGACAATCGCGGCCAGATCGCAGCGCGTTGCTGACGTCAGCGGCGGAACGTTTCCATCGACAAGACAGCGTCGCAATACTCACCGTCATAGGTGCCGACCCAGACATCGATGATCCCGTTGGACGGTCGCGTCAGCACGATCCGAGGATCAAGGTTGCCATTGTCGTCATCGTCGTAGAACCAATTTCGGTTCCCGGTGTTGACCAAGAGCGCCGCATCGCAGCGGCTGACAACCGAAATCACCAAGGTGTGGCCGGACATCCCACGCAAATCGAACGAGAAATCGGGCTGCGTGGTAAAATAGCCGGCTCCGCGATCCGTGCCGGGATTGATGCCCCGACAGTTCCAGATGTAGTTCGACCCTCCGGCCACGACGTTGAAATCACGGCGGGTCCGCAATTGCTGCGCCGAGGCTTCGTAGCTCTCGTTTCCCCAAATCGTGTAATCCGGACAGGCGGCCGCCACCGTCCCAAACAGGCTCGTCCCCAACAGGCACAGAACCCCAATCAAAGCACGCTTCATACTTCCCCCCCTACGTTGCTCTGACGTTAGGGTAAGCAGGATACGGCGGCAACCCAAGAGAAATCGGGCATGGTCGGGAAAACCGGACCATGCCCGTCATTCGAGGTTACTCGTCCTCAAGCGCTTCGACGGCTTTTTGAAGGTCGTCCTTGCTCACGTCCTTCTCGGTCACGTCGACTTGTTCAAAGATGTGGTCGATGACCTTGTCTTCGAAGATCGGCGCCTGAAGCTGCTGCCGCATCTGCGGGTTTTGCTGAACGAACTCAAAGAATTGCCGTTCCTGTCCGGGGTACTTGCGAGCCTCGGTCATGACCGCCTGCGTCATTTCGGCATCGGACACCTCGATTTCGGAACGCTGACCGATTTCGGCAAGGAAGAGCCCGAGCTTCACCCGCCGCTCGGCAAGTTTCACATGATCATCGGTTGCTTCGATCTCGGCGTGATCATGGCCTTCGACGTCCGGGTTTTCCTCGTGCCACAACTGGTGCGCGATCTGCTTGGCTTCCACGTCGACAAGGCTCGGGGGAAGGTCAAAGCTCACAACCCCGTCCAGCGCGTCAAGAAGCGCGCGCTTGGCGACCGCGCGGGCCGCGCCGGAATATTCGGCCTCGAGCCGTTCCGTGATCTGGCCCCGCAGTCCGTCAAGGTCTTCGGCCCCGTAGCGTTTGGCCAGTTCGTCGTCGATTTCGGCCGGCTTCGGTTCCTTGACTTCCTTCACCGTCACATCGAAGACGGCCGCCTGACCTTTCAGGTGTTCCGCCTGGTAGTCCTCGGGGAAGGTGACCTCGACAGACTTTTCCTCCCCGACCTTCGCGCCAACCAATTGCTCTTCGAACCCGGGGATAAAGGACCCCGACCCGAGAACCAGCGGATAATCCTCCGCCGCGCCGCCCTCAAACGGTTCTCCCCCGACCTTGCCGAGGAAATCGATCACGACCTGATCGCCGTCTTTGGCCTTCGACCCTTTCTTGCGGTCCTTGAAGTTCGGCGTGTTGCCGGCCAGCGTATCGAGCGCCTCCTGAACATCCGCTTCGGCGGCGGCTACCTTCAAGCGTTCGATCTTGATCCCCGAAAAATCGGCCTCCGGTACGTCGGGCAGCTTCTCGTATGCCACGTCGACAACGAGGTCGTCGCCCTCTTTCCAGTCTTCGTTCGTGACCTTGATATCGGGCTGCACCGCCGGGCGGTCCCCCGACTCCTCGAGATGCGAATTCAGCGCGCCGTCCACGCTTTCCTGCATGACTTCGCCCAGAAGGCGCTGTCCGAACTGCTTCTTGAGCAGGGCCATGGGCACCTTGCCCTTCCGGAAGCCCTTCATCTCGATATCGGGACGGGCCTCTTCCAGCTTCTCGGTAACCTTTGCGTCAAGCTCGGTCGCGCCGACGGTGATCTGGTAGCCGCGCTTGAGGCCATCGTTCAGGGTTTCGGTGACGTTCATATCTGCCCTCTGTGGAATACATGCTGCGGACGCAAGGTCGGAACCCGACCGCAAAGTCGCGCCTTCCTAATCGCCGGAGCAAGCGGCATCAAGCCCGTTTTCTTGGGGTTTCGCGCTGATCAGGACCACCCGACCGGGCCCTGTATGCTGGTGCGGGTGGAGGGACTTGAACCCCCACGCCTTGCGGCGCCAGAACCTAAATCTGGTGCGTCTACCAATTTCGCCACACCCGCACGAGCGGCCCTTGTTGCCGCCTTTTGTGCGGCAATCAAGTCCCATTCGACCGACAAAAGCCTGCAAAGCGTCCGATAAAGAGCATGACCACAACGCTTTTTTGACATAATCAGGGCCAAAAGATTGAGGCAGTCATACCAGAGCGGGATACTCGCCATGGACATGGGAACGAAGACGCACCGCACCGCGGCTGCGAAGATGATCAGCATCGCGACGGATGACGTCACCGGATTGATCGACGGCACCACAGTGATGACGCTTGACGGCGAATTGCCGGTGGAGCACCTGTCGGTCGGCGATCGGGTCATCACCCGCGACAGCGGCGTGGCTGTCCTCAAGGATGTCCGCGTGACAGAGAAGGAAATCGCTCCGATCGAGATCAAGGCGGGATCCCTGGGTCACACCCGGCCTGACCGGGACACCCTGCTTGCCCCCGGTGCGCAGGTTCATATCCGCGATTGGCGGGCGCAGGCGATGTATGGCACCAAGAGCGCGAATGTCCCCGCACGACGTCTGACGGATGGGGAGTTCATCGCGGAAAGCAGCCTTCGTGTCGTCCGGGTCTACGATCTGGTCTTTGATCGTCCCCATGTCGTCTACGCCGACGGCTTGGAAGTGACGACACACGCTGTCTGATCCGCTTAGCCTTCCAGCGCCCCAAGCACCTTTGGCAATTCCTCCGGAATGTCCTCGGAAATCAGACCCGGACCGAAGCTGAGCGCGCATTCCGTGTGAAGCCACGCCCCGGTCTCTGCCGCCTTTTGCGGAGGCACCCCGCGGGCGAGCAGGCCGGCGATGAAACCAGCCAATACATCCCCCGACCCCGCCGTCGCCAGCCAGGGCGCGGCTCGTTCGTAGACGCTGGCGTTGATCGCGCAGGTGCCGTCGGGGCTGGCGATGACGGTGTCCGGGCCTTTGAACAGCACCGTGCAGCCGGCCCGCGCGGCAGCCTCGCGGGTGGCGTCAACCTTGGAATAGGTCGGGCCCTCGGTGGCATTGGCGTCGAGTTTCCCGGCAATATCGGGAAAGAGGCGTTTGAACTCGCCTGCATGTGGGGTCAGCACCGCCTTGGGGTGGAGCCGTTTGAAGAGTTCCTCTTGCGAGCGCTGGAACCGGCTGAGCGCGTCGGCATCGAGGACCACGGGACGTCCGGACTCGAGCGCCGCAAAGACCAGATCATGGGTCCCGCGTCCGAGGCCCAGCCCCATGCCGAGGCAAAGCGACGTGAACCGTTGATCCTCCAGCGCCTCCCGCAGCCCCGGCGCGCCGTCGACGGACCGCAGCATGATGGCATTGAGGTGATGGGCATTCTCGTCCACCGCCCGGATCGGACAGCCCAGCGTCACCAGTCCTGCCCCAACTCGCAACGCCCCCCGCGCCGCCAACCGCGCCGCACCGCCTGCGCCGGGCGGGCCTGCAACGACAAGCGCATGCCCATACCCGTATTTGTGTCCGCCACTCTTGGCGAGGACAGCGGGAGCACCCCCGATCTCCCGGACAGAGCCGGGCACGTGATCGGAAAGGCCGATGTCCGCAACCACGACCCGGCCGCAAAACTCCGGGCCACGGTCAAGCACGTGTCCCAGTTTCCGGCTGTGGAATGTCACGGTCAAATCCGCATCCACGGCCGCAGGCAAGAGGGCCCCGGAATCGGAGCACAGGCCAGTGGGAAGGTCGATCGCGACCACGAACGGCGGCTCTGCGGCCTGCTTCAGATCCGCTTCGGGCAGCGCGCCGAGAAATGCCGCCATCAGATCATCGGGCAGTGGCCGGGACAGGCCGGTTCCGAACCCCGCATCAATTATCACGTCCGACGACCAGGGGTCCGGTCGTTCGTCAGGGAATGTCGCGATCTCCCCCAACTCCCGCCAGCGTTTGCAATTCGCGCGGGCATCCGGGGGAAGCCGTTCGGGATCTCCGTATAGATAGACCCGCACAGTCCAGCCAGTTTCCTTGAGTAGGCGCGCCACCACAAACCCGTCACCGCCGTTGTTCCCCGGACCGCACAGCACCACAGCGCGGCGGTTGCCGTCGGTGACTTCGGGCCAGGCCTCCATGATGGCCCCGACGACCCCCTTCCCCGCACGTTCCATCAATTCGAGGCCCGTGACCTCTCCGGAGGAAATCGCCGCTTTTTCGACAGCCCGCATTTGGGCAGCGGTGAGGAAATCGGTCATATGGCTACCGTTCTGGTTTTCATTTTGCCCACCATCCGGGCGTTTTGCACATTTTTTAAGCACAGCCCCTTGCGGGAGCCGTCCCATCCTGCTCCCCTGACCCTATCCAATTGTCGCCCCCCGCCGGAAGTGGTCTGCGGAGGGTCAGACGCCAGACCCGGGAGGACGTGCGCCCAATGAAGAAGATCGAGGCGATCATCAAACCCTTCAAACTCGATGAGGTGAAGGAAGCGTTACAGGACGTCGGAATTCAGGGCCTGAGCGTGGTGGAGGTCAAGGGCTTTGGCCGACAGAAAGGCCATACAGAACTCTATCGTGGGGCCGAATACGTCGTGGACTTTCTGCCGAAGGTAAAGATCGAGGTGGTGCTGGGTGACGATCAGGTCGATGAGGCCGTCGAAGCCATCATCACCGCGGCCAAGACCGACAAGATCGGTGACGGCAAGATTTTCATCTCCGATGTCGCACAGGCGATCCGTATCCGCACCGGGGAAGACGGCGAAGACGCCCTCTGACCGGACAGCGCAATCCAACGTTTGCAAAAGGGGAATCCTGACAAATGAGCAAAGAGACCGTTCTCAAGACGATCAAGGACGAAGACGTCGATTATGTCGACATCCGCTTCACCGATCCGCGTGGCAAGCTGCAGCACGTGACGGTGATGTCCGACCAGGTGGATGAGGATTTCCTCGAGGAAGGGTTCATGTTCGACGGCTCGTCCATCGCCGGATGGAAGTCGATCGACCAGTCCGACATGAAACTGATGCCGGACACAGACAGCGCCTATCTGGATCCGTTCTATGCGGAAAAGACCCTGTGCCTGCACTGCTCGATCCTCGAGCCCGACACCGGTGAGAAGTACGACCGTGACCCCCGCGGCACCGCGGAAAAGGCCGAAGCCTACCTCAAGTCCTCCGGCATCGGCGATACCGCCTACTTTGGCCCCGAAGCCGAATTCTTCCTGTTCGACGATGTCCGGTTCTCGGTCGAGATGAACAAGGTCTCCTACCAGGTGGATGCGCTCGACGCGTCGTGGAACTCCGACATCGAGTACGAGATGGGCAACACCGGTCACCGTCCCGGC
>CAYMMT010000154.1:0-6457 GCA_964391555.1 uncultured Rhodobacterales bacterium
AAACCGTCATGGTCTACCGCCTGGGGCGCGTGGATAAGGACGGCATCGCCGATATCCAGCTGGCGCGTCTGGAACGGCGGCTTGCGGCGCGCAAGATCACGCTCGACCTCGACGACGGCGCGCGGAAGTGGCTGGCGGACGAAGGCTATGACCCGGTGTTCGGCGCGCGGCCCCTGAAGCGGGTGATCCAGCGCGCCCTTCAGGATCAGCTTGCCGAGATGATCCTGGCGGGGGATGTGCTGGACGGTGCGACCGTGTCCGTCAGTGCCGGAGCGGACGGTCTGATCGTCGGCGACCGTGTGTCGGCGTCGAACCGGACACCGCCGGAAGACGTGGTCGTTCACTGAACCGGCACAGATCGGAAATCCGGGGGGCGGGCCCGTGTCCGCCCCTTGCATCGCGCTCCCGACCATCTCGCCCTAACGCATCGTTAGCCTTTCGTCGCTAGGTTTTGGGCTTACCTCTGGCGGAGCCAATGATGATCCCTCGCCCGGCATTCGAAGCGGACCTGCCGCTGGCATTGCTCGATGTCATCCCGAACCCGGTTCTGGTGAAATCGGCGGGGCTCAAATACGTCCTGATCAACACCGCCTTCGAAGAGCTTTTTGACATTCGACGCGGTTATGTGCTCGGGCATCAGGATGCAGACCTCTTTCCCGACGGGCAGTTCGCCCACAGGGCCGAGGTTGAGGGCCGCGTGTTGGAAACCGGCGTCATCGATGAAGCTCACGAAACCATTCAGGTTCGCTTGGGCGAAACGCGGGAAACGCTGACCCGGACATCCCGGCTCGTCCTGCCGGATGGATCGGCCTATCTTGTCGGTGTGATGCACGACGTGACAGATGTCATGCGCGCAAATGCCGACCTCGCCCAGAGCAAGGCGCAACTGGAAGAACAGGCCAGGCAACTGTCAATCCTCGCCAACACCGATACGCTCACCGGGGCGCTGACCCGCCGCGCTCTCTATGATCGCGCCGGACCGCTTATGGCGGTGGGCGACGGGCATGGGTTGCTCCTGCTCGATATCGACCATTTCAAGCGCATCAATGACGCCCACGGTCACGCTGCGGGCGACGCGGCGCTTGTCCACTTCTGCGACACCGTGCGGGACAATTTGCGTGACACCGACGTACTCGCCCGCATGGGAGGGGAAGAGTTCGTGGCCTTCCTGCCGGGGGCGTCGTCCGACGAGATGGAGGCGATTGGACATCGGATCGGGGCGGCCGTCCGGTCCGAACCGCTCCGCTACGGGCAGCGCGACATCGGCATGACGGTGTCCATTGGCGGGACATGGCATTCGCGGTCCGAATTGCCGGTGCCGGAGCGATTGGCGGAACTGGAGGCCGCGCTCGCGGATGCTGACCGCCTTCTCTACCGTGCCAAGTTCGAAGGACGGGACCGGATGGTCACGTCCTGACCCCGTCGCGCTGGGCGGGCAGGCCGATCCCGGTTCCCTCGACCCGGCTGTCGGCGTCGATGATCCGGGGCGAGTGGACCGCTATGGCCAACTGGGTCGTGACGGGGCCCAGACAAACACGGCTCGTGCGGTTGCCGAATTCCCCCAAGTTCGACCGCCGGCTGTCGGATCGGCGCGATTTCGGCGGCCTTGGAGGTTCCGTAGGCCACCCGCAGCGTCGATGTTCGCAGCCCAGAGATCGAGGCAACGTCCACGATGCAGCCTGCGGTCACTTCGATCGGGTCGACGTCCGCCAAACCGGACAAGGTCACGGGGCGATCGAACCAGAAACGGGGAGCCCGATGGCTCCCCGCGAGAAATCGTGCTTGGCCCGGTGGGCCAAACCGCCAGAGATCAGGACTCCGGCGGCAGGATCACGCTGTCGATCACGTGGATCACGCCGTTGGACGCTTCGATATCGGCGGCAATGACCGTGGCATCGTTGACCATCACGCCGGAGTCGAGGTCGATCATGATATCGGCGCCGTTCACGGTGGCAGCCATCATGTCGTCGCTGAGGTCCGTGGACATCACCTTGCCCGGCACGACATGGTAGGTCAGGATCCCGGCCAGGGCCGCCGGATCGGCCAGCAGGCCCTCGACGGTCCCGGCAGGCAACGCGGCAAAGGCGTCATCGGTCGGCGCGAAGACGGTAAAGGGGCCGTCGCCCTTCAGCGTGTCAACGAGGCCGGCAGCTTCGGCGGCAGCCAGAAGTGTGCTGAATGTCCCGGCCTCGGCGGCGGTGTCGACGATGTCCTTGCCACCGGCAAAAACGGCGGAAGAGGCGGTCATGGTAACGGCCGCGGTTGCGGCGAAGAGGGTCTTGCGAAGCATGTATGGTCTCCCATTGAGGTTGCGATACCTTCGCTGGCATCGGGAAGAGATACGGCTGCAAACCCGATTGGATGAGCGGGGAAAGTCGCTCATGCGCTGTTCTGTTGAGTTGACCGACGGGCCGACCGGCCTAAGCCCGGTGTTTGCGCCAATTCCAATCACAAGAATGTCACAACCAGCGCGCCACAACCCTGTGAGTTGACGGCCACGGTCACCCCACGTCTGATGGAAACCTGCGACCGTTGAGAAAGGGCATGGGCATGGGAATGAGCGGACTGACCGAGGCGCTGGCGCGGCTTTTTGTGCTGGTCGTCGGACTTGCGGTTCTCGTGGTCGTGATCCTGTTCATCATCGACCGATTGCAGACCATGGATGCAATCCGGCGGAATTATCCGGTCATTGGCCGGTTCCGGCATCTCTTCACAACGCTGGGAGAGTTCTTCCGGCAGTATTTCTTTGCCATGGACCGGGAGGAATTGCCGTTCAACCGCGCCCAGCGCGACTGGATTTCCCATGCCGGGACGGGTCGCGCGAATACCATTGCCTTCGGTTCCACCCGAAACCTTGCCATTCCGGGGACACCGGTATTCGTGAACGCGGCTTTCCCGCCCCTGAGCGACCAATACGCGACAACCCAGCCGTTGGTCATCGGCCCCGGCGCGCGCGCCCCTTACGAGGCGGGGTCGGTCTTCAATTTGTCCGGCATGTCCTATGGCGCGATATCGAAGCCGGCGGTTCAGGCCTTGAGTCGAGGATGTGCCGAAGCTGGCTGCTGGATGAATACCGGCGAGGGTGGGGTCTCACCCTACCACCTCGAAGGGGGTGCCGACATCGTCTACCAGATCGGCACGGCGAAATTCGGGGTTCGGGACGCCGCCGGCAATCTCGATGAGGAAAAGCTGCGCGCGGTCGCAGAGAATCCCGGCGTCAAGATGATTGAAATCAAGCTCGCCCAGGGGGCCAAGCCCGGCAAGGGCGGTATCCTGCCAGCGGCCAAGATCAGTCCCGAGATCGCCGAGATCCGGGGCATCCCCATGGGGCAGGACGGGATCAGCCCCAATCGTCACGCCGAAGTCGATACCTGGGAGGATCTTCTGGATTTCGTGGGACGGATCCGAGAGATAACCGGCCTGCCGACCGGGATCAAAACCGTCTACGGCGCCAGCGGGGACTTTCAGGACCTCTTCCAATGCATCAATGAGCGTGGGGTCGACTGCGCCCCCGATTTCATCACCCTTGACGGGGGCGAAGGCGGAACGGGGGCAAGCCCCATGCCGCTGATGGACCTCGTTGGCGTGTCGATCCGGGAGGCGTTGCCGAAGGTGAGCGCGCTCCGCGATGGGATGGGCCTGAAGGACCGGATCAGGATCGTGGCCAGCGGCAAGCTTGTGAATCCCGGGGACGTGGCCTGGGCGATATGCGCCGGCGCGGACTTCGTGACGTCCGCGCGGGGTTTCATGTTCTCGCTCGGATGCATCCAGGCCCTGAAGTGCAACAAGAACACCTGTCCCACCGGCATAACCACCCATGACCCGCGCTTCCAGAAAGGACTGGTGGTCGAGGACAAGTGGCAGCGCGTGGCCCACTACGTGCGCAACATCACCAAGGAGGTGGAGATCATCGCCCATTCCGTCGGTGTTTCCGACCCGCGCCTCATGCGGCGGTCCCATGTCCGGATCGTGCAGCCCGATGGATCCTCGATTCCGCTGAACGAGCTATATCCGCGTTACAATGTTCTGAACCAGTCGTGACACTTGTGTCCTAGGTTATCGGCTAGAGCAGACCTACCTCATGCGTCAACGAGAGGAGACATGCCCATGGCCCACCGCTGGAAGAACAGACTGACACCCGCCGATGTGACGCCCAAGGCGGCGTTCCTGAACCGGCGACATATTCTTGCCGGACTTGGAATCGGTGCAGTTGGCGGCGCCGCCGGACTGGCAGTGGGCACAGGCATGCCCAATACCGCCGAAGCCTACACGGCTGATCCGTCGTTGGAGCCCAACTCCTACGAGGATATCACCAGCTACAACAACTACTACGAATTCGGCACCGGCAAGGACGACCCGGCGCGGAATGCCGGCGCGCTGGTGACCGAACCATGGACGATCAAGGTCGATGGGCTGGTCGACAATCCCGGCGAGTACACCCTGGGCGACCTGATCGGTGGACTGACCGTCGAAGAACGCATCTACCGCTTCCGCTGTGTCGAGGCCTGGTCGATGGTCGTCCCCTGGAACGGCATCGAACTGGCGGACATCCTCAATCGCGTGGGCGTGCGCGCGGGCGCGAAATATGTCGCTTTCGAAACCGTGGTCCAGCCAGAGAACATGATCGGCGTCCGCCGCCGCGTTCTGGACTTCCCCTATGTCGAGGGTCTGCGTCTGGACGAAGCCACGCATCCCCTGACACTGATGGCGACCGGCATTTACGGCGAACCGATGCCGAACCAGAACGGTGCGCCGATCCGGCTCGTGGTGCCGTGGAAGTACGGCTTCAAGTCGATCAAGTCGATTGTGCGGATCTCGCTCACGGCAGACGAACCCCCGACGAGCTGGAACAAGGCCAACGGACGCGAGTACGGCTTCTACAGCAATGTGAACCCCCAGGTGGATCATCCGCGCTGGTCGCAGGCCTCAGAACGTGTGATCGGCACCGGGTTGTTCGCCAGACGCCAGCCCACGCTCATGTTCAACGGTTACGAAGACGATGTGGCCAGCCTGTACGAGGGCATGGACCTCTCCGAGTTCTACTGATGGATCGTGTCAACGCCTCCCTGCGCCGGGTTCCGCCCTGGCTGATCTATCTGGCGACCGGAGGCTGGGTTGCCTGGCTGTTCTGGCTGGGCGTGACCGGCAACCTTGGTGCGGAACCGGTCAAGGAGTTGGAATACGCGTATGGAGGGTTGGCCCTCAAATTCCTGATTGCCGGGCTTGCCGTAACACCGCTCCGTCGGTTCGCGGGGCTCAACCTCCTGAAGTTCCGCCGGGCGATCGGCGTGTCGGCTTTCTGTCTTGTGTTGGCGCATTTCCTCGTCTGGGCACTTCTCGATGTGCAGACCCTGTCCGCGGTATGGGCCGACATCGTGAAGCGTCCCTATGTCATGATCGGGATGGCCTCGTTCCTGCTGCTGGTTCCGCTGGCGGCGACATCGAACAACCTGTCTGTCCGGAAACTGGGGGCGGTGGCCTGGCGCAAGCTCCATTGGCTGACCTATCCCGCGGTCATACTGGGTGGGCTGCATTATGTCTGGCTGGTGAAGGGTTTTCAGATCGAGCCGCTAGTCTACCTGACCGTCATCGTGGGTTTGCTGGCCACCCGGCGCATTCCCCAGAGGTCCCGGGTGATGCCCCGCCAGACCCGGCGCAGCGCAGCCTGACGCGTCGCGCCTATCGGCCCCTCCCATTGGTCAAACCTCGTCAGGGCGCGGCCGAATTCCAGACGAGCCCTTACAGGCACCCGCGGCGGTCCGCGGGTGTCTTTGATTCAGACGTCGAGTCGGCGGTGACTCGGGCCATATCAGAGCGAGTCTCGGGATAGTCTTGGGGATAACTCAAGGAGGAGCGCAATATGTGGGGTCTGGCCGGGGTGAGTCTGTGACTGAGGCCTGACCGCAGGGCCGGGAAGGGGGGCTTCGAGACCCAAAAAACACAAATAAATACATCAATAACAATGGGTTGGCAAAAGTTTCCCAAAAAATGCAGTTTCTGCGAAAAAACCTCTTGCGGACCACAGGCCCAAACCGTAGATACCCCTTCACCGACGCGGCGGACACGCCAACTCGGGGCGCCAAACGGCCTGACGGCACCAGCCAGACGGTACGAGACGCAAGAAACATCTGAGGCATTCGAGGCGGGGCGCGCCGAAAGTTAGGGCGCATCTCAGTCGATTTTGTCTCTGGGTCTTCGGATCCACGCTCTTTGAAATCGCAAGTATCTGAAGAGATATGTGGGCGGCTCTGGTTCATTCGATGGATCAACACCTGCATATCAACGCTCTTAGGGGTTCGCCCCGATCATAGAGTGTCAGCTTCACTGTTTGGACGGTTTCCGGTTTCTTATGAAACCTGAAGCACAACAAACAGATGACTCATCCGGTTTTCCGACCGGATGGATGTGCAGAGGTTCGAACGTCAAGGATAAGCTGGTAACAGCTTTTCAACTTGAG
>CAYMMT010000155.1:0-6451 GCA_964391555.1 uncultured Rhodobacterales bacterium
TACACTCTTTCCCTACACGCCGGCTTCTTCGTCGACAGCGCGCAGAATCTGCTCGCGTTTCTCGGCTTCGAGGCCAGCCGGTCCAGTTGTGAAAATACTCGTGGGCGATGACGCTTTCGATCCGCTCGTAGTCACTGTCCGTCGCGGTCTCGGGAGAGGCCAGAACCAACGCCGAGTTGAAAATGTTCAACCCCTTGTTCTCCATCGCTCCTGCGTTGAAGTCGTTAACGGCAACAATGTTGAAAATATCCAAGTCGTACTCGCGACCGTAGACCTCCTCGTCCCACCTCATGGACGCCTTGAGCGCCTCCAACGCAAAGCCGCACTTCTCTTCGTCGCCAGGCCGGACCCAGATGTTGAGGTCAACGCCGCGCCCACTCATGGTCGTGAACCGATCCGGAACCGGGATCAGCCCGCCGGCGACAAGCGCAAAGAGATAGGACGGCTTGGGCCATGGATCGTACCATTCCGCCCAGCCCGATCCGGCCTCGCCGGGGTTTCCGTTCGACAGCATGACCGGTTCGTCGCTTTCGATCCGGACCGTGAACCGGGCCAGCACGTCGGGTCGGTCGGGGTAGTAGGTGATCCGCCGGAAGCCCTCTGCCTCGCATTGGGTACAGTAGATGCCATTGGACATGTAGAGCCCCTCGAGGCTCAGATTGTCCGCCGGGGCGATCTCGACCTCGGCGGCCCAGGTGAACGGTTCGTCGGGGACGTCGCACCGCAGGCCGCCGTCGACCATTTCGGGCTCCACCGGGTGGCCGTCAATCCGCGCGGCGAGCAATTTGAGCCCCTCGCCATGCAGAAAGAACTCCCGATCATCGGCCATCGGATTCGGGACGAACCGGATCCGGCTCGCGACCCGCGTCGCGTTCGGGTCGAGGTCGAAGGTCAGGTGCACGTCATCCACCAGATAGGCCGGCGGGCGATAGTCCTTCAGGTAGATCGGTTGCGGGGCGGTGTCGTCCGTCATCGGGCTTGCCTTTCGGGGCGGGCAGGTCAGGTCTCGGGGCACGTTAGGCAAGGGATGCGCGGATGGCCAGACAGCGAAGGAAAGCCGATCTGCCGCAGAAGATTTGCGTCACCTGCGGTCGACCGTTTGCCTGGCGTCGCAAGTGGGCAAAGGTCTGGGGCGAGGTGCGGTACTGTTCGCAGCTGTGCCGCCGGGCTAGGGGCGCAACCGAACCGGCAGCGCCGCAAGACCCCTGAGCCCGATCCGTCGCTGCATCGGCAGGGTGTCCGGATCGCCGACGATCGAGGCTCCGGGAAATCGCGTCAGGAGGCGCTCCAGCGCGACCCGGGCCTCAACCCGCGCCAGCTGCATGCCGATGCAGACGTGGGGGCCGTGGCCGAAGCCCAGGTGTGGGTTGGGCCGTCGGGCCGGGTCAAATTGCCAGGGCGCATCGAACCGGTTTGCGTCCCGGTTCGCCGCGATCAGGAGGGGGACAACCTTGTCCCCCTGCTGCAAGGTCTGCCCGGCAAGTACAGTCTTCCTGGCGACGAAGATCATGTTCGTGAGGTAGACCGGGCTTTGCCAGCGCATGACCTCTTCGGTGAAGAGCGAAATCAGCGCCGGGTCCTTGCGCAAGGCGTCCGCGGTTTCCGGATGGGTCAGCAGGTGGGCCGCGGCACCCGAGATGAGGGCGGCCGTTGTCTCGTGTCCGGCAATGAACAGGGCCACCGACATGGCGAGGATTTCGTCGTCCGACAACTGCGCGCCGTTGTCGTCCGCGGCAATCATGTCGGCCAAAAGGCCGGTCCCGGGCTCGACGCGCAGTCGCGCAAGCTCCGCCCGGAAGAACCGCGTCAGCCGCCACAGGCCCGGCATCGCGCGAAAGAAGCTCCACAGGCCGGTGATCTGCCCCAGCGCTCCGCTGTCCCGCGCCACGCCGGGGCGGTCGGCCTCCCGGATGCCGAGAAGAAGACAAATCACGTCGACGGGCAGTGGCCGCGCATATCCGGTCACGAGGTCATCCGGCGACTTGTCCAGCAGCGCATCGGCCAGTGTCTCGATCTCGGGCCGCAAGGCGTCCATCCCGGTCTTGGAAAACGCCAGCCCGACAAGGGCGCGCAGGCGTTTGTGGTCGGCGCCGTCAATCTGGTTGGGGGACTTCAGAAGGGGACGGACAAACGGCGGCAGCCACCAGAACGTCCGCGTCATGGGGCGCCCGCCCGCATTCGCACTGTCGCGGACAAAGAGGTCGGGGGATTTCAGGATGAGGCGGCAGGTGGCGTCGTCTGTGGCGAACCAGACCTTGCCGAGAATCGGCAACCGCCCGCGCACCAGCGCCCCCTTGTTTCGGAGTGTCTCAAGTGCCGGGCGCGGGTTTCGCAGAAACGCAGGATCGGTCATATCCATGGCAAGTGAGGCCCCAGTTGCCCGCCCATTGTGCATTGGTGCAGAGGTCAGCCGAGCGTCGCTCGCCTTTCCTTAACGAAGTCACCGGAATATGAGTAGTTGAAGACACCAAGACAAGCAGGACCATGGCGCGCCCGATCGTCGGTATCATAGGCAATCACTATCTCATCAATGATGAGTATCCGACCCACTCCGGCGGCGTGATGAATTCCTGCGCGATTTCCCACGTGTCCGGATGTCTGCCCATGATCGTGCCGTCTGATCCATCGCTTGTGTCGGTGGAGGAACTGATGGAGGCCTGCGACGGTTTCCTGTTCACCGGCGGGCGCCCGAACGTCCATCCGGAAGAATACGGTGAGGCCGAGACCGAGGCCCACGGCGCATTCGATCGCGGGCGCGACGCGATAACCTTGCCGCTGATCCGAGCCTGCGTGGAGCGCGGGCAGCCGTTTCTGGGCGTCTGTCGCGGTTTCCAGGAGGTCAATGTCGCCATGGGCGGGTCGCTCCATCCCGAAATCAGGGACCTGCCGGGCCGGGACAATCACCGCATGCCGCCAGACGGGACATTGGAAGAGAAGTTTGCGCTCAGGCACATTGTGACGGTGAGCGACGGCGGACCGTTCCATCAGTTGTTCGGAGCGCGTGAGGTGCTGACAAATACCCTGCATGGTCAGGGGATCAAGCGGCCCGGTGCGCGGATTGTCGTCGATGGCCACGCGCCTGACGGGACACCCGAGGCAATATTTGTGGAGGGCGCGCCCGGATTCACGTTGTCCGTCCAATGGCATCCGGAATGGAATGCGGATCGGGACCCGGTGTCACGGCCGCTCTTCGAGGCTTTCGGGGCCGCATGTCGGGCCTGGGCCAACGGCGATCGGGCGTCGCCGGTCCTGAGATCCGCTTAACCCGGGATTAACCAGGATTGTTGCAAGGTCGCGGGATGCCGGCCCGACCACCCTCGCCCCAAGAGTTCTTTGCCGAGTTCCTCGGAACCCAGGCTGCGCGCAACGGGCAAGTGATCCGTCGCAAGGTTCGGGATGTGGAGCAGTACGTCGGACGGCACGTGTTTCTGAGCGAAATGAAGCGGCGGGGCTGGCCGGTGGTCGAAAATGCCGGACAATTCGTGGTCTTCTGCAACCGGGAACCGATCCGCCGTTTGAACTGATCCGATTTTCGCGCGAAAATCGGGCTCGAAAATCGTCCGATTTTCGGATTTGGTTCGGAAAACGACTGTCAGGATTTCAAATGAAACGCTCTCGCATCAATGCCATCATGGCCGAAGCCGACGACCTGATCCGCGCGCACGGCTTCGTGTTGCCGCCGTTCGCGTATTGGCGCCCGGACGAATTCGCGGCCAGGGCCGACACGGCGCGTCACGTCATTGACGCCCGGTGCGGCTGGGACATCACGGATTATGGCGCGGGACGTTACGACCAGATGGGTCTCTTCCTCTTTACCCTGCGCAACGGACTTCTGTCCGATCTGACCTCGGGACGGGGAATGTGCTATGCCGAGAAGCTCTTGATTTCAAAGCAAGACCAGCTCAGCCCGATGCATACTCACGTGATCAAGGCCGAGGACATCATCAACCGTGGCGGGGCCACGCTGGTCATCGAACTCTTTGGCTCCGACGACGCCGGCAATTTCGCCGAGGACAGGGGTGGTCGGGTCTGGTGTGACGGGATCGCCGTGGACTATGTCCCCGGCCAGAAGTTGCAACTGGCGCCCGGTGAGAGCGTAACGCTCAGGCCGGGGGACTGGCACGCGTTCTGGGGCGAGGGCGGCGACGTTCTCATCGGTGAGGTTTCGACCGTGAACGACGATGAAACGGACAACATCTTTCGCGAACCCATTGGTCGCTTCTCGACCATCGACGAGGACGAGGACCCCACCTACCTGCTGGTGAGCGACTATGCGGCGCGCCTGACCTGATCGCCCTGACATGAAATGGATCGATATCCCTCCCGTCTGGCTGCTTGGAACGCTGCTGATCGTCTGGCAGGTCGGACAGCGCAGCGACCTCGCCTTCAGCGGCGCCGTCTTCGACCTGCTGGGCGGACTTTCTGTCGGGGCCGGGCTGGTTCTGATTGTTCTGGCGCTTACCGAGATGCGCAAACGTCGAACCACGCCCGTTCCGCACAAGACGCCCGATCACCTCGTGACCTCGGGCATTTTCCGCCGGAGCAGGAATCCGATCTATCTCGGAGACGCGTTGATCCTGACCGGGCTGATCCTGCGCTGGGACGCACCGCTGGCCCTGCCGCTCCTTCCGCTTTTCGTCTGGATCATCGAACGGCGATTCATCGTCGCGGAGGAGAAGCGTTTGCGGCAGGTCTTCAAGGCAGACTTTGCTAGGTACTGCAGGGACACCCGGCGCTGGATCTGATCCCGGTTCAGCGGATACCCGGTATGCACAAGTATACTTTCCGCGCGGCCTCCCAGCGCCTTGTGAAATATTCTTGCGCGGGATAGTCAGCCGCCTGACGTCTCTGACCGAACGAGGGGGAGCCATGAAGATCGGGGCACCGAAAGAGATTGCCGAGGGCGAAAACCGGGTCGCGATGACGCCGGCCTCGGTCAAGGACCTGGCGAAGCTGGGTCATACTGCTGTGATCGAGGCGGGTGCCGGCGCCGCTGCCGGGTTTTCTGACGCGGCCTACACGGAGGCCGGCGCCGAGGTCGTCAAGACCGCTGCCGCGCTCTGGAAAGCTGCCGACGTGGTGACCAAGGTTCAGCCGCCCACCGCAACCGAGGCGAAGCGCCTGACAGCGGACAAGACCCTGATTTCGTTTTTCTATCCCGCCCAGAACGAAAAGATGCTTCAGACCGTGTCCAAGACCGGCGCGACGCTTGTCGCGATGGATATGGTGCCGCGGATCTCCCGAGCGCAGAAGATGGATGCACTGTCGTCCATGGCCAATATCGCGGGTTACCGGGCCGTGATCGAGGCCGGTAACAATTTCGGCCGCTTCTTTACCGGGCAGGTCACGGCGGCGGGCAAGGTGCCGCCGGCCAAGGTTCTGATCGTCGGCGCCGGCGTCGCGGGTCTCGCCGCGATCGGAACGTCGACCTCGCTGGGGGCCATCACTTATGCCTTTGACGTGCGGCCCGAAGTGGCCGAGCAGGTCGAATCGATGGGGGCGGAATTCGTCTTCCTGGACTTCGAGGAAGAACAGCAGGACGGCGCCGCCACCGGTGGCTATGCCTCCGTATCGTCGCCCGAATTCCGGGAGGCGCAACTGGCGAAGTTCCGCGAGCTGGCCCCCGACATGGACATCGTGATCACCACCGCCCTGATCCCCGGAAGGGACGCACCGAAGCTCTGGCTCGAGGACATGGTCGCGGCGATGAAGCCGGGCTCTGTCTGCGTGGACCTCGCCGCCGAGCGGGGGGGCAATGTCGAAGGCACGGTCAAGGATGAGAAGGTCGTCACCGACAACGGGGTCACGATCATCGGATACACCGATTTCCCCAGCCGGATGGCGGCGCAAAGCTCCACGCTTTACGCCACCAACATCCGGCACATGCTGACGGATCTCACCCCCGAAAAGGATGGCCAGATCAATCACGACATGGAGGATGACGTGATCCGCGGTGCCACTGCGGCCCATGGGGGCGAGGTGACCTTCCCGCCGCCGCCGCCAAAGGTGCAGGCCATTGCGGCCAAACCCAAGGAGACGCCGAAGGAACTGACGCCGGAAGAGAAGCGCGCGCAGGAGGTTGCCGCCTTCAAGGCCCAGACCCGGCAGCAGGTCACCCTGTTGGGCGGTGCCGGTGCGGTGATCCTGGGCGTCGGCCTGATCCCCGGAATGCCGGCGAGCTTCATGCAGCACTTCATCGTCTTCGTGCTGGCGGTCTTCATCGGGTTTCAGGTCATCTGGAACGTGGCGCACAGCCTCCACACGCCGCTGATGGCCGTCACCAACGCCATTTCGTCGATCATCATCCTTGGCGCGCTGATCCAGATCGGGTCGTCCAGCATATTGATCACGATCCTTGCCGCGCTGGGCATCTTCATGGCCGGTGTGAACATCTTCGGCGGCTTCCTCGTCACCCGGCGCATGCTCGCCATGTTCCAGAAGTCGTAAGGGG
>CAYMMT010000156.1:0-6361 GCA_964391555.1 uncultured Rhodobacterales bacterium
GGGCTCGTGGAGTTCTCCCGCTCGCCGGACCGGGTTGCGTGGTCGCCCACGGGCATCAACGTGCCGGACTATCCGAAGCTGGCCCAGATCTGGTGGCAGCAGATTGGTGACGTGAACTCCGGCGCCTTCACGCCGCAGGAAGCCATGGACCGTCTTGCCGAGGAAATGGACATCACCATGGCGCGGATGCAGGCTGCCGACGAGGCCGCCAATGTCTACGGCGGCTGCGGTCCGCGGCTGAACGAAGAGCGGGACGCCGAGTACTGGCTCAGCCAGCCAGGTGCGCCGAAGGCCGCGCTCGACAACGAGAAGCCGCAGGGTCAGACCGTCAACTACGACGATCTTGTGGCCCGCTGGCAGCAGTAGGCTCTCGACCAGGACCAACCGGGGTTGCCGCGCCAGTGCGGCAGCCCCAACCCACGCAGATCAGGCCGCGCTGCGGCAACCGGGGACACTAGGGTATGATCGAGCTTTGCGGTGTGACCAAACGGGTCCGCTCTGTCACTCATATCAAGCCGACGACGCTGACGCTGGAGGCGGGCCATTTCAATGTGCTCCTCGGCGCCACCGGTTCCGGCAAGACATCCCTGATCAAGCTGATGGCCGGGCTCGACCCGATGGCGTCGGGGGAGATTTTCATCGACGGCGAAAACGTCACTCGCGTAAACACGCAGAAGCGCCGGATCAGCCTCGTGCACCAGTTCTTCGTCAACTACCCGCACATGTCGGTATTTGAAAACATCGCCTCACCGCTCCGGGTCGCGGGCATGGCCGAGAGCGAAATCGCCGGCCGCGTCGAAGAGGCGGCGGAGTTGCTGCAACTCAAGCCCATGTTGAACCGCAGGCCGCAGGAATTGTCCGGCGGTCAGCAGCAGCGGACGGCACTGGCCCGTGCGATTGCCAAAGACAGCCGCGCGGTGTTCCTCGATGAGCCGCTCGCCAACCTCGACTACAAGCTTCGCGAGGAACTCCGCGAACAACTGCCCGAACTTTTCGCGGGCCGCGGGGCGGTGGTGGTCTATGCCACCTCCGAGCCGGAAGAGGCTCTCATGCTGGGCGGCACCACGGCGCTGATGGACGACGGCGTGGTGACCCAGTTCGGGCCGACGTCGGAAATCTACCGGGATCCTTCGAACCTCAAGGCGGCGCGGGTCTTTTCCGACCCACCGATCAATGTCGCGAAAGTCAGCAAGGCCGGTCACACGGCGACGTTGCACGAGACGGTGAGTTGGACTTTGACCGGGCAGGCCGCCGCGCTGCCCGATGGCGACTACACAATCGCGATCCGGCCGCATCGCGTTTCGCCCGTGCCGGCGGGGGAGACCAACATCGAACTGGAAGGGAACGTGCTTGTCACCGAGCTTTCAGGCTCCGATTCCAGTGCGCATTTCAAACTGGCCGGTGAGGATTGGGTATCGCTATCGACCGGCGTGCATCCGTACCGGGTCGGGCAGGACCACAAGTTTTACATGGACCCCTCGCATTGCCGCTATTTCGCAAGCGACGGGACACGGGTGGCATAGACATGGCCGAGATCACGCTCTCTCACCTCAAGCACAGCTATTATCCGAGGCCGTCGTCGCCGGAGGACTACGCGCTCAAGGAAATCGACGTCACGTGGCGCGACGGCGGCGCCTACGCGCTCCTTGGCCCGTCGGGATGCGGCAAGTCGACGTTGCTCAATATCATCTCCGGGCTTCTGACCCCGTCCGAGGGCAGGGTCCTTTTCGGGGACAGGGACGTGACGGTTCTGCCGCCGGACCAGCGCAACATTGCGCAGGTTTTCCAGTTCCCGGTGATTTACGACACGATGACGGTTGCCGAGAACCTTGCGTTCCCGCTCAAGAACCGCGGCGTCGACCCGGCCAAGATCAAGCGCCGCGTGGCTGAGATCGCCGAAATGCTCGAAGTGACCGAGATGCTCGACATCCGGGCGGCCAATCTCAGCCCTGACAACAAGCAGAAGATCTCCATGGGCCGCGGTCTGGTCCGCGATGACGTGAACGTGGTGATGTTCGACGAACCCCTGACCGTGATCGACCCGCACCTGAAGTGGAAGCTGCGCTCGAAACTCAAGGAACTGCATCAGAAGGTGAAGGCAACGATGATCTACGTCACCCATGATCAGACAGAGGCGCTGACTTTCGCGGATGAAGTGGTGGTGATGCAGGACGGTGTCGTCGTGCAAACGGGCACACCGATCGAGTTGTTCGAACGCCCGCAGCACACGTTTGTCGGCCACTTCATCGGCTCGCCGGGCATGAACGTCCTGCCGTGCGAGGCCGAGGGCGATCACGCGGTCATCGAGGGCCATCGCGTGCAGCTTGAAGGGCCGCTCAGTTCAGGTGGCGGCGATATCGCCCTCGGGGTCCGGCCGGAGTTCATCGGGCTGGCGGAGACGGGCGTGCCGGCAACCGTGACCAAGGTCGCCGATGTCGGGCGGCATTTCGTCGTGGACGCGGTTGTCGGCAAGAGCAAGCTGAAGGTTGTGACCGAGCATCACGCGCCCGACCCGGGCAGCGCTGTCCACCTCGCCTTTCGTCCGGAACACACTCGAATCTACCGCGACGGCTGGATCGCAACGGAGGCACGCGGATGAGGACCGAAAACCAGAAAGCGTGGTTCTTTGTGCTGCCGGTACTGATCCTGGTGGCGTTCAACGCGCTTGTACCGATGATGACGGTCGTCAACTACTCGGTTCAGGAAACCTTTGGGAACAATCAGTTTTTCTGGGAAGGTCTGGGCTGGTTCGAACAAATATTGCGATCCGAGCGCTTCCATGCGGCGCTGGGACGCCAGTTCCTGTTCACGGCCATCATTCTCGCCATCGAAGTCCCCCTTGGCATCGTCATCGCCCTTTCGATGCCGCGACAGGGGTTCTGGGTGCCGGTCTGCCTGGTCCTGATGGCCTTGCCGATGCTCATTCCATGGAACGTCGTGGGCGCCATGTGGAATATCTTTGCCCTGCCCAAGATCGGAATGCTGGGCTATTTCATGAACGATGTGCTGGGTGTCACCTATGACATGACCCAGGACCCGTTGGCCGCCTGGGTCACGATCATCGTCATGGACGTGTGGCACTGGACATCACTGGTCGTGCTGCTGTGCTACGCCGGTCTCGTGTCGATCCCCGACGCCTATTATCAGGCCGCCAAGATCGACGGCGCCTCCCCCTGGTCGGTCTTCCGCTACATCCAGTTGCCCAAGATGAAGACGGTTCTGACGATCGCCGTGCTGCTGCGGTTCATGGACAGCTTCAACATCTACACGGAGCCTTTCGTCCTGACGGGGGGCGGTCCGGGCAATTCGACGACGCTGCTGTCGATCGACCTCGTGAAGATCGCCCTCGGGCAGTTCGACCTCGGACCGGCGGCGGCCATGAGCCTGATCTACTTCGCGATCACGCTTCTGGTCAGTTGGGTCTTTTACGTGACGATGACAAAGGACGACCAGAAATGAAGGCGCGTTACCTCATCCCGTTCTTCTACATCCTGTTCCTGATGCTGCCGATCTACTGGCTGGTCTCGATGAGCTTCAAGACCACCAACGAGATCCTGTCGGGGTTTTCGCTGTTCCCGCAGACCTTTACGCTGGCTGCATACATCGACATCTTCACCGACCCGACCTGGTATTGGGGTTACATCAACTCGATCGTCTACGTCTCGCTGAACACCATCTTTTCGGTCAGTGTCGCGCTGCCTGCCGCATACGCCTTTTCCCGCTATCGCTTCCTCGGGGACAAGCAGCTCTTTTTCTGGCTCCTGACGAACCGCATGGCGCCCGCGGCCGTGTTCGCTCTGCCGTTCTTCCAGCTCTACTCGTCGATCCAGATCTTCGACACCCACCTCGCCGTGGCTCTTGCGCATACGCTCTTCAACGTGCCGCTGGCGGTGTGGATCCTCGAAGGCTTCATGCGCGGGATTCCCAAGGAGCTTGACGAGACGGCCTACGTGGACGGCTATTCGTTCCCGCGGTTCTTCACCAAGATCTTCCTGCCGAACATCAAGGCGGGTGTGGGTGTCGCCGCCTTCTTCTGTTTCATGTTCTCGTGGGTGGAGATGCTGCTGGCCAAGACCCTGACGGCGGTCGAGGCCAAGCCGATTGCGGCGGTCATGACCCGCACCGCGTCCAGCGCCGGTTACGAGCTTGGCCTTTTGGCGGCCGCGGGGACCTTGACGATCATTCCCGGTGCCATCGTCATCTGGTTTGTCCGAAATTACATCGCGCGCGGCTTTGCGCTGGGGAGGGTTTGATATGCGTCTGACCATTCCGCTTCTGTTGCTTCCCGGTGCGGCCATGGCGCAGCAATCGGGCTGGGGCAACGTGGGTCAGGCTCAGGAAGCGCCGGCATTTTCCTGGACGGACCCACTGTGGCCCGATTTCTGGATGGCCTGGACACCCGCAACGCTTGCGGTCTTTGTCGGCATCTTTTCGGCCATCGCGGTGATCGGCGTCATCGAGGCTCTCTGGCTACGTGACGGGGTCGAACGGGTGGGCGTTCTGGGTCTGACCACGACGCTCGGCGACAGGCTGTTCATCTCGCTTCTCGGCTCCGCCTTCATCTTCTTTGCCTGGCTCGGTTTCGTGGGCCAACCCATCTGGATCCCGCTCTTCATTGCAATCGCGTGGGGAACCTTTGTGTTCTGGAAGGTTTGACTTGCCGCTGACGACCGACCTGATGTCTACTCATCGACGCGAAGCTGGAAATGACTGAAGACCACTCGATGCGAAAAAAGAAAAGCCGCAATCTGCTCACCGAAGTAGAGCTGGAGTTCATGAACAATCTTTGGGGAATTGGCCAGGGAACCGTTCGTGACGTGCTCGCTCAGCTTCCGAGCGATCGAAACCTGGCATACACGTCGGGGGCCACTATCCTGCGCATTCTTGAGGACAAAGGCTTCGTCAAAAGCCGGAAGGTCGGGAAATCGCTGATCTACACGCCACTCTTGGCCAAGGACCAGTATCAAACCCGCTCTCTGCAGAATCTGTCTCGCACATTGTTTGACGATACGCCGGCAACGCTAGTCGCGCGGCTCGTCGACGATGCTGGGCTGTCAGAATCGGAACTGGAGGACATTCGGGCGCTGGTGGAGAGGAGGCTCCAAAATGACAGCGATGAAACCGGTACTTGATCTGGTTGTTGACGCAAACGTTGTCTTTCTGTTGGCGTTTCTGGTCTGGGGTATCATCCAGGCGGTCCTGAAACGAACGTCATTTCGCACCGATTATGCGGCGCAACTTCGTATGCTGCGAATGGTGCTGGTCCTTGTCATCCTGAGTCCGCTCTTGTCCTTCGCGCTTGTTACCGCGTTTCAGTTCCTGTGGCCAAGCGCGCCCATAACCGCAACCGACCTGGCTGTTGCGGCCTATCTCAGAGGTGATTTCGAGATCTCCGCGGTCCGATTTGAGGAACTGCTGAACACGCGAAATGAGGTCTTCGACCTCGTCCTTCGAGGGCAACTGCCCTGGTTGACCGCCCTGATGACGATGATCGCGATCGGCTCGCTTGCTCTGTTTGTGCGGACGCTTCTGACAATCGCAAAGATCAACCGGATCATCGGCGACAGCTATGTCTGGCGCCGGACGCGCACCACCCGGATCCTGCTGTCTGACACCATCACGGTTCCCTTTGCAGCGCGCGGGGTGTTCCGTCGACACGTCGTCCTTCCATCCTCGTTGATCGCGCATCCGCGCAAGCTTCGTATCGTGCTCAACCACGAGTTCGAACACCTCCGGCGAGGCGACGTCGAGTGGGAAGTCGCCTTCGAGATCCTCAAGCCGCTGCTGTATTGGAACCCGGTCTACCTGTTGTGGAAACACGCGTTTGATCAACTGCGTGAGTTGAGTTGCGATCGGGCCGTGATCGACAGGCTCAGGATCAGTCCCAGGGATTACGCCCTGGCGATCTTGTCCTTCGTGGGGCCACACGACCGGCGGCGGACAGTCGAGGTATTCATCGTCGCGTTCGCCCGCACCGGCGGCGCGCGCCGGTCGTTGGAAACCCGTCTGCTCGCTCTGGCCGCGCCCCGCCCCGCGCAGGCGGGCCGCAGTCTCTACGTTCTGGCGGCCGTGGTATTTGCCCTGACAGTTACGCTGTTTGCGGCGTCAGTGCGGAACCCGGGCGATTGGAGCCAGGACCGGCTGATGCTCTCCACGGTGGTGAACTTGGAACGAATCCGCGCCCTGGGTTACTAGAATGCTGCCGGATTGTCCGAGTGAGCCTTGGCATGAGTGATGGCCGCCAGGCGCGGGAGTGCATCACCGGACCGCTTGAAGCGGGAGTTGTCGTTTATCCTTCCGGGCTGGGGAGGCGCGGAAACGCGTGAAGCCGTCGAAGGCCACCGAGGCGCAGACGGCGCGT
>CAYMMT010000157.1:0-6348 GCA_964391555.1 uncultured Rhodobacterales bacterium
ATGGGTCTCCCCGGCGGAGTTACAGTCCGCTGCCGCACCTTGCAGCACGTCGCCCGACGCTCGCGCGGGGATAGTGGGACGGCCCCGACCCGTCAAGCCGAATTTGAGGGCCGATCGCGGGGTCAGCGGGGCAGGGCCGGGCCCATGATCGTGACGACATTCCCGTCTGCGTCCGTCAGTTCCAGCGAGACGGATCCATCGTCGTTGCGGCGCACTTCCGCGCCCGGCACCAATTCCGCCATGCGTGCCTGAATGGGGGCAAGGTCAACGGCGGCGAGACTGAAATCCACGGATCCGCCGGGGGCGCGGTCCCCATTGCCCATGCCGGGAATGTAGACCGCCAGAGTCAGTGCCTCGGCCTCGAAATGCGCCCAGCCGAATTCCGGCGCGAGCACCGCCGGTTCGAGGTCCAGCATCCGTCCGTAGAAGGCCGCGGCGCGGTCGATATCGGTGACCGGCACCTTGATCATCGCTATGTGAAACATCTTGGCCCCCGGGCATTTGTCACGGGCCACCTTGCGCATCCCTGCGTTGCATCGCAAGAGATGGAGCCTGACGGGAGGGCGAAGCGTGGCGAAAAAACCGGCCTGGGTGGTGGAGAAAGAGCGCAAGTCGCGGGACAGCCTGTGGCTGT
Source organism: uncultured Rhodobacterales bacterium (assembly GCA_964391555.1). Lineage (GTDB taxonomy): Bacteria > Pseudomonadota > Alphaproteobacteria > Rhodobacterales > Rhodobacteraceae > JAMWZF01. Next base: position 635 of record CAYMMT010000157.1, read on the forward strand.
TTGGCCTGCACGCCGTACGCGATGCGTTGATGAACCCCGCGCGCGAGAAGTTGCGGCTTGTCGTGACGCGCAACGCCGCGGACCGGCTGGGACCAGAGGCGCTGGCGGCCGGGCCGGAGCCCGAGATCGCCGATCCGCGGAAATTTCCGGTGCCGCTGGATCCCGGCTCCGTTCATCAGGGCGCCGCTGTGGAGGTTCGGCCGCTGTCCTGGGGGGGATTGCGCGAGGTTTGCGCGCCGTCGGGCTTTGCGTCCCCCGGCGACCGGGTGGTCCTGCTCGACCGGGTGACCGATCCGCACAACGTTGGTGCCATCCTGCGGTCGGCGGAGGTGTTCGGCGCCCGGGCCGTGGTCGCTGTCGCGCGCCACTCCGCGCCGGAAACCGGGTCCCTGGCCAAGACGGCCAGCGGCGCTCTGGAACGTCAGCCCTACCTGCGGGTCCAGAACCTGTCCCGCGCGATGGAAGACCTGCGGGAGGCCGGGTACCGGCTCGTGGGTCTTGCCGGGGAAGCCGAGACCGAGATCGCAACCCTCCCCACGGATCAGCCCCTCGCGCTGGTCCTGGGTGCCGAGGGTCCGGGTCTGCGCGACAAGACGCGCGACACCTGCGACGAACTTGTGCGCATTGGCGACGCAGGCGGATTTGGCTCGCTCAACGTCTCGAACGCGGCCGCCGTGGCCCTTTTCGCGATGCGTCCCCCGGACTGAACTTCCCTTGGCGCCGAATGCGCCTATCTGTTCCGGGTTCAGAGGAGTCCGCCGATGCCCGCCACCAAAGTCGCCACCTGTTCCTATTGCGGCACCCGCGCCGCGTTGGTGCTTGCGGGCCGCGACCGGCATGAACTCAGCTGCCAGAATTGCGGCGCGCCCCTGCATGATCTGAAACAAATGCCCCGGTCCGAGGGGCGAAAAGCGCCCAAGTCCGCGTCCCGCTACGGAGGTCACGACGGCAAGGAGATGCCGCGCCGCAAACCGGAAAAACGCAAGCGGCGCAAGGGTTTCGGGGCGCGTGTGTTCGAAGAGCTTTGGGACGTGATCGAAGACGTCATCGACTAGGGCGCCAATATTTCGAACACACACAAGGACGCGAGAGAGGTGACAGGGGGCTAGGAGAGTGCTGCAGGCGGCCCCATCCTTGGGTCAGACAACGATAGTGACCGACCAGAAGGACCACCCCCGATGCTGACCCGCCGCCGCCTCCTGACCGCCGCGCTTGCCGTTCCCGCCGCCGGTGCCGTGACCCTCGCCATGCCCCGCCGCGCCATGGCGGCCGAGCCCGAGATCTTTTCCGCCGGCGGCCTCGCCATCCGTGGAACTGACCCTGTCGCCTATTTCGACGGCAACGGCCCTGTGGCCGGGTCGTCCGAACATTCGCTGATGTGGAAAGGCACAACCTGGAATTTCGCGTCCGCCGCCAACCGCGATGCCTTTGAGGCCGATCCGGAGCAATACGCGCCGATCTTTGGCGGCTACTGCGCCTACGCGGCCTCGCTCGGCTATCTCGCGCCCACCTCGCCCGACGCCTGGACGGTTTACGAAGGCAAGCTTTACCTCAACGCCAACCTGCGCGCCCGCGAGCTTTGGCTGGAGGATGTGCCGGGCAACATCGCGAAAGGCCTGGCGAACTGGCCCGGTATCCTCGGCTGACCTGAGGTCGGACCCGGCGATCACATTTCGCTGATCTGACCTTCTCAACCGCGCGCGAGATCATACCTACCTCCCAGACGCACGCTTTTGGAACCAGCGGGCGTCGGTAACTGTCCCTCGTTCCACACTTTATGCGCCCGGGCCCCTCCCTGGGCGCTTTTTTCTTTCGTGGTTTCTTCCTAGGGTCCCGGCCATGACCTATTCAGACAAGTTCCTGCGAGACATCCTGACCCGCACAAGGAAGATCGCGGTGGTGGGCGTGTCGTCAAATCCGGTCAGGCCCTCCTACTATGTCGCGCGTTATCTGGGCCTGAAAGGTTTCACCGTGATCCCGGTCAATCCGGGCCTTGCCGGGCAAGACCTGCTGGGGGCCACGGTCCATGGCGATCTGGGAGCCGTGCCCGACGACGACGTCGATATGGTCGATATTTTCCGCCGGTCAGAGGCGGTGCCGGAAATCGTGGATGCGGCGATGACGCGTTGGCCGGCGCTGAGGACGATCTGGATGCAGATCGGCGTCATGCACCCGGAGGCAGCGGCCAAAGCCGAGGCGGCGGGCATCCACGTGATCCAGAACCGCTGCCCGAAGATCGAGTATCAGCGGCTTTTCGGAGAACTCCGCATGGGTGGCTTTGCAACCGGCGTCATCTCATCGAAGCTGTGACCGGGTCCGGATATCGCGCCCCGGGCCTTCAGAAAGGATCCTGCGATGCGGCGATCAGCGGACGAGCGGCTTGCGCGTTGCCCGGACAAGGCTGACCGTCTGACCATCGACACCCAGCGCCAGGGTCGCCCGCCGCAGCATCTCGATCCCGTCTTCCGAGTTCGCCGGCAGGGCGGATGGTGAAATCGGCTCTCCGACGTTGATCCTGAACGGCTGGCGGGCCTTGTTGAGCGTCTCATGGAACAGGGTGATATCCCGCAACGTCGGATGCAGCAGGTCAAACAGGTAAAACAGGACCGAGTTCCGCGCCCGGATGTTCACGGGAATGACCGGCAGTTCGAACTTCCGCGCCAGCATCGCCGCCGAGGCCATCCACGGCCGTTCATAAAGCCGCAACCCGCGTCGCTTTGCCAGCCGTCCGGACGGGAAGATCACGCCAAGACGCCCGGCGCTGACCGCGCGGCGTGTGAAGGCCATCGTTTCTCGTGTCTTGCCGTGGGTGCGCTTGTCCCGGCGCCATTCCACGGGACAGATGAAATCATCCATCTGCGGCACCACCCGCAGGATGTCCGAATTGGCAAAGAAATACGCATCCTCGCGAATCGGGCGAATCAGGTGTTGCAGAACAATTCCGTCGCCGATCCCGGTGGGATGGTTCGCGACGATCAGCGCGGGTCCGTGGGCGGGAATGTTGCTCAGGCCCGTGGCCTCAACATCCTTGGCCAGCATCTCTCCCATGTGGCTCATGATCTCGACGGAATTCGCCCATTCCAGCGATTTCGCGATCTCGATCGTGCGGTCATAGCTCAGCGTTCTGTTCAACAACGCCCGCACCGCCCGGGTTCCGGGCCGATTGCGATAGAGCCAGGGCGCACGCTCGGCGATCAGTGGATCAATTCGGTCTTCCATAACAGCCCTTGGACCACGACAGTGTAACGCTGGCGTAACTTTAGCATGTTCCGCGCAACGATGCACAGGGGCGCGCAACACCGTGCGCTCCTCCCGGCGGGGGATAGCTGACGCGCAACAGCTTCGGAGCCCTGCGCATTTGCGTTGCAGGAGGGGGATCGTCGTTCGCTGAATCGAATTAAAATTCTGATACTATTAGTAAAAAGTCGGATATTTCGCCCCTTTGGGGGGCTGGTGCGCGGCGCGAACGCGGTGCCTCGCCATAGCCCGCGCGCCGGCCACCGGCCCCGTTTCCCGACGTCTCGGGAACGATCATCCGGGCGCGCTTCCCCCGTCAGGATCAGCGCGGCGGGACTCAGATCAGGCGAAACGGATCGCGACGAACCTGCGCCGGGCTTTGCTTCAGCGCCGCCTCCAGGGGGGCCAGCGGTGGATCCAGTTCGGGCGGCAGCCGGGTTTCCCGGCCAAACCGATCCGTGACGACGATGCGCAAGCCGCCGTCGAGCCGTCGGCGGAGCGACACCTTGGTATCGGCGTCCAACCCGACCTCGCCAGGCGCGCCGCCGGCATCCCATGTCAGTCGCGTCCCGGACACCGTCATGTGCTGCACGCGCCCGCGCCACAGGTCAAGAACAAGCGGCAGCGTGGCCAGAAACAGGATCACCGCAATCGCGCCGTGCAGGTGGATCACCTGCCACAGGGCCAGGATCGCCACCCAAGCGCCGCCAAGGATGATGAGCGTGCCTCGGGTTCGTGCGGGGCGGTCCCACTCCCAGATCACGCCGCCAGCATCCGGCCGACCATTTCGCCCAGATCGCGCGACAGTCCATCGCGACCGGCAATCCGCTCCAGTTCCGCCCGGATCAGGGCCTGCCGGTCCTCGTCGTACCGCGTCCACGTTGAAAATGCCGAGGACATCCGCGCCGCTGTCATCGGATTGATCGAATCGAGCTGGATCAGCCAGTTGGCAAGAAACCGGTAGCCAGCGCCGTCGGCCTGATGGAATCCGGCCGGATTGCCGGGCAGGGCGCCAACCACGGACCGGAAGCGATTGGGGTTTTTCCAATCGAATTCAGGATGTTCTGCAAGGCGTATTGCGTTGGCGACGGCATGTTCGGGGGGGCAGCCGGCAATTTGCAGGCCGAACCATTTGTTGAGAACGAGGAAGTCGTCCCGCCAGCGGTCCTCGAACATGGCAAGCTCTTCGGCGCCCTTGCCGATCGCGACGAGGTTCGTCAGCGCCGAGATCGACTGGGTCATGTTGTCGGCGGTGGCAAACTGCGCGGCCGAGGCAACGCCGCCGTCGATACGGCTCAGGTAATAAAGCGCGTTGCCGGCCAGACTGCGCTTGCCCGTATCCTCGGCCGTTGGGCGATAGGGTCCGGTGACCGTGTTGGCGGCGCGCAGCTCGACCAGTTGATCCTGCAGCGTCCGGGCAATCTGCACGATCAGAGCCTCCCGGGCCCGGTGAATCTCGGTCGGATCAGGGATCTGGCCAATGCCGTGCAGGTGCTGCGCGATTTCCCCTTCGCTCGGCAATTCCAGCATCAGCGACCGGTAGGCCGGGTCGAGCGTGGTGTCGCCCAGAACCTGTTGCAGTCCGTCCACCAATCGGTCGTCGGGGTCGTTGATGTTGTTGACCCGCGCGGTCAGGGCGTCGCGAAGCAGGCTCTGACCGGCTTCCCATCGGACATAGGGATCGGTGTCATGCGCCAGCAGCAGGGCGCGCTCCGCCCGGGTTTGCTCCCGTTCGATCACCACGGGGGCCGAGAATTCGCGGTTCAGCGACGGGATCGGCGGGCCCTCGAGGTCAAAGAATTCGAAGCGCTGTTCGGACTGGGTCAGTTCCAGCACCCGCGTTTCGGCCACCTCGCGACCCTCCGCATCGAGCAGCCCGACGGCCAGCGGGATGACCTGAGGCTCCTTGGGCGATCCATCGGGGGTTTCCGGGGAGTGCTGTTTGATATCAAGCGTGTAGACACCGTCATCAAAGTCGTCGGCGATCGTGATCCGGGGCGTGCCAGCCTGCGCGTACCAACGCTGGAACTGGCCAAGATCGCGACCCGCCGCGACTTCGAAGCAGGCTAGCCAATCCTCGATCGTGGCCGCCTCGCCGTCATGCCGGTCGAAATAAAGCCGCAGCGCATCGTCATAGGCCCCGTCTCCGACGAGACGCTTGAGCATGCCGATGACCTCGGCCCCCTTTTCGTAGACGGTGATGGTATAGAAGTTGTTGATCTCGATGAAACTTTCGGGGCGGACCGGATGTGCCAGCGGACCCTGATCCTCGCGGAACTGATGACTGCGGATGAGGCTTGCGTCCTCGATCCGTTTGACGGCGGCAGAACGCATGTCGGAGGTGAACTGTTGGTCCCGGAAGACGGTCAGCCCTTCCTTGAGGCACAGCTGGAACCAGTCGCGGCAGGTGATCCGGTTGCCGGGCCAGTTGTGAAAATACTCTTGGGCGAGGACGCCTTCGATCCGCTGATAGTCAC
>CAYMMT010000158.1:0-6335 GCA_964391555.1 uncultured Rhodobacterales bacterium
CAACTGCTCGATGAGGAACTGGAGCGACTGGCGCCCTCCGATGCCCGCCAAAGCCGTAACCACTGCTCGGCGACCACCTTGATCGGCCTCGGAGTAGAGCTTCTGGACGTGCGGCGAGGCCTTCGCACCGATCGCGGTGACGACGGTCAGCGCATGCTCGCGGAGGACCCCCTCCCCGAGAATCAGCGGCACCACGACCTGGGCCACATCGGACGCTCCGAGCTTGCCCAGGGCCTTGAGCGCGAGAATCTGAAGACTCTCCCGAGGCTCTCGCAAGCACTTGCCGAGGGCGCGGACCACGGCAACGGTGTGCTTATCCCACCCGATGGGAAAGTTCATGCTCGAGCGTTGTGTTTGCGCGCCCCAGTAACGATCGGCGGGAACCTCCAGGGGGCCAAAGCTGTCGGTTTCGGTGCGGGTGGACGTCATGGGCGGCTCCGTTGGTATACTGTTGCGCACCCTCTAGCCGTGGTGACGCCGGGAGTAAATCGGCCAGGGTGGCGCAGGGTCAGGGAGACGGAAATGATAAGGCACATCATCACGGCGCTGTCTCCGGTTGACGAAGGCGCGGCGACATCGCGGGGGCGATACAAGCTGAGCACCGATCCTGGCGCGCGGGCCAGGGGCACAACCCGGATCGCCGTGGCGCCGGAGCAGGAGAGGACGGCTCGACCGGTGCCGGAACAGCCGCTGCGCTATGAGCTCGACCAGACCTTCCTTGCGAACCTTGTGGGCGTCATCGCCCTGTTCCTGTCAATCGGCTTCTGGATCATCGGCGAGACAGTTCTGGATTGCATGCCAAATTCCATAAGCCACTTCTATTACAGCAGGTTCTGGGGCAGCGTCTTTGTAGCGTCCCTCAGCATGATCGCTGCCTTCCTGATGGCTTATCGGTCCGACATTCGGCGGGAGAACATCGCCGCCTCGCTGGCGGGGGCTGCGGCGCTCGGCGTCGCGGTATTCCCCACGTCCGGTCATGGCTGTTCGCCCGAGCAGGTCCCGTTCACGGCGCGGCCGTTTCTGGAGGGCCTCATGGCCGGCAGCGATCCGGAGCGCCTTTCGCTGGAGGCCGGAATCACCGCGGTCTTTCGGCTATCGCCGGTGTCCGACTACATTCACTACGGATCGGCCGCGGTCATGTTCGGGTTTCTGGCCTGGTACTGCTGGCGCGTCATGGCGCGCGTCAACGTGGTGGTGCACAGGGACGAATACGGGGATCTGACGCGGGTCAAGGTTGTCAGGAACACCTTCTATCTGACTTGTGCGATCGTGATCTGCCTGTGCCTGACCGCGCTGATCCTGAATTTCGCGCTCTATCTGGCGGGACGCCCGCTCCCCGGATGGGATGAAGGCAACTGGACATTCATTCTGGAATTCGTGGCTTTGCTGGCTTTCGGCGTGGCATGGATCGTCCGGGGGCGCCTGTTCGGTTTGCGACTTCGGGACATGTATCGTCCGATACCGGCCCTGGCGGAGAGCCCGCCATGGTTCTGGGCGGACTGACCCTAGTGCTTGCGAAACTTGTCGAGGCTGACGACCTCCGCATCCCCGTGTGTGCCGGCGTCGGTTTTGGCCTCGGGGGCTGACTCGACGGGGGCGGATTTCGGCTCCGGAGCGGTTTTGGGCTTCGGACGAGGTGTGGGTTGAGCGACAGGAACCGCATCGGATCCGTCCTCCTGAGCCTCGAATCGCAAACCGAACTCGACGGACGGATCGACGAAGGTCTTGATCGCGTCCCACGGGATGTACAGCGGCTCGGGTGAATTGCCGAAGTTCAGGGTCACGGAGAACCCGTCGTCGGTGACGGTCAGGTTGTCGAACCAATGCTGCATGACCACCGTCATTTCGCCGGGGTATCGATCGGAAAGCCAATCCGCGATCTCGACGTCCGGGTGCATGGTGTCGAAGGTGATGAAGAAGTGGTGATCGGCCGGCAAACCCTCGGCGGCGACGCCTTCCAACACCTGCTGAATCAGCTTGCGCATATGCCGGTGCATCAGATTTCCGTAATCAATGCGGCGCGCCATCGGATCGGTTCCGTTTCTGCCAGATGATCTTGGTTCACGACCACCATACGGGATTCGGATGCAGAGGGAAGAGGCCGTGTCATGCCAACGCAACGATCCCCGATGTCAGTCCGGCCGGACCGTCCGGCAACACTGTCGACGAAAGACGCAACCGCATCAGCGTCTGCTGACCGTGGTAATTTCTGCCGCCGGATTTGAGCCGAATGCCGCTCCCGGCAGGCGGTGATATTGAATAACCGGACCCGAATTCCGATTTCGGGGGTCAAACAAGACAAGGACGTCGAGCGTATGAAATCCCTTTTGTGGTCGGTTCTTCTTGCATCAGGCGCGTCACCGGGCCTTGCTCAGATCCCGCTCAAGGATGTTGCCGCGGTCAGCGAAGGTCTGATCGCCACGGGCATGGCGATTCGCATTGCCGAACGCTGTGACAGCCTCGAGCCGCGGACGCTTCGGGGCATCGCGTATCTGAACTCCCTGCGGCAGCATGCCCGGGAGCTTGGCTACTCCAACGATGAAATCGACGCCTATATCGACGACAAGGATGAAGAGCGCCGACTGATCGCCATTGCCGAAACGCGGCTGGCCGAAAAAGGCGCTGTCGAAGGGGAGCCCGAGACGTTTTGCGCGGTTGGTCGGGCCGAGATGGCCTCCGGCAGCGCGACCGGCCGGCTTTTGCGCTAACACCACTCTTTTCGATCCGCGTCATTCTGCGACCGCAATGTCTCTTTCGCTCGCCGACCGATCCCGCTAGAACGCCCGCAATGCGTCGCTGACAGGTCCCGGCCAATTTTGGTTGAGGTCCGAAAATGGGCGCGAAAGCAACGCGGGAACAGGGGACATCAGCCATGTCCGACGTGCGCAAGGTCGTCATCGACGGGGTCGAGCTCGAAGTGCCGGGGGCCATGACCCTGATCCAGGCCTGCGAAGTGGCGGGAATCGAAATCCCGCGATTCTGTTATCACGAGCGTCTCTCCATTGCCGGGAACTGCCGGATGTGCCTTGTCGAAGTCGTCGGTGGGCCGCCAAAGCCGGCCGCCTCCTGTGCCATGCAGGTCAAGGACCTGCGCCCGGGACCGGAAGGCCAGCCGCCGGTGGTCAAGACCAACTCGCCCATGGTCAAGAAGGCACGGGAAGGGGTGATGGAGTTCCTCCTGATCAACCACCCATTGGATTGCCCGATCTGCGACCAGGGCGGGGAATGCGATCTGCAGGATCAGGCCATGGCCTACGGCGTGGATTTCTCCCGTTACCGCGAGCCCAAGAGGGCGGCGCTGGACCTCGACCTTGGACCCCTGGTCGAAACCCACATGACCCGCTGCATCTCCTGCACCCGCTGTGTCCGTTTCACGACCGAGGTTGCCGGGATTACACAGATGGGCCAGACCGGACGCGGCGAGGATAGCGAGATCACGGCCTATCTCGGTCAGACGCTGCAGTCCAACATGCAGGGCAACATCATCGATCTCTGCCCTGTCGGGGCTCTGGTATCGAAGCCGTATGCGTTCACCGCGCGGCCCTGGGAATTGACCAAGACAGAGTCGATCGACGTGATGGACGCGCTGGGGTCAAACATCCGGGTCGACACCAAAGGCCGCGAGGTCATGCGCATCCTGCCCCGGAATCATGACGGCGTGAATGAAGAGTGGATTTCGGACAAGACCCGTTTCATCTGGGACGGTCTGCGTCGGCAGCGGCTGGACAAACCGTACGTGCGCGAAAACGGCAAGCTGCGTCCCGCAAGTTGGGGGGAAGCGCTTGGCAAGGCAGCCGAGGCGATCAAGGGCGCGACCAAACTGTCCGGACTCGTGGGTGACCTCGCCCCGGTTGAGGCCGCTTTTGCGCTCAAGCAATTGATCGAAGGGCAGGGCGGCGTTGTCGAATGCCGGACCGACGATGCGAAATTGCCTGCCGGCAACCGTTCGGCTTATGTGGGGACCGCTTCCATCGCGGATATCGACGATGCCGACACGATCCTGTTGATCGGAACCAACCCGCGAAACGAGGCACCGGTCCTGAACGCACGCATTCGCAAGGCGTGGCTGAAGGGGGCCAAGGTCGCCCGGATCGGGGCGCCGGCAGACCTGACCTACGACGTCACGGAACTTGGCGCCGGTCGCGAAGCTCTGCGTGCCTTGGCAGGTACGGACAACCCGGACGCGGAAGGCGCGCGGGGTGTGGTGATTGTGGGCCAGGGCGCGCTGGTCGGCGACGACGGTGCGGCAGTCCTGGCAACGGCGATGGCCACCGCCGCGACCGGCAACTCCAAATTCATGGTTCTTCATGGGGCGGCCGGGCGTGTTGGCGCGATGGACATCAATGCGACCTGTCCCGGCGGCATGGGCGAGGCGCTTGCAGCTGATGTTGTCTACAATCTTGGGGTGGACGAAACGGCGATCCCGGACGGCGCCTTTGTTATCTATCAGGGCAGTCACGGGGATCGGGGCGCGCACCGAGCCGACGTGATCCTTCCGGGCGCGGCCTACACGGAAGAGAACGGTCTTTTCGTAAACACCGAAGGTCGACCGCAACTGGCCATGCGCGCCGGGTTCGCTCCGGGTGAAGCAAAGGAAAACTGGTCCATTCTCAGGGCCTTGTCCGGTGAACTTGACGCTGTCTTGCCGTTCGACAGTCTTGCGCAGTTGCGTCAGGCGCTGATCGCCGAGGTGCCGCATCTTGCCGGCATCGACACGGTGCCCGAGAATGACTGGCAACTGCCCGAAGGTAGCGAGATGGCCGGCGGTGACTTCCCGGCCACGGTGGCCGACTTCTACCTGACCAACCCGATCGCGCGCGCGAGCGAGGTGATGGCCGAACTCAGCCGTCTCGCGTCCGAGCGCGGCGGCGCCGCGATGGCGGCGGAGTGAAGGGAGGATTGCGGCGTATCATGGTGGCCACGACCTGCCTCCCCCTCGTCGCTTGCGAAGCGGCCTCCGTTGCGACCACAGGTCTGGTTTACGGAGGCGTGGAGACGCGCCTGATAGATGATGATCTTGTCAACGTCCGTGTGTCGATGCGCGGTCCCGAAACATCGGACGACGTGACCCGTTATGCCGAGTGCGCCGCGGCTCAGTACGCCCTGATCCGGGGGTACGGGTTTGCCCGCCATGTCCGAACCACTATTGATGAGGGTGCCGGGCGCTGGACCGCCGATGCCGTCTATACGATTTCCGCCGCCCTGCCTGCCGGGTTGAAGACCATTGATGCCGAGGTGACCGTCGCTGACTGCCAGCGCAACGGCATCCCGACCATCTGAAGAGGGGAGCTCAAATGATTGAGTTCTTTACACAAACGAACCTTGGCATCCTGCTCTTGGTGCTTGGCCAGAGCCTTTTGGTTTTGGTGCCGATCCTGGTGAGCCTCGCCTTTCTGATGTATGCCGACCGCAAGGTCTGGGCCGCCGTGATGCTGCGCCGCGGGCCCAATGTGGTCGGGCCGTGGGGGCTGCTGCAGTCATTCGCGGACTTCCTGAAATACATCGTGAAAGAGATTGTCGTGCCGGCAGGCGCGGACAAATTCGTCTTTTTTCTCGCCCCCGTCATCTCCCTGACGCTGGCGATCATGGCCTGGGCCGTGATCCCGTTCAACGATGGTTGGGTCGTCTCCGATATCAATGTTGCGATCCTCTACATCTTTGCCGTCTCCTCACTCGAGGTCTACGGCGTGATCATGGGGGGGTGGGCATCGAATTCGAAATATCCGTTCCTCGGCTCGCTGCGATCGGCGGCACAGATGATCTCCTACGAGGTTTCCATCGGTCTGATCATCATTGGCGTGATTATCTCGACGGGGTCGATGAACCTCAGCGCCATCGTGCAGGCGCAAGACACGGGCTACGGCATCCTTGGCTGGTACTTCATCCCGCATTTTCCGATGCTGTTTTTGTTCTTCATCAGCGCCCTGGCTGAAACGAACCGCCCACCCTTCGACCTGCCGGAGGCGGAATCCGAACTCGTGGCAGGCTATCAGGTGGAATACTCCTCGACCCCGTTCCTGCTGTTCATGATCGGTGAGTTGATGGCCGTGGTGTTGATGTGCGCGCTGGTGTCGCTCCTGTTCCTCGGCGGGTGGCTGTCGCCGATCCCGGGGCTGCCGGATGGGTTGTTCTGGATGGCTGCGAAGATGGTCTTTGTCTTCTTCATCTTCGCGATGGTGAAGGCCATCACCCCGCGTTACCGCTACGATCAGTTGATGCGCCTGGGCTGGAAAGTCTTCCTGCCGATGAGCCTCGCCTGGGTCGTGCTGGTGGCATTCCTCGCGAAATTCGAAGTGCTTGGCGGCTTCTGGGCCCGCTGGGCGGTGGGAGGCTGA
>CAYMMT010000159.1:0-6298 GCA_964391555.1 uncultured Rhodobacterales bacterium
GGCCCGCCGTGTCTGCGGATGAAGGGACTTGCCGAGAATGTGATCCGTCCCGTGCAGCACATGTCCCGCCGACCCGACGACCAGAGGATCCGGGGCCTGCACCACATCCAGGTCCTTGCCCGGGTAATCGAGACTCCACAGGAAATGCCGCATGCAATTGATCCTGGCCCGTTTCTTGTCGTTGGACTTGATCACGGTCCAGGGCGCGTCGGCGGTGTCGGTGTAGAAGAACATCGCCTCCTTGGCCTCTGTGTAGTCGTCCCACTTGCCAAGGCTCGCCTTGTCGATCGGACTTAGCTTCCACTGCTTCAACGGGTCTGTCTCGCGGCTGTCAAAACGGGCTTTCTGCTCACTTCGCGTGACCGAGAACCAATATTTGTAGAGCTGGATACCGGACCGCACCAGCATGCGTTCCAGTTCGGGTGTCTGGCGCATGAACTCAAGGTATTCCCAGGGTTCGCAAAAGCCCATGACCCTCTCGACCCCGGCGCGGTTGTACCAGGAGCGGTCATAGAAAACCATTTCGCCAATCGTGGGCAACTCCTTGACATACCGCTGGAAATACCACTGACCTTTTTCCTCCCAGGTCGGCTTGTTCAGCGCCACGACGCGGGCCTGTCGCGGGTTCAGGTGCTCGGTAAAGCGCTTGATGGTTCCGCCCTTTCCGGCCGCGTCCCGCCCCTCGAACAACAGCACAAACCGTTGCCCGGTTTCCTGCGCCCAGAGCTGGACCTTCAGGAGTTCGGCCTGCAGCTTTGCCTTTTCCTTCTCATACGGTCCGCGCGCCATCTTCTGCGCGGTGCGCGGTTTCGGAGCGGTTTTCCGTGTCTTGGTCGGGGCGAGCGTATCGGGCATGGGTCCTCCAAGGCGGTTTTGCGATAGTCTGCCCCATCCGCCGGATCCTTGCGTTGATACAGGTCAATCCCGGGCCATTACCCCCGCGACGCGCGCCGTTGCCGCCGCTTGTGCAGCGCGAAGAGCGCCGGGGCCAACGCACGGTCGTAAACCAGAATGGCCAGCTGTCGCACACCCGGCAGGCTCACCAATCCTGCCACCCAGCGGTAGCGCGGCATCTGTCGCCAGGGAACGATGAACGCCGGAATTCCCGACAGGATTTCGCCATCATGCAAGACGTGGAGCCGCCGCGCCGCCGCGTCCGCTGTCACGCCCCAGCGTGACAGGTTCACATCGTTGAGGTCTTCGAACCGCACCGGCAGATCATGACGCTGGGCCTGCCGTTCGTAGTGCCGGATTTCGATTGAACAGATCGGGCACTGGCCGTTGTAGAGGATATCAGTCGTGCCGGGCATGGGCGGCGACATAGGCGAAGAGGTGCTTCTGTCCAGCGGGGCGTTGTCGGTCAAACCCGCCGCCCCCAGAGGTCGTATTCTCCGGCCTCGTCCACCTCCACGGTCACGAGGTCGCCAACGGCAAGGCCTTCGGTGCCCTCGTCGACGAAAAGGTTGCCATCGATCTCGGGCGCGTCGGCTTTGGTGCGGCAGGTGGCGACGCCATCGGCGTCGATATCATCGACCAGAACCTCCAGACGCTGCCCCACCTTCGCGGCAAGCTTGGCCTCTGAAATCTCTTGGGATTTTGCCATGAAGCGCTCCCAGCGCTCCTGCTTTACATCGGCCTCGACTTGATCGGGCAACGCATTGGCGCGGGCGCCGTCGACGTCTTCGTACTGGAAGCAGCCGACCCGGTCGAGTTGGGCCGCGTCGAGCCAGTCGAGGAGGGTCTGGAATTCCTCCTCGGTTTCCCCCGGATAGCCGACGATGAAGGTGGATCGCAGGGTCATGTCCGGACAGATCGCGCGCCATTCCGCGATCCGGTCCAGCGTGTGTTCCGCAGCCGCGGGCCGCGCCATCCGGCGGAGCGTATCGGGATGCGCGTGCTGAAACGGGATATCGAGGTACGGCAGGATTTTTCCCTGCTCCATCAGGGGGATAAGATCGGCCACATGCGGATACGGATACACGTAGTGCAGCCGCACCCACATCCCCAACTGTCCCAGATCGCGGGCCAGCGGCACGATCGGGAACTTGTCCTCCCGATCCTTCCAATCGGTGCCGTAGGCCGAGGTATCCTGCGAGATGACAAGCAGTTCACTCACCCCGGCTTCGGCCAGTTTTTCGGCTTCGCGCAGCACCGCGCGGTGCGGGCGAGAGACGAGCCTGCCGCGCATGTCGGGAATGATGCAGAACTTGCAGGCGTGATTGCAGCCTTCGGAAATTTTCAAGTAAGAATAATGCCTTGGCGTCAGCTTCACGCCCTGTGGCGGCAGCAGATCGATGAACGGGTCCGGCGCCGGCGGCACTGCGGCGTGGACCGCGTTAAGAACCTGTTCATAGGCCTCCGGCCCGGTCACGGCGAGAACTTTGGGATGCACGCCGGTGATGTAGTCGGGCTCGGCGCCCAGACAGCCGGTGACAATCACCTTGCCGTTCTCCTGCAATGCCTCCCCGATCGCCTCCAGGCTCTCGGCCTTGGCGCTGTCGAGAAACCCGCAGGTGTTCACGACCACCGCCTCGGCGCCGCTGTAATCATTTGAAATCGCGTAACCTTCCGCCCTGAGCCGGGTCAGGATACGTTCGCTGTCCACGAGCGCCTTGGGGCAGCCGAGCGACACCATCCCCACCGTCGGCTGCCCGGGCCGGGGCGCGTCACGAAACGTCCCCCGGGGGGCAAGGTCGGGGCGGAGATCGGGCGGGTTCTGAGCCATGGCGCCGCTATACCGTCCCCGCGCAACGGGGGGAAGGCCAGCCAAAATCGCAACGTCGGTATTACCTCGGTATTACGTCGGTATCGCGTCGGTGCCAAATCCGCCGTGGGGGACGCAACGCGGCGCATGCCGGGTTTGCCGGATCGCAAGGCTTGGCGTCGGCGCAGCGCTGCCGCCCCGGAGATTCGCTGTTGTCCACAACGGCCCGGCAAGGCCAAAATGGACGGCACCGGATGGTGGTTCCCGATGCGACTGTTGCCCCTTGTTCTGATCCTGTTCGTGGCCGCCTGCGGGCGCGCGCCGGACCCGGCCCCCCGGGCCATCGACCCCCCGCTCTACCCCAATGAGACGCCCGAGATCCGGATGCTCGTGAACAAATGGGCGGACCATTACGAGGTGCCGCGCAGCCTCGTGCATCGGGTGATCCAGCGCGAAAGCGACTACCGCCCCGCGGCACGGAACGGTCCCTATTGGGGCATGATGCAGATCCTGCCCGCGACCGCCCGCGGCATGGGCTTTCGCGGAGAGGCGTCCGATCTGCTCGATGCCGACACCAACCTGCAATGGGCGGTCAAATACCTGCGCGGCGCGTGGCTGTTGTCCTATGGCGACGAAGCGACCGCCGTGGGCTGGTACGCCCGCGGCTACTACTATGAGGCCCGCGACCGTTGCATGCTGATCGAGACCGGCCTGCGCGAAAGGGAAGTGCGCCGCGACTGCCCGTCACGCCTGGCCGAGTCGGGATGATGTAGGCGGTGGTGGTGCGAAGCGGCGGATTTGAGCCCATTTCCGCCGCTGGGGGTTTCGTCTCGTTCGGAGGGATCCGGCCGGGGGACCGAGCTTGCCGCTGTCGTGCTGAGCCGCTCCATTGGCGGGCCGCGGTCCGGCGAACAGACAGCCGTCTCCGGGCACGTCATGGCTGCCAGATCCGAAGGCGCCCGGGACGATACGCTGGCCCAACCAAATCGCCGGCCTCCGGGGCGGCCCGACGACGGGGCGGCGGGCCAAAGCCCTTGATTCCGCCCCCGAGGGTTGAGCGCCAACGGCCGCTATTGGACGGGAGCGTACATTTGGTTCGTCTTGCGCTGGCCGCGCATCGTCTGGCCGCGGTCAGGCGATCCAAGGGATCGCCCCCCCTCACGTCATGGCAGCCAAGCCCGAAGGCGATCAAAGCTGTTGACTGTGTTCACCAAATCGCCTGGCCGGGGGGCGGCCAGACGATGTGCGGCGGGCCTCACGGCCCTTGATTCCGCACAAGGGCGCTTTGTCCAAATGTCCGCTCCCGGGTATGAGCCGCCGGAGGCTTCCCTGTCGAACTGGAGCCCCGCCCGCTCACACGACATGCGGTCGGTCTCGGAATTCCGTGGCGTTAGCGCCGGCGGTCGCGGCGGGAGGACATGGGCTGGAAGGCGACACCGACATGGGCTTCGCAATAGGGCTTGCCCTGTTTGACCGGCAGACCGCAGAACCAGAATTCCTCGGTCGCCGGATCGCCGATCGGCCATTTGCAGGTCTTCTCGGTCAGCTCCATCAGGCTGATCTTGCGGGCGGTCTTCTCGACCTCGTTCACCTTGGCAAGCGCTTCGGGGCTGATCTCGTTGGCGGAGGGTTGCGGCGGCAGCGGCTGGCCTGCCGGGATGATCGCCCGACGGGCCGCGCTCATCGGGGGCGGGGCGGCCGGTTCGGTCTTTGGTCCGTCATCCTTGGCCGCCTTCGGCGCGCCGGCCCCTTTCGCCGGTTTCGCCTTGGGCGCCGGTTTGGCCTCGGACTTGGCCTTTGCGGATTTGGCGGCGCCATTGGCGGGCGCGGCGCTGGCCCCGTTGCCGGTGCGGTTCGACAGGCCGAGGCGATGCACCTTGCCGATCACGGCGTTCCGGGTCACACCGCCCAGTTCCTTGGCGATCTGGCTGGCTGACTGACCCTCGCCCCACATCTTTTTCAGCAGCTCGACGCGTTCGTCGGTCCAGGACATCCCATTTCCCTTTCGGCTGGCCAGCTGTGGCCTTGTCGGTGGCACCGGGTCCGGGGCGTTCGTGCCTCCCTTGACCCGGTCGAAATTCGCGGAAGCCGCAATGTATCTCCTGAGCCGCCGGATACAAGGGCAGGCGTGGCTTTGTCGCGGTTCTCAGACGCGGTGTTGCGCGCGTCCCTCGCGCCAGGCCAGAAGGGCCGCGCCGGTGAGAATGACGGCCGACCCGGTCAGCGACCATCCGTCGGGCACGGTGCCGAAGATCATGGCGTCGTAAAGCGCCGCAAAGACCAGGGTCAGGTAAAAGAGCGGCGTCACGAGGCTCGCATCGGCCCGGGCCACGGCGTTGACGAAACAGGCCTGCGCCGCGGCCATGGCAAATCCCAGAGCGGCCAGCGCGGCCCATTGCGCAGCGGTTGGCACGACCCAGACCGGGATCACCGCGATGCCCATGATCAGCCAGCCAAGCAGGTTGTTGATCAGCAGGATCTGCAGGGGGCGTTCGCGGCCCGAGAGAAACTTGATCAGGATCGCCTCGGCCCCGAACACCACCGCCGCGCCCAGCGCAAGAAGCGCTGCGGGCTGGAACGTCGTGGGGCCGGGCCGGAGAAGGATCAGCGCCCCGATCAGCGCGATGACAGCCGCTGTCCAGCGCCACGGACCCACCCGCTCCCCAAGGAACGGGATGGCCAGCAGCATGCAGAAGACCGGGTTGAGGAAAGAAATCGCAGTGGCGTCCGACAGCGGAATGAAGGCCGCCGCGGCGAACATCAGCGTCACCCCGGCGGCACCAAGGGCGGTGCGGGCCACGTGAAGCTTGAGGTTCGGCGCGGCCAGGCGGGGCCGCAGGATGGCCGAGACCGCGCCGATGGCCACCAGAGCGAACAGGAACCGTCCGTATGCGATCTGGATCGGGTGCAGGGGAGACCCCAGTTTGTCGGTCCCGAGCGCCTTCGCAAGCAGGGTGGTCATCGCGACGAAGGCAGACGCGACGACCATCAGGAACGCGGCAGTGCGCGGAGCGGGGGCGGTTGGGACCATGGATCGGGCGTGGCGGGAGATGAGGGTGGGGTCAAGCGACTTGACGGGACCAACGGATCAAAGCGCTGAGCCACCCCGGCGTGGGGCCGCTAGTGTTGCCCGATCACACCCATTTCGCCAGCGGCGGCAGCGACATGAGCACCGCGTTCGCGTCGTGACCCGTGGCGAGGCCGAACTTCGTGCCCCGGTCGTAGACCAGATTGTATTCCGCATAGAGCCCCCGGTGCACAAGCTGCGCCTCCTTGTCGGCGTCGGTCCAGTCGGAGACCCGGCGCTTTTCGACAAGCGGGACAAATGCCGGCAGGAAGGCGCGGCCGATGTCCTGCGTCAGGGCAAAATCCGCCTCCCAGTCGCCGGTGTTCCGGTCATCCATGAAGATGCCGCCAACGCCCCGGGCGCGATGGCGGTGGGGGATGTAGAAATACTCGTCCGCCCAGGCCTTCAACGTGTCGTAGAGCCCGCCCCCGTGGGGCGCGAGGTGGAGTTTCTGCTGGCCATGGAAATGGGCCGTGTCCTCGTCGTATTCCAGGCAGGGGTTCAGGTCCGACCCGCCGCCGAACCAC
>CAYMMT010000160.1:0-6285 GCA_964391555.1 uncultured Rhodobacterales bacterium
CGCCGCGTTGTCCCATCAGCACCGAGGGCCGCGTGGCGCGGTCCCGCACGAGGATAATGGTCGCCGCGTCGCGGATCGCGCTCTTGTCAGGTGTCCGGTTGGTCATGCTGCCATGAGGTGCAGCCCTTGGCCGCGGGGTCAAGTGGGGTCGGTCACGCCACCGAACCCGTGCATCCGCCGCGCCCATTGCAACCCCACGATCGCGCCTTTCAGCCGGGGCAGGAGGAACAGCGACAATCCGACCGCCGCGATGGTAAAACCGGTTGCCATCACCAGTGGTTCCGGCTCGAAATTGACGTAGACCACGTGCAGCATCGGCGCGAGCAGGTGGCCGACGACGAGGATCGTCAGATAAGCGGGGCCGTCATCGGCGCGATGGTGGTGCAGATCCTCGCCACAGACTGGGCATGTGTCGGTGACCTTCAGATACCCGTCGAAAAGCTGACCCTGTCCGCAATTCGGACACCGCCGACGGAAACCGCGCCACATCGCGGGTTTCGCGGGGCGGTCATCGTCGGTGTTGGGCGCCGGGTCGGCGGCTCTGACTGTCGTGTCTTTCATCTGATATCGAGGCGGTGTTCTGGTTTTGCATCGATTGGGTCGGTCCCTCAGAGTCTGGTACTCGATGCGTCTTGCGAAAGAGGACACAAAGCCCCGCGTCCGGATGTCGCGCGGGGACGCAAAAAAAATCTTGCACGGAGCGACGGAAATGACGGGCGGCGTCGTTGGAAGGGGGACTTCGGCGAAAACAGCCGCCGGAGGCAGAAACCTGAAACCGAGTAGCCAAGACCCCAAGGACCCAAGACATGACCAACCTGAAAACCTCCCTCCTGATCGCCCTGATGGCCACCGCAACGATCGTCACCACCGCCGAGGCCCGGGGCGGCCCCGACGGCCGTGGACCGATGAATTTCGAGACGCTGGACCTCAACGGCGACGGATCGCTCACCATCGATGAACTGGAAGGCCAGGCCGAGGCCCGTTTCGCCGCGGCAGACACCAACGGCGACGGCGCGCTGTCGGCCGAGGAAATGGCGGCCCGTGCGGACACCGCCCGCGAAGAGCGGATCGCCCGCATGATCGAACGGGTGGATACCAATGGAGACGGCCTGATCCAGTTCGACGAACTGCAGTCCGCCCGCGATGGCCGCCGCGGCCCCGATCCGGCCGAGATCTTTGACCGGATGGATGCCGACAGCGATGGCGTCGTGACGGCCGATGAATTCGAAACCGCCCGCGACGAGAGACGCGACCGCCGTGGCCACGGCGACGGCCCCCGCGGCGGCTGAACCCCGCAGCCGCCCCCCGAAGGCGCGGTCCGGACCCTGTGTCCCATGCCGGAACCCGGACCGCGCCCGACCCCGCCGATTGCAGAGACCTTCCGATGTGGCTAGCACTCTGACCCATGACCGCCCTTCAGGCACAGGTTTCCTCGCCCGATCCGGACGAGGCGGACGAGGACGCGCGGCTTCTTGCGGCCTATGCGGCGGGGGACCTGTCGGCGGCCCGTATCCTGACATCCCGCATGGCCCCGCGCGCCATGGGTCAGGCCTTTCGCATGCTGGGCGACCGGGCCGAGGCCGAGGACGTGGTGCAGGAGGCGCTGCTCAGGCTCTGGAAACAGGCGCCAAAGTGGCGGGCCGGGGAGGCGCGGATATCGACATGGCTCTACCGCGTTGTGGCGAACCTTGGCACGGACCGGCTGCGCGCCCGCAGACGACAGGCGCCAATGGAAGCGGCGGAAACGGTCCCGGACGGCGGGCTGAGCGCCGCCGAACGGATGCAGCAGGACGCGCGGGTCACCGCCCTGCGCGCGGCGCTTGCCGACCTGCCCGAGCGGCAGGCGCAGGCCGTGGCACTGCGGCACCTCGAAGGTCTCGGCAACGATCGGATCGCGGAGATCATGGACATCAACGTCCGGGCGGTGGAAAGTCTGACCGCCCGGGGCAAACGGGCGCTGACGGCGGCTCTCGCCGAGCGCAAGGCAGAACTGGGGTTTGCGGATGACGATTAGCGACGACGATCTCGACAAGATGTTCGACGCCGCCCGTGGCGACGGCGGCGATGGCCCGGTGTCGGAGGCCCTGATGGCACGGATCATCGCCGATGCGGCAACCGAGATGCCGCGACGGGTTGTGGCGGCTCCGAAACGCAGTCTCGGTGCGGCGCTCTTCGCGGCCCTGGGCGGCTGGGCGGCGGTGTCGGGCCTCGCGGCGGCGACGGTCGCCGGTGTCTGGCTCGGCGTGGCGCCGCCGGCCGCGCTCGACACGTTCCTGACCGGAGAAAGCCTTTCGGTGTCAATGGATACCGATCTGTTCACCATCGGGACGGAGGGATGAGCCATGGCGACTGACCTTCCCCCGGATCCGACAGAGGCCCCGCGGCCGAAGATGCGCACCGGGCTTCGGATCGTTCTCTTCGTTTCGCTGGCGCTGAACCTGCTGGTGGCCGGCCTCGTGGTGGGCGCCGTTGCCAGTGGTCGGGCCGGAGACAAGGCGCGGATGAACCTGAACTTCGGGCCCTTCATCCGGGCGCTGAACGAAGAGGACCGGCGCGCCATCGCCCGGGAAGTTCGCGGCAATCCGGCGGCGCGCCCGCCGTCACCCCTGGAACGTCGCCGCGATCTTGTTGAAATCGTTGAGATTTTGCGAGCGGATCCGTTCGATGTCGATCGGCTTGACGCGCTCCTGACCAAGCAGCGGGATGCGGGAACGCGTGTCGTGGTCGCGGCCCACGCCGCGTTTGCGGAGCGGTTGGCGGCGGCGAGCCCGCAAGAGCGCGCCGCGTTTGCCGACCGGTTGGAGGCAGAACTGCGACGCGGCCCGGACCGGCGGCCGCCGGGCGACGGGCCGCGGGACGGACACTGAGGTTCGTCAGGCCGCCGACAACGCCATGTTCACGGAGTTGCGCCCGCTGGTCTTGGCCACGTAAAGCGCCGCGTCGGCGCGTTTGAACATGCCCGTCACGTCGATCTGGGGATCGGACCGATCCGAGCCCGCCGTCGCCAGATCCGTCGCCATCGCGACCCCGATCGACAGCGTTATCGACAGCCGTGGACCGCCGGGTGTCGTTTCGAACCGGGTGACGGCGATGGTGCGGCGCAGGCGTTCGGCGGCGGCCTCGGCCAGTTCGGGCGACGTGTCCGGCATGGCGACGAGGAACTCCTCTCCGCCGATCCGTGCGACGAGGTCCTGCGGACGGACACAGCCCAGCAGCGCCTTGCCCAGCCCGACGAGGATCGCATCACCGGCCGCATGGCCATGGGTATCGTTGATCTCCTTGAAGTGGTCGATATCGAGCGCCATGATCGCGAAGTTGGTCCCCTTGGTCGTCGCCTCCTCGACCAGACGCACCAGATGGGGCTCGGCATACCGCCGGTTATAGAGCCCGGTGAGCGGATCGGTGATCGCGGCGCGCAGGCCGTCCCGCACCGTCTGGCGCAGCCGCTCCAATTGCCGGGTGCGCCGCACCACGGCGTCGATCCGCAAGGTCAGTTCGGTGTCCGAAATCGGCGTTTCGACAACGTCGTCCACGCCGATATCCAGCAGGATCGCGGCGGTATCTTCGGCATCGGCGGGCAAGAGGACAATCTGACCGACGTGCCGGGTCTCCTCGCGGCTGCGAAGTTCGGAAACGAGTTGCGGCAAGGTCTCGTTCAGCCGTTCGGGCGCGATGCTGGTGCCGTCGACAAGGATGCAGTCGGTGCGCCCGGTGCGGAGCTGGGGCGTGTCCCGAAGCGTGCTTGCCAGGGCCTTGGTGGTGAAGCCGTGGCTGGACAGCAGGCTGAGCAACTGCCCCGCGCTGAGCGAGTCCTTCGCGGCCCGGCTGATCACCGCCACCCGACCGGGCATGTCGAACCCGGCGGCAGCTTCCGCAAACGACAGCGCGCGCCGGGTGTCCTCTCTCAGGCGCAATTCCTTGCTGGCGCTGCGGGCGCGCAGAAGGCTGCGGATCCGTGCCAGCAGGACCTGATCCCGCAGCGGCCGCGCCATGACGTCCTCGGCCCCGGCCCGAAGCGCGGCAAGCCGGTAATCGGTCTCGTTCCCGGCGGCGATCACGATCACGGGGATGTCGGCGGTCGGCTCGTCTTCCTTGAGGGACCTGCAGAACCGGCTGGTCACGTTGGTCCGCTCCGCGCCGTCGAGGCTGGAGGAAATCAGGATGATGTCCGGCAACGCCTGAGCGATCAGGAGCCGCGCCTCTGTCAAATCGCAGGCCGTATCCACAAGGTATTGTGCGGCCAGTAATTTGACGTTGAGGACGATGCGGTTGGTCGCAATGCCGTCGATGATGAGAATGCGGGCAGGCATTCAATTTTCCCTCACAAACGCAACAGCCGAATTGCACCTGCAAAGTTCCACGGAATAGTTAACAAAGGGTTTCCATCAACGTAACCTGGATGAATGACGCCGACCCTTGCAGAAGACCTCGCGCTCCGCGCCTTGGCCTGGTTGGCGGCCGATCAGGAGCTTTGTGGCGTGTTCATGGGGGCCACGGGCGCGACGGCCGGGGATTTGCGCCAGCGGGCGGCGGAACCGGAGTTTCTGGCCTCGGTTCTGGACTTCCTGACGATGGATGATGCGTGGGTCGTGGCCTTTTGCGACGCCCATGGCGTGCCCTATGACGCGCCGATGCGGGCGCGGGCCGTGCTTCCCGGCGGAGAGGCGCATCACTGGACGTGAGGTTGGGGTCGGGCCGGGCGTCCGGTGGATCAGGCCTCTCAACCTTGCAAATCCCCGACATCGCCGCCACCAGTCGGATCGTCAGCAGGAGGGCGGGGACATACGCGGGTTGATCTTCGACAAGGACGGGACGCTCTACGACTTCAACGGGACCTGGGGGGCGTGGAGCGCGGGTCTGATCGACGATCTGGCCCAAGGGGATGCGGAGCGTCGCACCACCCTGGCGGAGGTTCTGGGCTACGACCTGGCCAGGGAGGCGTTCCTGCCCGGCTCCATCGTGATCGCGCACACCTCCCGCGAGGTGGCCGACGTGGTCCTGCCATATGTGCCGCCGCAACCGGTGGACGATCTGGTCACAAAGCTTAACGCGCTTGCGGCAAGCGTGACACAGGTGGCGGTCACGGATCTGCGCGCACTGCTGTCAGACATCCGGGCCCGGGGGGTCAGAACCGCCGTTGTGACCAATGACGGCGAAGCCCCGGCCCGGGCGCATCTGGGCCGGTCCGGAATTGAGACGCTGTTCGACTTCGTGGCCGGATATGACAGTGGCTACGGCTCAAAACCCGCGCCCGGCCCGCTTCTTGCGGCGGCGCGGGCCATGGAATTGCCCCCCGGGGACTGCGCGATGATCGGGGACAGCACCCATGACCTGATCGCGGGCCGAGCCGCGGGTATGACAACGGTCGGCGTCCTGACAGGTCCGGCGACCGAAGCCGACTTGCGGCCCCATGCCGATGTCGTCCTTCCGTCGATTGCGGCGCTGCCGGAGTGGCTGGATGCGACAGGATCGGTCGCATAGGGCAAGGCAGTCCGCCCCTTGGCGCGGTTTCTTCGTCCGAAACGACGAGGATGACCCGATGCCCGACACCGACCCGCCAGCCCGCCGCCGCTCCGGAGGCCGCCGCGGAAACGCCGCGCGCCGCGGGACCGCCGTGATCCAGCAAAAGCCCTGGGCGATGATCGAGAATACCGATCGCCCGACGGAGCCATTGGACGAAGACGGCGTTGCCCGGATTCACGACGGGGCCATGCGGATCCTTGAGGATATCGGGATCGAGTTCCTGAACGAAGAGGCGCTGGACCTCTACAAACAGGCGGGCTGCAAGGTCGACGGCACGAATGTGAAGATGGGCCGGGACTGGGTGATGGAGATGATCGGCAAGGCGCCGTCCCGGTTCACCCTCACCCCGCGCAACCCCGACAGGCAGATCACGGTCGGGGGCCGGACGCTGCTTTTCGGGAACGTGTCGTCGCCGCCGAACTACTTTGATCTGGAAATCGGCAAGAAGGTCTCGGGCAACCGCGCGCAATGCGCCAACCTGTTGCGGCTGACCCAGTATTTCAACTGCATCCATTTCGCGGGCGGCTATCCGGTGGAGCCGGTGGACGTCCATGCCTCGGTCCGGCATCTCGACGTGGTGTTCGACAAGCTGGTCCTGACCGACAAGGTGGCCCATGCCTATTCGCTGGGAAAGGAGCGGGTCGAGGACGTGATGGAGATGGTGCGCATCGCGGGCGGCCTGACGGACGAGGAGTTCCGCGCCACGCCCCGGATGTATACCAATATCAACTCCACCTCGCCCCTCAAGCACGCTCACGCCAT